>NZ_AP025158.1:1800000-2151326 GCF_019974155.1 Thermus thermophilus
TACCCGGAGAGGAAGCCCGAGCGCTTCGCCGTGGTCTACGAGCTCGTCTCCCTCCCGGGCTGGAAGGACGGGGACGGGAGCCGCTTCTTCGCCCGGGTCTACGTGCCCGAGGAGGACCCCAGGCTCCCCACGGTCACCGACCTCTGGGGGAGCGCCAACTTCCTGGAACGGGAGGTTTACGACATGTTCGGCATCGTCTTTGAGGGCCACCCCGACCTCCGCAAGATCCTCACCCCGGAGGACCTCGAGGGCCACCCCTTGCGCAAGGACTACCCCTTGGGGGAGACCCCCACCCTCTTCCGCGAGGGGCGGTACATCATCCCGGCGGAGTTCCGCGCCGCCCTCACCGGCAAGGACCCCGGCCTCACCTTCTACAAGGGCGGGAGCCGCAAGGGCTACAGGTCCCTTTGGGCCGACCTGAAGAAGGCCCGGGAGGTTAAAGGATGAGGGAAGAGTTCCTGGAGGAGATCCCCCTAGACGCCCCCCCGGAGGAGGCCAAGGAGCTCCGCACCGAGGTGATGACCCTGAACGTGGGCCCCCAGCACCCCTCCACCCACGGGGTACTCCGCCTCATGGTGACCCTCTCCGGGGAGGAGGTCCTGGAGGTGGTGCCCCACATCGGCTACCTCCACACGGGCTTTGAGAAGACCATGGAGCACCGCACCTACCTCCAGAACCTCACCTACACGCCCCGGATGGACTACCTCCACTCCTTCGCTCACGACCTGGCCTACGCCCTGGCGGTGGAGAAGCTGGTGGGGGCCGTGGTGCCCCCCCGGGCGGAAACCATACGGGTCATCCTGAACGAGCTTTCCCGCCTGGCGAGCCACCTGGTCTTCCTGGGGACGGGGCTTTTGGACCTCGGGGCCCTCACCCCCTTCTTCTACGCCTTCCGCGAGCGCGAAACCATCCTGGACCTCTTTGAGTGGGTCACGGGCCAGCGCTTCCACCACAACTACATCCGCATCGGCGGGGTGAAGGAAGACCTCCCCGAGGAGTTCGTCCCCGAGCTCAAGAAGTTCCTGGAGGTCATGCCCCACCGCATTGACGAGTACGAGGCCCTCTTCGCCGAAAGCCCCATCTTCTACGAGAGGGCCCGGGGCGTGGGGGTGATCCCGCCCGAGGTGGCCATCCATCTCGGCCTCACCGGGGGGTCCCTAAGGGCGAGCGGGGTGAACTACGACGTGCGCAAGGCCTACCCCTACTCGGGCTACGAGACCTACACCTTTGACGTGCCCCTGGGGGAGAGGGGGGACGTGTTTGACCGGATGCTCGTCCGCATCCGGGAGATGCGGGAATCGGTGAAGATCATCCGGCAGGCCCTGGAGCGCCTAGAACCGGGCCCCGTCCGCGACCCCAACCCCCAGATCACCCCGCCCCCCCGCCCCCTCCTGGAGACCTCCATGGAGGCGGTCATCTACCACTTCAAGCACTACACCGAGGGCTTCCACCCCCCCAAGGGGGAGGTCTACGTGCCCACGGAGTCGGCCCGGGGGGAACTCGGCTACTACATCGTCTCCGACGGCGGCTCCATGCCCTACCGGGTCAAGGTGCGGGCGCCGAGCTTCGTCAACCTGCAAAGCCTCCCCTATGCCTGCAAGGGGGAGCAGGTCCCCGACATGGTGGCCATCATCGCCAGCCTTGACCCCGTGATGGGGGACGTGGACCGCTAAGGGAGGGAAGATGGGGTTCTTTGACGACAAGCAGGACTTTCTGGAGGAGACCTTCGCCAAGTACCCGCCGGAAGGGCGCCGCGCCGCCATCATGCCCCTCCTTAGGCGGGTGCAGCAGGAGGAGGGCTGGATCCGGCCCGAGCGCATAGAGGAGATCGCCCGCCTCGTGGGCACCACCCCCACGGAGGTCATGGGGGTGGCGAGCTTCTACTCCTACTACCAGTTCGTGCCCACCGGGCGCTACCACCTCCAGGTCTGCGCCACCCTAAGCTGCAAGCTCGCCGGGGCCGAGGAGCTTTGGGACTACCTCACCGAGACCCTGGGCATCGGCCCGGGGGAGGTGACCCCGGACGGGCTTTTCAGCGTGCAGAAGGTGGAGTGCCTGGGAAGCTGCCACACCGCCCCCGTGGTCCAGGTGAACGACGAGCCCTACGTGGAGTGCGTGACCCGGGCGAGGCTTGAGGCCCTTCTCGCGGGCCTCAGGGCGGGGAAGCGGCTTGGGGAGATTGAGCTTCCCGGCAAGTGCGGCCACCACGTGCACGAGGTGGAGGTATGACGGGCCCCATCGTCTCTGGACTTGACCCCAGGTTCCAAAGGACCCTCTACGCCCACGTGGGGAAGGAGGGGTCTTGGACCCTGGACTACTACCTCCGGCACGGGGGGTACGAGACGGCGAAGCGCGTCCTTAAGGAGAAGACCCCGGACGAGGTCATAGAGGAGGTGAAGCGCTCAGGGCTCAGGGGCCGGGGCGGGGCGGGCTTCCCCACGGGGCTCAAGTGGAGCTTCATGCCCAAGGACGACGGGAAGCAACACTACCTCATCTGCAACGCCGACGAGTCCGAGCCCGGGAGCTTCAAGGACCGGTACATCCTGGAGGACGTCCCCCACCTCCTCATTGAGGGGATGATCCTCGCCGGGTACGCCATCCGGGCCACGGTGGGCTACATCTACGTCCGCGGGGAGTACCGCCGGGCGGCGGACCGGCTAGAACAAGCCATCAAGGAGGCCCGGGCCCGGGGCTACCTGGGGAAGAACCTCTTCGGCACGGACTTCTCCTTTGACCTCCACGTCCACCGGGGGGCCGGGGCCTACATCTGCGGCGAGGAGACGGCCCTCATGAACTCCCTGGAGGGCCTTAGGGCGAACCCCCGCTTGAAGCCCCCCTTCCCCGCCCAGGCGGGGCTTTGGGGCAAGCCCACCACCATCAACAACGTGGAGACCCTGGCCTCCGTGGTGCCCATCATGGAACGGGGGGCCGACTGGTTCGCGGGGATGGGCACGGAGCAGTCCAAGGGGATGAAGCTCTACCAGATCTCCGGGCCCGTGAAACGCCCCGGGGTGTACGAGCTCCCCATGGGCACCACGTTCCGCGAGCTCATCTACGAGTGGGCGGGCGGGCCCCTGGAGCCCATCCAGGCCCTCATCCCCGGGGGGTCCTCCACCCCGCCTCTGCCCTTCACGGACGAGGTCCTGGACACCCCCATGAGCTACGAGCACCTGCAGGCCAAGGGCTCCATGCTGGGAACAGGGGGCGTGATCCTCATCCCCGAACGGGTGAGCATGGTGGACGCCATGTGGAACCTCACCCGCTTCTACGCCCACGAGTCCTGCGGCAAGTGCACCCCCTGCCGGGAGGGGGTGGCGGGGTTCATGGTGAACCTCTTCGCCAAGATCGGCACCGGCCAGGGGGAGGAGAAGGACGTGGAGAACCTGGAAGCCCTCCTCCCCCTCATTGAAGGGCGGAGCTTCTGCCCCCTGGCGGACGCGGCGGTGTGGCCGGTGAAGGGCTCGCTAAGGCACTTCAAGGATCAGTACCTGGCCCTGGTGCGGGAGAAGCGCCCCGTGCCCAGGCCTTCCCTCTGGAGGTGAGATGGTCCGGGTCAAGGTGAACGACCGCATCGTGGAGGTGCCCCCGGGGACGAGCGTCATGGACGCCGTCTTCCACGCGGGGTACGACGTGCCCCTCTTCTGCTCGGAGCGCTACCTCTCCCCCATCGGGGCCTGCCGCATGTGCCTGGTGCGGGTGGGCCTTCCCAAAAAGGGCCCCGACGGGAAGCCCCTCCTCAACGAGAAGGGCGAGCCCGAGATCCAGTGGCAGCCCAAGCTCGCCGCAAGCTGCGTGACGGCGGTGGCGGACGGGATGGTGGTGGACACCCTCTCGGACGTGGTACGGGAGGCCCAGGCGGGGATGGTGGAGTTCACCCTCTTAAACCACCCCTTGGACTGCCCCACCTGCGACAAGGGCGGGGCCTGCGAGCTCCAGGACCGCACCGTGGAGTACGGGCTTTACGAGAAGTACTACCAGAAGGGCCCCCTGGAGCTTCCCGTCTACACCCGCTTTGAGTTCACCCGCCGCCACGTGGACAAGCACCATCCCCTCTCCCCCTTCGTCATCCTGGACCGGGAGCGGTGCATCCACTGCAAGCGGTGCGTGCGCTACTTTGAGGAGGTCCCCGGGGACGAGGTCCTGGACTTCATTGAGCGGGGGGTGCACACCTTCATCGGCACCATGGACTTCGGTCTCCCCTCGGGCTTCTCCGGGAACATCACGGACATCTGCCCCGTGGGGGCCCTTCTGGACCTCACCGCCCGCTTCCGCGCCCGGAACTGGGAGATGGAGGAGACCCCCACCACCTGCGCCCTCTGCCCCGTGGGGTGCGGGATCACCGCGGACACCCGTAGCGGCGAGCTCCTAAGGGTGCGGGCCCGGGAGGTGCCCGAGGTCAACGAGATCTGGATCTGCGACGCGGGCCGCTTCGGCCACGAGTGGGCGGACCAAAACCGCCTCAAGACCCCCCTGGTGCGGAAGGAGGGGAGGCTCGTGGAGGCCACCTGGGAGGAGGCCTTCCTCGCCCTCAAGGAGGGCCTGAAGGGGGCGAGGGGCGAGGAGGTGGGGCTTTACCTGGCCCACGACGCCACCCTAGAGGAAGGCCTCCTGGCCTCCGAGCTCGCCAAGGCCCTGAAGACCCCCCACCTGGACTTCCAGGGCCGCACCGCCGCCCCGGCGAGCCTCTTCCCGGCGGCCACCCTGGAGGACCTCCTCCAGGCGGACTTCGCCCTGGTTCTGGGGGACCCCACGGAGGAAGCCCCCATCCTCCACCTCCGCCTCTCCGAGTTCGTGCGCGACCTCAAGCCCCCCCACCGCTACAACCACGGCACCCCCTTCGCCGACCTGCAGATCAAGGAAAGGATGCCCCGCCGCACGGACAAGATGGCCCTCTTCGCCCCGTACCGCGCCCCCCTCATGCGGTGGGCCGCCATCCACGGGGTCCACAGGCCCGGGGAGGAGCGGGAGATCCTCCTCGCCCTCCTCGGGGAGAAGGAGGGGAGCGAAACGGTGGCGAAGGCGAAGGAGGCCTGGGAGAAGGCGAAGAACCCGGTGCTCATCCTCGGGGCCGGTGTCCTCCAGGACGCCGTGGCCGCGGAAAGGGCCCGCCTTCTCGCCGAGCGCAAGGGGGCCAAGGTCCTCGCCATGACCCCGGCGGCGAACGCCCGGGGCCTCGAGGCCATGGGGGTCCTCCCCGGGGCGAAGGGGGCCTCCTGGGACGAACCCGGGGCCCTCTACGCCTACTACGGCTTCGTGCCCCCGGAGGAGGCCCTTAAGGGCAAGCGCTTCGTGGTGATGCACCTAAGCCACCTCCACCCCCTGGCGGAGCGCCACGCCCACGTGGTCCTCCCCGCCCCCACCTTCTACGAGAAGCGGGGGCACCTCGTGAACCTGGAGGGCCGGGTCCTCCCCCTAAGCCCCGCCCCCATAGAGAACGGGGAGGCGGAGGGCGCCCTCCAGGTCCTCGCCCTCCTGGCCGAGGCCCTGGGGGTGAGGCCCCCCTTCCGGCTCCACCTCGAGGCGCAGAAGGCGCTGAAGGCCCGGAAGGTCCCGGAGGCCATGGGCCGCCTCTCTTTCCGCCTCAAGGAACTCCGGCCCAAGGAGCGGGAGGGCGCCTTCTACCTCCGGCCCACCATGTGGAAGGCCCACCAGGCGGTGGGCAAGGCCCAAGAGGCGGCCCGGGCGGAACTCTGGGCCCACCCGGAGACGGCGCGGGCCGAGGCCCTGCCCGAGGGGGCCCAGGTGGCCGTGGAGACCCCCTTCGGCCGGGTGGAGGCCCGGGTGGTCCACCGGGAGGACGTGCCCAAAGGCCACCTCTACCTCTCGGCCCTGGGGCCCGCGGCGGGCCTCCGGGTGGAGGGGCGCGTCCTGGTGCCCGCGGGAGGTGAAGCGTGACCTGGTCCTACCCCGTAGACCCCTATTGGATGGTGGCCCTGAAGGCCCTCTTGGTGGTGGTGGGCCTCCTCACCGCCTTCGCCTTCATGACCCTCGTTGAGCGGCGGCTCCTCGCCCGCTTCCAGGTGCGCATGGGGCCGAACCGGGTGGGGCCCTTTGGCCTCCTCCAGCCCCTCGCCGACGCCATCAAGAGCATCTTCAAGGAAGACATCGTGGTGGCCCAGGCGGACCGGTTCCTCTTCGTCCTCGCCCCCCTCATCTCCGTGGTCTTCGCCCTCCTCGCCTTCGGGCTCATCCCCTTTGGCCCGCCGGGAAGCTTCTTCGGCTACCAGCCCTGGGTGATCAACCTGGACCTGGGGATCCTCTACCTCTTCGCCGTGAGCGAGCTCGCCGTCTACGGGATCTTCCTCTCCGGGTGGGCCTCGGGGAGCAAGTACAGCCTCTTGGGCTCCCTTCGCTCCTCGGCGAGCCTCATCTCCTACGAGCTCGGCCTGGGCCTCGCCCTCCTCGCCCCCGTGCTCCTCGTGGGCAGCCTCAACCTGAACGACATCGTGAACTGGCAGAAGGAGCACGGCTGGCTCTTCCTCTACGCCTTCCCCGCCTTCTTGGTCTACCTCATCGCCAGCATGGCCGAGGCCGCCCGCACCCCCTTTGACCTCCCCGAAGCGGAGCAGGAACTCGTGGGCGGGTACCACACGGAGTACAGCTCCATCAAGTGGGCCCTCTTCCAGATGGCGGAGTACATCCACTTCATCACCGCCAGCGCCCTCATCCCCACCCTCTTCCTGGGCGGCTGGACCATGCCCGTCCTCGAGGTCCCCTACCTCTGGATGTTCCTCAAGATCGCCTTCTTCCTCTTCCTCTTCATCTGGATCCGGGCCACCTGGTTCCGCCTGCGCTACGACCAGCTCCTCCGCTTCGGCTGGGGCTTCCTCTTCCCGGTGGCCCTCCTCTGGTTCCTCATCACCGCCCTCGTGGTGGCCCTGGACCTCCCCAGGACCTACCTCCTCTACCTCTCCGCCCTGAGCTTCCTCGCCCTTCTCTGGGCGGTCCTCTACACCCCTAAGCCCGCCCGCAAAGGAGGTGGCGCATGACCCTGAAGGCCCTCGCCCAAAGCCTCGGCATCACCCTGAAGTACCTCTTCTCCAAGCCGGTGACCGTCCCCTACCCCGACGCCCCCGTGGCCCTGAAGCCCCGCTTCCACGGGCGGCACGTCCTCACCCGCCACCCGAACGGCCTGGAGAAGTGCATCGGCTGCTCCCTCTGCGCCGCCGCCTGCCCCGCCTACGCCATCTACGTGGAGCCGGCGGAGAACGACCCGGAAAACCCGGTCTCCGCGGGGGAGCGCTACGCCAAGGTCTACGAGATCAACATGCTCCGGTGCATCTTCTGCGGCCTCTGCGAGGAGGCCTGCCCCACGGGGGCCATCGTCCTGGGGTACGACTTTGAGATGGCGGACTACGAGTACTCCGACCTCGTCTACGGCAAGGAGGACATGCTGGTGGACGTGGTGGGCACCAAGCCCCAGCGCCGCGAGGCCAAGATGACGGGCAAGCCGGTGAAGGTGGGCTACGTGGTGCCCTACGTGCGGCCCGAGCTGGAGGGGTTCAAGGCCCCCACGGAAGGGGGGAAGCGATGAGCCCCTTTGAAGGCCTGGCCCTCTTCCTCCTCCTCCTGAGCGGGGTCCTGGTGGTGACCCTAAGAAACGCCATCCACGCCGCCTTGGCCCTGATCCTAAACTTTCTTGTGCTGGCCGGGGTCTACGTGGCCCTGGACGCCCGCTTTTTAGGCTTTATCCAGATCATCGTCTACGCCGGGGCCATCGTGGTCCTCTTCCTCTTCGTCATCATGCTCCTCTTCGCCGCCCAGGGGGAGGTGGGCTTTGACCCCCTGGTGCGTTCCAAGCCCCTCGCCGCCCTCTTGGCCTTAGGGGTGGCGGGGGCCCTCCTCTCGGGGCTTTGGGGGCTGGACCTCGCCTTCACCCAGGACCTCAAAGGCGGCCTTCCCCAGGCCCTGGGACCCCTGCTCTACGGCGACTGGCTCTTCGTCCTCCTTGCGGCAGGCTTCCTCCTCATGGCCGCCACGGTGGTGGCCGTGGCCCTGGTGGAGCCCGCCCGTCCCCTGGACGCCCTGCCCCGGGAAGAGCGGGAGAAGGAGGTGGTGCGGTGAGCTACCTCCTCGCCTCCGCCCTCCTCTTCGCCCTCGGGGTCTACGGGGTCCTCACCCGGAGGACCGCCATCCTGGTCTTCCTCTCCATTGAGCTCATGCTGAACGCGGCCAACCTCTCCCTGGTGGGCTTCGCCCGGGCCTATGGACTTGACGGCCAGGTGGCCGCCCTCATGGTCATCGCCATCGCCGCCGCCGAGGTGGCCGTGGGCCTCGGCCTCATCGTGGCCATCTTCCGCCACCGGGAAAGCACCGCGGTGGACGACCTCTCGGAGCTTCGGGGGTAAGCATGGCGCTTCTCGGGACGATTCTCCTGCCCCTCTTCGGCTTCGCCCTCCTCGGCCTCTTCGGCAAGCGGATGCGAGAGCCCCTCCCCGGGGTCCTGGCCTCGGGGCTCGTCCTCGCCTCCTTCCTCCTGGGGGCGGGGCTTCTCCTCTCGGGCGGGGCCCGGTTCCAGGCGGAGTGGCTTCCCGGCATCCCCTTCAGCCTCCTTCTGGACTCTCTCTCCGGCTTCATGCTCCTCATCGTCACCGGCGTGGGCTTCCTCATCCACGTCTACGCCATCGGCTACATGGCGGGGGACCCGGGCTACAGCCGCTTCTTCGCCTACTTCAACCTCTTCATCGCCATGATGCTCACCCTGGTCCTCGCCGACAGCTACCCGGTGATGTTCATCGGCTGGGAAGGGGTGGGCCTGGCGAGTTTCCTCCTCATCGGCTTCTGGTACAAAAACCCCCAGTACGCCGACAGCGCCCGCAAGGCCTTCATCGTGAACCGCATCGGCGACCTGGGCTTCATGCTGGGGATGGCCATCCTCTGGGCCCTCTTCGGGACCCTCTCCATCAGCGAGCTTAAGGAGGCCATGGAGGGCCCCCTGAAGAACCCCGACCTCCTCGCCCTGGCGGGCCTCCTCCTCTTCCTCGGGGCCGTGGGCAAAAGCGCCCAGATCCCCCTCATGGTCTGGCTTCCCGACGCCATGGCCGGCCCCACCCCCGTCTCCGCCCTGATCCACGCGGCCACCATGGTGACGGCCGGGGTCTACCTCATCGCCCGGAGCTCCTTCCTCTATAGCGTCCTCCCCGACGTCTCCTACACCATCGCCGTGGTCGGCCTCCTCACCGCGGCTTATGGGGCGCTTGCCGCCTTCGGCCAGACGGACATCAAGAAAATCGTCGCCTACTCCACCATCAGCCAGCTCGGGTACATGTTCCTGGCGGCCGGGGTGGGGGCCTACTGGGTGGCCCTCTTCCACGTTTTCACCCACGCCTTCTTCAAGGCCCTCCTCTTCCTGGCCTCGGGCAGCGTGATCCACGCCCTGGGGGGCGAGCAGGACGTGCGCAAGATGGGAGGCCTCTGGAAGCACCTCCCCAAGACCCGCTGGCACGCCCTCATCGGGGCCTTGGCCCTGGGCGGCCTTCCCCTGCTTTCCGGATTTTGGTCCAAGGACGCCATCCTCACCGCCACCCTCACCTACCCCTTCGGGGGGGTGGGGTTCTACGTGGGGGCGCTCCTCGTGGCGGTCCTCACCGCCATGTACGCCATGCGCTGGTTCGTCCTGGTCTTTTTGGGGGAGGAAAGGGGCCACCACCACCCCCACGAGGCCCCGCCGGTGATGCTCTGGCCCAACCACCTCCTGGCCCTGGGTTCGGTCCTCGCGGGGTACCTGGCCCTGCCCCACCCCCTGCCTAACCTCCTGGAACCCTTCCTGAAGCCCGCCCTGGCGGAGGTGGAGGCCCACCACCTCTCCTTAGGGGTGGAGTGGGCCCTCATCGCCCTCTCGGGGGCGGTGGCCCTTCTGGGGCTTTGGGGGGGCTACGTCTTCTTCCAACGCAAGGCCCTCCCCGCCTGGTACCTGGCCTTTGAGGCGGCGAGCCGGGAGGCCTTCTACGTGGACCGGGCCTACAACGCCCTCATCGTGAACCCCTTGAAGGCCCTGGCGGAGGCCCTCTTCTACGGGGACCGGGGCCTCCTGGGGGGTTACTTCGGCCTAGGCGGGGGGGTAAGGAACCTGGGCCAGGCCCTGGCCCGCCTGCAGACCGGCTACCTTAGGCTTTACGCCCTGCTTTTCGTGCTGGGCGCGCTTCTGCTTCTGGGGGTGATGCGGTGGTAGTCCTGGCGGTCCTTCTACCGGTGGTCTTCGGGGCCCTGCTCCTTTTGGGCCTGCCCCGGGCCCTCGGGGTTTTGGGGGCGGGGCTTTCCTTCCTCCTCAACCTCTACCTCTTCCTCACCCACCCGGGGGGGGTGGCCCACGCCTTCCAAGCCCCCCTCCTCCCCGGGGCGGGGGTGTACTGGGCCTTCGCTCTGGACGGGCTTTCCGCCCTCTTCTTCCTCACCGTCGCCCTCACCGTCTTCCTGGGGGCTTTGGTGGCGAGGGTGGAGGGGCGCTTTTTGGGCCTCGCCCTCCTCATGGAGGGGCTTCTCCTCGGCCTCTTCGCCGCCCGGGACCTCCTCGTCTTCTACGTCCTCTTTGAGGCCGCCCTCATCCCCGCCCTCCTCATGCTCTACCTCTACGGGGGGGAGGGGCGGACGCGGGCCCTCTACACCTTCGTCCTCTTCACCCTGGCGGGCTCCTTGCCCATGCTCGCCGCCGTCCTCGCGGCGAAGGCCCTGGGAGGAAGCCCCACCTTCCTCCTGGAGGACCTCCTCGCCCACCCCCTCCAGGAAGAGGCCGCCTTCTGGGTCTTCCTGGGCTTCGCCCTGGCCTTCGCCATTAAAACGCCCCTCTTCCCCCTCCACGCCTGGCTTCCCCCCTTCCACCAGGAAAACCACCCCTCGGGCCTCGCCGACGCCCTGGGCACCCTCTACAAGGTGGGGGTCTTCGCCTTCTTCCGCTTCGCCATCCCCCTGGCCCCCGAGGGCTTCGCCCAGGTCCAGGGCCTCCTCCTCTTCCTCGCCGCCCTTTCCGCCCTCTACGGTGCCTGGGTGGCCTTCGCCGCCAAGGACTTCAAGACCCTCCTGGCCTACGCCGGGCTTTCCCACATGGGGGTGGCGGCCCTGGGGGTCTTCTCGGGCACGCCGGAAGGGGCCATGGGGGGGCTATACCTCCTGGCGGCCAGCGGGGTCTACACCGGGGGGCTCTTCCTCCTCGCGGGGAGGCTTTACGAGCGGACGGGCACCCTGGAGATCGGACGCTACCGGGGCCTGGCGCAGAGCGCTCCGGGCATGGCCGCCCTGGCCCTCATCCTCTTCCTCGCCATGGTGGGCCTCCCCGGGCTTTCCGGCTTCCCCGGGGAGTTTCTGACCCTCCTCGGGGCCTACAAGGCGAGCCCCTGGCTCGCCGCCTTGGCCTTCCTCTCCGTGATCGCCTCCGCGGCCTACGCCCTCACCGCCTTCCAGAAGACCTTCTGGGAGGAGGGGGGGTCTGGGGTGAAGGACCTCGCGGGGGCGGAGTGGGGCTTCGCCCTGCTTAGCGTCCTCGCCCTCCTCCTCATGGGGGTCTTCCCCGGCTACTTCGCCCGGGGGCTCCACCCCCTGGCGGAGGCCTTCGCCAAGCTTCTTGGAGGTGGCGCATGACCCTGGCGATCCTCGCGGTCTTCTCCGTGGCCTTGACCCTTCTCGGTTTCGTCCTCCCGCCCCAGGGCGTGAAGCGGGCCACGCTCCTGGGCCTGGCCTTGGCCCTCGTAAGCCTCCTCCTCACCTGGGGGAGGCCCTTCGCCTTCGGGCCCTACGCGGTGGACGGCGTCTCCCAGGTCTTCACCCTCCTCGCCCTCCTAGGGGCCTTGTGGACCGTGGGCCTCGTGCGCTCGGGGCGGTTTGAGTTCTACCTCCTCGTCCTCTACGCCGCCTTGGGCATGCACCTCCTCGCCTCCACCCGGCACCTCCTCCTGATGCTCGTGGCCCTCGAGGCCCTCTCCCTCCCCCTCTACGCCCTCGCCACCTGGCGCCGGGGGCAGGGCCTCGAGGCCGCCCTCAAGTACTTCCTCCTGGGAGCCTTGGCCGCCGCCTTCTTCCTCTACGGGGCGGCCCTCCACTACGGGGCCACGGGGAGCCTCGTCCTCGGCGCCCCCGGGGAAGGCCCCCTCTACGCCCTGGCCCTGGGCCTCCTCCTCGTGGGCCTGGGCTTCAAGGCGGCCCTCGCCCCCTTCCACTTCTGGACCCCCGACGTCTACCAGGGAAGCCCCACCCCCGTGGTCCTCTTCATGGCCACGGGGGTGAAGGCCGCGGCCTTCGCCGCCCTCCTCCGGGTGGCCGCACCCCCCGAGGCCCTCGCCCTTCTCGTGGCCCTCTCTGTGGTGGTGGGGAACCTGGCGGCCCTGGCGCAGAAGGAGGCCAAGCGGCTTCTCGCCTACTCCTCCATCGCCCACGCCGGGTACATGGCCCTCGCCCTCTACACCGGGAACGCCCAGGCCCTGGGCTTCTACCTCCTCACCTACGTCCTGGCCACGGGCCTCGCCTTCGCCGTCTTAAGCCAGGTCTCCCCGGACCGGGTGCCCCTGGAGGCCCTCCGGGGCCTCTACCGGAAAGACCCCCTCCTGGGCCTCGCCTTCCTGGTGGCCATGCTCTCCCTGCTGGGCCTGCCGCCCCTTGCGGGCTTCTGGGGCAAGTACCTGGCCTTCGCCGAGGCGGCCCGGGCCGGGGCCTGGGGGGTCTTGGTCCTGGCCCTCGTCACCAGCGCCGTGAGCGCCTACTACTACCTCGGGCTTGGGCTTGCCGTCTTCGCGCGGCCCGAGGAGACCCCCTTCCGCCCAGGCCCTCCCTGGGCCCGGGCCGCGGTCGTGGCCGCCGGGGTCCTCCTCCTCGCCTTGGGGCTCCTCCCCGGCCTCGCCCTCCCCGCCTTGGCCGCGGGGGGTTAAGATAACCCCCTGATGCTGCGGCGCGCTCTGGAAGAGGCCATCGCCCAGACCCTAAAGGAGATGGGGGTTCCGGTCCGCCTCAAGGTGGCCCGGGCTCCCAAGGACAAACCGGGGGACTACGGCGTCCCCCTTTTCGCCTTGGCCAAGGAACTTAAGAAGCCCCCCCAGGCCATCGCCCAGGAGCTCAAGGACCGGCTTCCCCTGCCCGAGTTCGTGGAGGAGGCCATCCCCGTGGGGGGGTACCTGAACTTCCGCCTCTCCACGGAGGCCCTCCTGAAGGAGGCCTTGAAGGAGAGGAAGCCCTTTCCCAAGCGGGAGGGCCTGGTGCTCATTGACCACACCTCGGTGAACCCCAACAAGGAGCTCCACATGGGCCACCTGCGGAACATCGCCCTGGGGGACGCCATCGCCCGCATCCTGGCCTATGCAGGCCGGGAGGTCCTGGTCCTCAACTACATTGACGACACGGGCCGCCAGGCGGCGGAGACCCTCTTCGCCCTCCGCCACTACGGCCTCACCTGGGACGGGAAGGAGAAGTACGACCACTTCGCCGGCCGGGCCTACGTCCGCCTGCACCAGGACCCCGAGTACGAGAGGCTCCAGGCGGGCATTGAGGAAGTCCTCCACGCCCTGGAGCGGGGGGAGCTTCGGGAGGAGGTGAACCGGATCCTCCTCGCCCAGATGGCCACCATGCGCGCCCTGAACGCCCGCTACGACCTCCTCGTCTGGGAGTCCGACATCGTCCGGGCGGGGCTCCTCCAGAAGGCCCTCGCCCTCCTGGAGCAAAGCCCCCACGTCTTCCGCCCCCAGGAGGGGAAGTACGCCGGGGCCCTGGTCATGGACGCGAGCTCCGTGATCCCGGGCCTCGAGGACCCCTTCTTCGTCCTCCTGCGCTCCAACGGCACGGCCACCTACTACGCCAAGGACATCGCCTTCCAGTTCTGGAAGATGGGCATCCTGGAGGGCCTCCGCTTCCGCCCCTACGAGAACCCCTACTACCCCGGCCTCCGCACGAGCGCCCCCGAGGGGGAGGCCTACACCCCCAAGGCGGAGGAGACCATCAACGTCATTGACGTGCGGCAAAGCCACCCCCAGGCCCTGGTGCGGGCCGCCCTAGCCCTCGCGGGCTACCCCGCGCTTGCGGAGAAGGCCCACCACCTGGCCTACGAGACCGTCCTCCTGGAGGGGCGGCAGATGTCGGGGCGGAAGGGGCTTGCCGTGAGCGTGGACGAGGTGCTGGAGGAGGCCACCCGGAGGGCCCGGGCCATCGTGGAGGAGAAGAACCCCGACCACCCCGACAAGGAGGAAGCGGCGCGGATGGTGGCCCTGGGGGCGATCCGCTTCAGCATGGTCAAGACCGAGCCCAAGAAGCAGATTGACTTCCGCTACCAGGAGGCCCTCTCCTTTGAAGGGGACACCGGCCCCTACGTCCAGTACGCCCACGCCCGGGCCCACAGCATCCTGCGCAAGGCGGGGGAGTGGGGAGCGCCGGACCTCTCCCAGGCCACCCCTTACGAGCGGGCCCTGGCCCTGGACCTCCTGGACTTTGAGGAGGCGGTGCTGGAGGCGGCCGAGGAGAAGACCCCCCACGTCCTCGCCCAGTACCTCCTGGACCTCGCGGCGAGCTGGAACGCCTACTACAACGCCCGGGAAAACGGCCGGCCCGCCACCCCCGTCCTCACTGCCCCCCAAGGGCTTAGGGAACTCCGCCTAAGCCTCGTCCAAAGCCTGCAAAGGACCCTGGCCACGGGCCTGGACCTCCTCGGCATCCCCGCGCCTGAGGTAATGTAGGCCCATGCGGGCCCTTCTCCTCCTAGCCCTCCTCCTGGCCCTGGTCCTAGGGCAGCGCCTGGTTGCCCCCGAGGAGGTGGCCCGGGCCCAGGTGATCCAAAAGGCCCTTCCTGCGGTGGTGCGCGTCCAAGGAAGCGCCCTCTCCCCCGGAGGGGAGGACGTGGTAGGCACGGGCTTCTTCGTGGGGCCGAGCCGGGTGGTCACCAACTACCACGTGATCCGGGACCTCAAGGACCTCACCGTCCGGCTCGCCGACGGGAGGACGTTTCTCGCGGAGCGCTACGCCGTGGACCCCGGGATTGACCTCGCCCTCCTCACCGTCCGGGGGGCGCGGGCCCCCGGGGTGCTGGCCTTCGCCCAGGTGGAGGCAAGGCGCCTCCCCTTGGGGATGGGGGTGGTCCTGGTGGGCTTCCCCTATGGCCAGGGGCCTCTAGCCTCCTTCGGCATCCTCTCGGGGGTGGGCCCCCTGGAGGTCCCCCTGCCGGACCCGAGCGTGGGAGCCGAGGTGGGGGAGTACCTCTTCACCGACGCTCCCCTCACCGTGGGGAACTCGGGAAGCCCCCTGCTCAACCTCCAGGGCGAGGTGGTGGGGCTCGTGGCCGACGTCATCGGGGGGCCGGCCGGGATCGGGGGCATCGGGGTGGCCGTGCCCGGGGACCTGGTGGCCCAAAGCATCGCCGACCTGGAGCGCTTCGGCATCCCCCAAAGGGGGTGGCTCGGGGCCAGCCTCATCAGCCTGGACGAACTCCCCCCCGTCCTCCTCCGGGCCGTGGGCCTCACCTCCGCCCAGGGGGCGATGGTGGACCGGGTGGAGCCGGGAAGCCCCGCGGCCAGGGCCGGCCTCAAAGGGGCCCAGCGGGACACCCAGGGGAGGCTCCTCGCCCTGGGGGACGTGATCCTGGCCGTGGACGGGGTGGCGGTGAAGGGCAAGGCGGACGTCGTCCGCCTGGTGGCCCAGCGCCGCCCCGGGGACCGGGTCCGCCTCACCCTCTGGCGGGACCGGAGGCGGCTAGAGGTCACCGTGGTCCTGATGGCCCGGCCGCGGGAGTGAGGCGGAAGCCGGCGCGGGCTGTGGGAAAACGGGCTGCGGAAGCCCGCACCTTCGGAGGAACGAGGCCATGCCCACCTTGAAGGAACTCTTCGCCCTCTTCGGTAAGGACGCCCCGGAGGTGCCCGTCAGGGGCCTCACCCTGGACTCGAGGCGGGTGGAGCCCGGCTTCGTCTTCGTGGCCGTACCCGGGGTTCCCCTCCCCCACCGGAAGCCCCTGGACGGGCACGACTTCGTCCCCGAGGCCCTGGCCCGGGGGGCGGTGGCCGTGGTGGGGGAGAGGCCCCTCGCCCTCCCCGTCCCCTACCTCCAGGTGGCCGACGGCCGCGAGGCCCTCGCCCTCCTGGCCCGGCGCTTCCACGGGGAACCGGACCGGAAGCTCCTCCTCGTGGGGGTCACGGGGTCCAAGGGCAAGAGCACCACGGCAAGCCTCCTCCACCACCTCCTCCAGCGGGCCCAGGGCGGAAGCGCCCTCCTCTCCACCGTGGGCCTTCGCCTGGGGGAGGAGGCCCGCCCCCCCGTGGGCCACTTCACCACCCCGGAGGCCCCCGAGGTCTACGCCTTCCTCCGGGAGGCGGCAGACCGCGGCCTGAAAAGCGCCGTGCTGGAGGTCTCCAGCCACGCCCTGGCCCTGAAGCGGGTGGAGGGCCTCACCTTCCGGGTGGGGGTCTTCGTGAACTTCTACCCCGACGACCACCTGGACTTCCACGGCACCGCCGAGGCCTACTTCCGGGCCAAGGCCCTCCTGGTGGAGCGGTCGGAGTTCGCCGTCCTCGCCCGTAGCCTCCCCCACTTCCCCCGGCTCGCCCAAAGGCCCCACCTGAGCTTCGGGGAGGGAGGGGAGGTCTTCGCGGAGGGGCTTCGGGAAACCCCGGAGGGCCTGGCCTTCCGCCTCCACACCCCCTGGGGGTCAGGGGAGGCCTTCTTGCCCCTCCTCGGGGCCTACAACCTGGAAAACGCCCTCGCCGCAAGCGCCGCCGCCCTGGCCCTGGGGGTAGGCCTCGAGGCGGTGCTGGGGGGCCTCGCCGCCTTCCCCGGGGTGCCGGGCCGGATGGAGGTGGTCCTCAAGGCCCCTTTCCGCGTGGTCATTGACTTCGCCCACACCGGCAAGAGCCTGGAGGCCGCCCTGAAGACCCTCCGCCCCACCACCCCGGGGAGGCTCCTTCTGGTGGTGGGGGCGGCCGGGGAGCGGGACCCCCAGCGGCGCGTGGACATCGGCCGGGTGGCGGCCCGCCTCGCGGACAAGGCCTTCTTCACCGAGGAGGACCACCGGGGCGAGGACCTCTTCGCCATCCTGGAGGCCATGGCCCAGGCGGCCCGGGCCGAGGGCGGGGTCTACGAGCTCGTCCCCGACCGGGAGGAAGCCATCCTCAAGGCCATCCTCGAGGCCCGCCCCGGGGACACGGTCCTCCTCGCCGGCAAGGGGCACGAAACCACCTTGGAGCGGGGCCAGGTGGCCCTGCCCTGGAACGAGCGGGAGGCCGCCCTCAAAGCCCTCCGGGCGCGGGGGCTTCTCTGACGAGCATCCCCTCGAGGAGGAGCCTGAGGTTCTTCTCCAGCTCCTCGGCCAGGTCCCGCCCCGGGGTGTAGGCGGCCCAGCGCAGGGCGGAGAGGAAGTAGAGGTCGGCCAAGGTGCGGCCCATGCGCTCCAGGGAGAAGTCCTGGCGCAGCACCCCCTGTTCCCTAAGGGGCTTCAGGATCTCGGCGATCAGGTCCCCCAGGGGCAGGGCCTCAAAGGCCGCCCGGGCCCGCACGGGGTCGGGGTTGAGGAGCTCGTAGAACATGGGCAGGAGGAGGTCCCTCTCCCGCGCCGTCCCCTCGGCCAGGACGCGGAAGAGGTGGCGCAGGACCTCCACGGGCTCCCTGCCCTGGGCGAGGAGGCGCCGCACCTCCTCCCGCAGGCCAGCGAGGAGCTGGCTCCCGTAGTCCAGAAGCACCGCCTCCTTGTAGGGGTAGTAGTTGAAGAAGGTGCCCCGGGAGACGTGGGCCGCCTTGGCGATCTCCGTGGCCGTGGTCTCCTGGAAGCCCCGGTTGCGGAAAAGCTCCATGGCGGCGCGGAAGATCCGCTCCCGCCGCCTCCTTTTCTGGTACTCGCGCACGGCCATGGCACCTAGTCTACAAGGGGAACCGGCCGCCCCATCCAGGCCCCCAGGGCCTCGAGGAGGTAAAGCCCCCCCCGGGTCGTGTAGACCTTTCCCTCCCGGTGAACGCCCCCAGGCACCACCCGGTAGCCCCGGGCAAGGAGGGCTTCCGCCACCTCCCCGGGGGCCGCCACCTCCTGGGGAAGCCTTCCCGCCTCCTCCAGGAAAAGGTGGGCGTTGAAGCCCACGAAAACGGCCTCCAAACCCTCCCAGACCTCCTCCAGGAAGGCCAGGTAGGCAGGGTCCCGGGCCCTCTCCCTGGGCCGCCTCGCCCCCGGGAGGACCAGGGCCCTAGGCTGTGGGGCCGCGGGAAAGGCGTAGGTGGGGGTCCAGACGGAGCCTGCCAGGGCCAAGGTGCCCTTCCGCCCCTTGGCCACGGTGTAGGCGGGAAGGCCGAGGCGCCTCGCCGCCTCCAAGGCCAAGGCCGCCTCCAGCTCGCTGAACTCGGGGAGCAAAAGGACCGCGAGGGCCTTCTCCATTCACGGAAGCCCGGCCTTCGCCGCCCGGTACTCCTCCACCAGGCGGGCCACCACCTCCTTGGCCGAGGGGATCTCCCGGAGGAAGGCCACCCCGTGCCCGGCGGAGTAAACCTCCTTCCAGGCCTTCCCCCCGCCCTGACGGAACCGCTCCAGGGACTCCCTGAGGAAGTTGGCGGGCACCCCGGTGACCTCGGGGGTGTACTCTATATCTTCCGGAGAGGCCCGAAGCAGGGCCTCCTTGTACTCCAAGGGCGCCCCCGACTCCAGGGTGGCGATGAAGCGGGTGCCGATGTAGACCCCGTCCCCCAGGGCCAAGGCGGCGAGCACCTGCCTCCCCGTGGCGATCCCCCCGGCGATGAGGACGGGCACCCCAAGTTCTTCCCTAAGCCAAGGCCCGAGGACGAAGGGGCTCACCCTCCCGGCGTGCCCCCCGGCCCCGCAGGCCACGGCCACCAGGGCGTCCGCCCCGGCCTCCACCGCCTTCTTGGCGTGCCTCAGGCCCACCACGTCGCACCAGACCACCCCGCCGTAGGCCTTGACCCGCTCCACCACCCGGGTGGGGTCCCCCAGGGAGGTGACCACGAGGGGGACCTTGCGCTCGGCCACCGCCTCCAGGTCCTCCTCGAGGCGGGGGTTGTCCTTCAGGATGAGGTTCACCCCAAAGGGCACCCCTTGGGGGAAACTCTCCAGGAACTCCCGGAAGGCCTCGTGGGTGCGGAAGTTGAGGCTCGGGATCACCCCGATCCCCCCGGCCTCGGCCACCGCCTGGAGGAGGGGGGCGTTGGACACCAAGAACATGGGGGCGGCCACGATGGGGTAGCGGATCCCCAGCATTCGGGTGATGGCGGTCTCCATGGGGGAGATTTTACCGGGTTCAAGGAGCGCGCAGACCAGGTGGCCCGCATCCCCTTAGGCCCAAGCCCCTATCACCTGCCCATCCTGGCCTCCATGAGCCTAAGGCTTCTTCTGGTCTGGCGCTTCCGCCTCTAGGCCCTTGCGCCGCATCTCCCCCCACACCCCTCGCTTGCGCCACACCCGGAAGGTGGCCCCAAAGCGCACCAAGGCCAAGGCCTGGCGGTACCCAAGCCCCTCCACCACGCTGAGAAAGAGGAGCCAAAGCCGGTCGCGAAGCCGCGGGTAGCGCTTGAGGAGCAGGGTCTCCATGCCCACGGCGAGCTGGGAGAGGAGAACCCCGTAGCCCACGGCCAAAAGCAAGTAGAGCAGGGCGAACTCCAGGTTGAGGAGGCCCAAGAGGTGGAAGACGGGAAGCATCAGGTACCCCAGCACCTCCACCACCGGGGCCAGGGCTTCAAAAAAGAAGAAGTAGGGCATGGCCACGAGGCCCAAGCGGCCGTAGCGGGGGTTGAAGAGCATGGCCCGGTGGATCCAGAGCACCTCCCAAAGCCCCCGGTGCCAGCGGTCCCGCTGCCGCCTTAGGGTGGCCCAGTCCGAGGGCACCTCGGTGTAGCAGATGGGGTCCGGGGTGTAGAGGATGCGGTACTCCCTCCCCTCCTCCCGGGCCCGGCGGTGGAGGCGCACCACCAGCTCCATGTCCTCCCCCACGGTGTCCGTGCGGTACCCGCCCACCCTAAGGACCTCCGCCCGGCGGAAGACCCCGAAGGCCCCGGAGATGATGAGGAGGGCGTCCATGGCGCTCCACCCGGCGCGCCCCAGGAAAAAAGCCCGGGCGTACTCAATGATCTGCATCTTCTCCAGAAAGCCCCGGGGAAGGCCCAGGGCCTCCACCACCCCCTCCCGCACCCGGGCCCCGTTTAGGGGCCTTATGGTCCCCCCCACGGCCAGCACCCGGTCGTCCTCCAGGAAGAGGCGGCTTGCCCGCAGCAGGGCCTGGGCGTCCAGGAGGCTGTCCGCGTCCACGGCGCAGAAAAGGGGGTAGCGGGCCAGGTTGAGCCCGGCGTTCAGGGCGTCGGCCTTGCCGCCGTTTTCCTTGTCCACCACCAGGAGGTTGGGATGGGTGAGGGAGCGGTAGACCCCCCGGATGGGCTTGGTGGGAAGCGCCCTGCGGAAGACCGCCTCCACCGGCACCAGGCGGAAGGCCTCCTTAAGGACCTCCAGGGTGCGGTCCTTGGGGCCGTCGGCCACCACCACCACCTCAAACTCCGGGTAGTGCAGGGCCAGGAAGGAGCGCACCGAGGCGGCGATGGTCTTCTCCTCGTTGTAGGTGGGGACCAGGATGGAGACGGGCAGGTAGGCCTCCCGCTCCAAGAGGTCCTTGAGGGCGAGCTCGGAGAGCTCCCGGGCGTAGCGGGCCACCATGCGGACGCCGAAGAGGGCGAAGAGGGCGTAGAGGAGGTTGAGGAGGGCGAAGTAGACGAGGACGAAGAGCTGGTAGGTGAGGAAAAGAAGCTTCATGTGGCCTCCCGCAGCACCTGCCCGGCCATGGCCCGGCCGTAAGGGTCAGGGTGGGCTCGGGCGGCCTCGGCCAGGGCCTCAAGGCCGAGCTCCTTAAGCCCCTCCGCCGCCGCCCGGCGCACGTAGAAGGAGGGGTCGGAAAGGGCCCCCCAAAGGCCCCTTCGCGCCAAGGCCCCCCCGAGGAGGGGAAGAAGCCGCACCGCTTGAAGCCTCAAAAACTCCTCCGGGGCCTTCAGGTGGGCTAAGACCGCCCCCTCCAGGCCCGGGGGCAGGAAGCCCAGCCGCCAAAGGGCCCGAAGGGCGGCCGCCCTGAGCTCCGGGTCGGGGTCCTCCAGGAAGGGGGCGATCCTCTCCGCGAGGGGATGGAGCTTAAGGCGGCCCAGGGCTTCCAAGGCCGCCCAGCGCTCCTCCCTCCCCCCCTTCTCCAGGAAGAGGGCCACCACGGGAAGGGCCCTTTCTTCCAGGAGGAGGAGGGCCTCCAGAAGGGCCCCCCGGGGAAGCCCCGAGGCGAGGAGGGCCCGGGCCAAGGCCTCCACCCCCTCCCCCTGGGCGATCCTGGCCCCGGCCCGGGCCGCGGCCAGGCGGAGCACGGGGTCCGGGTGCCCCAGGTAGGGGAGGACCAGGTCCAGGGTCTCGGGAAGCCGGGCCTGGGCCAGGGCCTCGAGGGCCTCCAGGCGGGCAGGGCGGGAGGCCCACCGCCCCCGAAGCGCCCTCGCCCAGGGAAGGCCCGCCTGGCGAAGCCAAAGGGCGAGGCGCTCGGCCAAATCCCCCTGGAGGGTCTCCCGGAGGCGCAAGAGGGCCTCCAGGGCGGGCCTCGGCCAGGGAGGCGGGGGGAGGGGTTCCTCTTCAAAGAGGGCCCGGGCGAAGCGCACAAGCCACTCCTCGTAGGCCCTGCGGTCCCTCTCCTCCCGAAGGGCGGTGTAGGCGTGGTAAAGGAGGATGTACGCGGAAAGGAGGACCAGGGCAAGCCCCGTGAGGAGGAGGGCCTGCAGGAGGGCCCAGTAGACCAGGGAGACGCCCAAGAGGGAAAAGAGGCGGGCGGAAAAGACCCCCACCAGCTGCCCCAGGGCCAGGGCCTCGAGGGCCACCACCCCAAAGACCAAGAGGGCGTAGAGGCGCTCACCGCGCCGCCACATACCGCTCCAGGCGGAGGAGGAGCTCTTTAGGGCTAAAGGGCTTGGTGAGGTAGTCCTGGGCCCCAAGCCTGAGGGCCTCCAGCACGTGGCGCTCCTGCTTGAGCCCGGTGAGGACCACCACCGGCGTGGTTTTCCCGAGCTCCTGGCGGAGGTGGCGCAAGAGGTCCAGGCCGAAGCCCCCGGGGAGGTTTAGGTCCAGCACCACCGCCTCCACGTCCTCCGCCAAGGCCGCCTTCGCCGAGGGGAAGTCCCGGGCCAGGCGCACCTCGTGCCCCGCCCGTCTCAAGGCCATCTCCACCACGGCGGCCACCGCGGGGTCGTCCTCCACCACCAGGACCCGCGCCACGCCCTCATTCTAGGCGGGCCAAAAGCGCCCTCACCTCGGGGTCGGGGTTTTGGCGAAGCTCCTCCCGCAAAAGCGCCTTGGCCTCCTCCTTCTTCCCCTGCTCCAGGAGGGCCTTGGCCAGGGTGAAGCGGGCCAGGGGGTAATCGGGCCTGAGGCCTAGCACCTGCCGGGCGAGGAGCTCCGCCTCCTTGGCCCGGCCCAGGGCCAGGGCCACCTCCGCCAGGCCCCAGCGGGCGTCCAGGTTGCCGGGGTCCTGGGCCAGGACCCGGCGGTAGGCCTCCTCGGCCTCGGCGTAGCGGCCCAGGTGGTAGAGGAGGCGGCCGTAGCGCACCCGGAGGTCGGGGCCGTCCAGGAGGGCCAGGGCCTTCTCGTAAAGGGGCTTGGCCTCGGCGTGCCGCCCCTGGAGGTAGAGGGCGAAGGCGAGCTCCCCTAGGGCCTCGGCGTCGTCGGGAAAGGCCTCCACTGCCCGCCTCAAGAAGCCCTCCGCCCCCTTGGGGTCCTGGGGGAGGCGGCGCTTGCCCTCGTAGAAGCTCTTCCGCTCCCGGAAGGGCACGGGGTCCGAGGGGTAGCCCTCGAGGCCCACCTCGTCCAGGGCGAAGGCCCTCAGCTCGCTCAGGCGGTCCCCCTGGGGCAGGTAGCGGAAGAGGCCGCCCTCCCCCCGGGCGGAGAGGACCACGGCCCCTCCGCTTCGCACCTCCACCCGGAAGCCCCGGGCCCCCGGGGGAAGGAGGAGGCGGAAGACCACCTCCCCTTCCGGCCCCGGGGCGGGGCGCACCAGGGGGGCGGGGAGAAGCTTCTTGCGCACCCCCGTCCCCAGCACCGCCCCCTCCCCGGCGGGGAGGCGCCCTTCCCCTAAGGCCACCTCGCCCCGGTAAAGGGAAAGCCGGCTCCCCTCGGCCCGGTTCAGGCGCAGATGGGTGCCCATGGGCCGCACCTCGCCCTCCGGGGTAGCGAGGGAGAGGGGCACGGGGGCCTCCCGCACCGCCTCCACCCCCCCGCCTTCCAGGGCCACCCGCACCCTCTCCCCCCCGCCCCAAAGGCTCCGCCAGCGCCGGGCCTCCCCTTGGGCGTCCGGGCTAAAGGCGAGCTCCAGGCCCGGAAGGCGCACCACCTCCCCCGCAGGCACCTCCCCGAAGGCCTTGGAGCCCAGGGGGGCCGGGAAGAGGGGGAGACGGGCCAGGGCGATGAGGGCCACCATGAGGAGGAGGAGCCGCCCCACGGGGGCCCGCTGTCCGGGCCTGGGCCTCGGCAGGAGGAGGAGGAAGGTGCTTCCCCGGCCCAGGCGGCTTCTCAGGCGCACCTCCCCCCCGTGGGCCTCGAGGACCCGCTTCACCAGGGCAAGCCCAAGCCCCGTGCCCTCCACCTCCCCCCGGGTGGAGGCCCGGTAGAAGGGCTCAAAGACCTTGTCCTGCTCCTCCTCGGGGATGCCCGGCCCGGTGTCGGCCACGGCGATGCCGTAATGGTCCCGCCCCACCAGGAGGCGCACCCTCACCCGGCCCCCTTCGGGGGTGTACTTAATGGCGTTGTTCAGCACGTTGAGGACCGCCTGGTAGAGCCAGTCCGGGTCCCCGTAGACCCAGGTCTCCCCTCGAGGCAGGGCGAGCCTTAAGGCGATGCCCTTCCTTCGGGCGAGGGGCCTCACCTCCTCGGCCGCCTGGCGGAGGAGGGCCTTCAGGTCCACCCGCTCGCTCTTGAGGCGCACCCCCTGGCCGAGCCTCAGGTAGTCCTGGGCCTTCTGCAGAAGCTCCTGGATGCGCCGGGCGGAGCGCTCGGCGATCTCCAAGAGCTCCTTGGCCTCCTCGGGCAGGCCCTCGGTCTCCAGGGCGAGCTCCAGGGCCCCGAGGACGCTCATCAGGGGGTTTTTGATCTCGTGGAGGAGAAGCCTAAGAAGCCTCCCCGTCTCGTCCTGGGCCTTGAGGAGGGCAAGCTCCCGCTCCCTCAGGGCCAGGACCTCCTGGAAGGCCTTAAGGAGGAGGCGCAGGGCCTCGAGGGTTTCTGGAGCGGGGGGGCGGCTTCCCGCCCAGTAAAGGGCCACCTCCCCCTCCTCCCAAAGCTTCTCCCCCCGCAAAGGCCCCTCGGGCAGGACCGTCCCCCGCCAGACCACCTGCACCGGGTAGCGGCGCAAGAGGTCGGCGAGGAAGGCCAGGTCGGCGGGGAGGCTCTGGACCACCGCTTGGAGTATAGGGCCAGCCCTTGAAAACCCCGTGAAAACCTAGGGCTTGGGGGCCGTGACCACGAGGAGCAGGGCGGGGCTCGCCGACTCGTTCCGCACCCCGTGGGGGGCGCCCGCCGGGGCGAAGGCGGCCATCCCGGGGGCGAGGAGGGCCTCCTCCTCCCCCACCCGCACCACCACCTCCCCCTCCAGGGCGTAGTAGACCTTGTCCGAGTCCTCGTGGACGTGCACCTTCTGGGCCTGGCCCGGAAGGAGGGCGTAGAGGTCGTAGAGCATCCGCTCCGACTGGAAGACGGGGATCTTGGCCATCTTCTCCGGGTTGTAGCGGGCGAGGCGCTTCAGGTCCTTGATCTCCATGCCCGAAGTCTACTTGACGGGGGCCCGGAAGAGGGCTAGACTAACCTTTGCGCGCCGGGGAGTAGCGCAGCCTGGTAGCGCACACGCTTGGGGTGCGTGGGGTCGTCGGTTCAAATCCGGCCTCCCCGACCAGCGCGAAGGGCCCGCCCAAAAGGGCGGGCCTTCGGTTACCCTAGAGGGCGTGCGCCTCCTCCTTCTTCTCGCCCTCCTCCCCGCCTGCGCCGGGCAGGGGGCCGACCCCGTCCTCGAGGCCCTAAACCGGATCCGGGCCGAGGGGCGGGCTTGCGGGAGCGTTTACCACCCTGCGGCCCCTCCCCTGGCCTGGGAGGCTAAGTGGCTGCACGTTGATCTCGCAACATGGGTCGCCCGAAATAAGGCTTGGGAAGGCCCTTTTGGAGCCCCCACCGCGGCGAAAGCCGCGGTGGGGTGCTTAAGCTCACGGCCGCGGCCAGGGCCCACACGGAGGACATGGCCACCCACGGCTTCCTGGGGCACGTGGGCACGGACGGCTCCACCGTCCGGGAGCGGGAAGGGTACCTCTGGTCCGCCCTGGGCGAGAACGTGGCCTACGACCCTGCCCAGGCGGAGGCGGCCCTTCGCGCCTGGGCGGAAAGCCCCGGCCACTGCGCCAACCTCATGGCCCCCCGCTTCGTCCACGCGGGGCTCTGGGGGCGGGAAGGGTACTGGACCCTCGTCCTGGGGCGCCCAAGGCCGTAAGCCCCGTCCACACCCCCCGCTTGCTTCAGCATGGGGTGGCCTTAGCCCAGCAGGGCGAGGCGGAGGGCCTTCAGGTTCTCCGCCACGGGCCTGTCGTTGAAGAGGGCACTCCCCGCCACGGCCACGTCCGCCCCCGCCCGCCGGGCCTCGGCCACGGTCTCCCGGTTGATGCCGCCGTCCACCACGATGAGGCAGGCGGGGTTCAACCGATCCCGCATGGCCTTGAGGCGCCGGAGCCTCTCCGTGGCCGTGGGGAGGTAGCGCTGGCCGCCGAAGCCGGGGTTGACGCTCATGAGGAGGGCCAGGTCCAGATCCGGGAGCAGGGGCTCAAAGGCCTCCAGGGGCGTCCCCGGGTTCACGGCGAGCCCCGCCTTTTTTCCCAGCTCCTTCACCTTCTGCACCGCCCGGTGGGGGTGGTAGGTGGCCTCAAAGTGGACGGTGATGTGGTCCGCCCCCGCCTTGGCGAAGTCCTCGAGGTAGCGCTCCGGCTGGACGATCATGAGGTGCACGTCCAGGGGCAAGGAGGTGACCCGCCTCACCGCCTCCACGAGGAGGGGCCCGAAGGTGAGGTTGGGGACGAATACCCCGTCCATCACGTCCAGGTGGATCCAGTCCACCCCGGCCGCCTCCGCCTCCCTTATGGCCTCCCCTAGCCTCGCCAGGTCCGCCGTGAGGATGGAGGGCGCGAACCGCACGGGCCCCACTATACCCCGCGCACCAGGCGGTAGGCCCAGGCCAGGGTCAACACCATGAGGGAGAGGAGGAGAAGCTCCACCAAAACCGCCTGGAAGCCGGGGTCCTGGAGGGAGAAGGAGAACTTCTGCAACCCCTCGGCGGTGACCACGAGGATCCGCCGCACCCCGGCGATGAGGCCGATGACGAGGAAGGGCTCCACCTGAAGCTGCCCCTCCCGGGCGAAGCGGACGAGGGTGTAGAGGATCTCGGCCATCATCAGGGCGAGGAGCACCCGGTCCAGGAGGAAGACGGCCGCCTTGCTCCCCTCGCCCCCCAGGAAAAGCCCCACCCCCTGGACCAGGGCCTCGCCCAAGACGTAGACCGCTCCCAGGACCACGAGAAGCCCGGCGAAGAGGTAGATGGCCGCCTCGGCCTTGCGAAACACCTCCCCCATACCCCTAGCCTAAGCCCCTCCCCTGGGGGCCTTCCCCCGGTAAATCCCGCCCTTTTACACCAGGGAGAGGAAGGCCTCCGCCACCCGCTCCGGGGTGAAGCCGAGCCGCTCGTAGACCTCGGGGTAGGGGGCGCTGGCCCCGAAGCGGTCCAGGGCCACCACCTTGTGGGCGTACCGCTCCCACCCCAGGCTGGCCCCCGCCTCCACAGCCACCACCGGAAGCCCCGGGGGCAGGACCTCTTGGCGGTAAGCCTCGGGCTGGGCGGCGAAGAGCTCAAAGGAAGGCAGGCTCACCACCCGGACCCGCACCCCCTTCTCCCGGAGGAGGGCCTGGGCCCTAAGGGCCAGGTGCACCTCGCTCCCCGAGGCCACGAGGACCCCTTGGGGCTCCTCCACGTCCTCCAGGACGTAGCCTCCCCGCAAAAGCCCCTTGGCCTTCTCCGGGGAGAGGAGGGGCACCGCCTGGCGGGTGAGGACAAGGGCGGTGGGGCCCTCCTTGCGCCTTAAGGCCACCTGCCAGGCGTAAAAGGTCTCGTAGGCGTCCGCAGGGCGGATCACAAAGAGGTTCGGCATGGCCCGAAGGCTCATGAGGTGCTCCACGGGCTGGTGGGTGGGGCCGTCCTCGCCCAGGGCGATGGAGTCGTGGGTGAAGACGAAGACCGTGGGGGTTTCCATGAGGGCGGCGAGGCGGATGGCGGGGCGCATGTAGTCGGAGAAGACGAGGAAGGTCCCGCCGTAGGCCCGGTACCCCCCGTGGAGGTTGAGGCCGTTCAGGATGGCCCCCATGGCGTGCTCCCGCACCCCGAAGTGGAGGTAGCGGCCCAAGGGGTTCGCCCGGGAGAAGTCCTCCATCCCCTCGGCCTTGGTGTTGTTGGAGGGGGTGAGGTCGGCGCTTCCCCCAAGGAGCTCAGGCATGCGGGGAGCGAGGAGGTCCAGGGCCCGGCCGCTCGCCGCCCGGGTGGCGATGGGCTTGTCAAAGGATGGGGGCGCTTCGGGCAAAGGCGGAAGCTCCCCTCGCAGGCGCCGTATGAGCTCCTGGTGGAGGTCCGGGTATTCCCGGGCGTAGGCCTCGAGGGCCTTCTCCCAGGCCTCCTGCCAGGCCCGCCCCTTCTCCCGCATGTCCATGTGGCGGTAGACCTCCTCGGGCACCACGAAGGGGGGGTAGGGCCAGCCCAGGTTCTTTCGGGTGGCCTCCACCGCCTCAGGGCCCAAGGGCTCCCCGTGGGCCTTGTGGGAGTCCTGCTTGGGGGAGCCGAAGCCGATGTGGCTCCTGACGGCGATGAGGGTGGGGCGCTCGTCCAGCTTGGCGAGTTTGATGGCCTTGCGGAGGGCCTCGAGGTCGTTGGCGTCCTCCACCTTTAGGGTCTGCCAGCCATAGGCCCGGTAACGGGCGAGGACGTCCTCGGTGAAGGCGAGGTCCGTGGGGCCGTCAATGGAGATGCGGTTGTCGTCCCAGAAGACGATGAGCTTGGAGAGGCCCCAGTGCCCCGCCAAGGAGGCGGCCTCCCCGGAGACCCCCTCCATCAGGTCCCCGTCCGAGGCGAGGACGTAGGTGTAGTGGTCCACCACCACGTGCCCCGGGCGGTTGAACTCGGCGGCGAGCTTCCTTTCCGCCAGGGCAAGCCCCACGGCGGTGGAGATCCCCTGCCCCAAGGGCCCCGTGGTCACCTCCACCCCCGGGGTGTGGCCGCGCTCGGGGTGGCCCGGGGTCTTGGACCCCCACTGGCGGAAGCTTTTCAGCTCCTCCAGGGGAAGGTCGTAGCCCGTGAGGTGGAGGACGGCGTAGAGGAGCATGGAGCCGTGCCCGGCGGAGAGGACGAAGCGGTCGCGGTCGGGCCAGGCGGGGTCTAAGGGGTTGTGGCGCATGACCTCCCGGAAGAGGAGGTAGGCCAAGGGCGCCATGGCCATGGGCATCCCGGGGTGGCCGCTTTTCGCCTTCTCCACCGCGTCTATGGCCAGGAAGCGGATGGCGTTCACCGAAAGGGTCTCTAGGTCCCGCGTCTCCTTCATCCTTCCTCCTGGCGGGGAACCCCCTCCGCCAGTGAAACTATACCCCGGCGGGCCGGGCTTGCCTCTCTTGGAGGAAGGGTGTACAATCCCTCCCTGTGGGCGCCCGTAGCTCAGCAGGATAGAGCGGGGGCTTCCTAAGCCCTAGGTCGGGGGTTCGAATCCCTCCGGGCGCACCAGCACCAGGACGCAATCCTCCCGCCCACGGAAGCGTGGGCGGGGCCTTTTTTACCCCCATGTTCTACCCCCATAGCGCCAAGCTTCCCTCATGCGCCCCCCTACGCCTGCCCCCTGGGCCGGCTCGTCAGCTCCTCGGGGTCCACGACCCAGGCCGCCCGCTCGTGGGCCAGGAGGTGGCGGTAGATGCCCAGGGTGATGCTGGGGTTGGCGTGGCCCATGCGCTCCGCCACAAGCTCAAGGGGGGCCCCGTTGGCGAGGAGCAGGCTTCCGTAGGTGTGGCGAAGGTCGTGGACGCGGATGGGGGGAAGGCCCAGGCGGGTGGCCATCTTCCGTAAGGCGTGCCCCAGGGTGTGAGGGTTCAAGGGCCCCCCCGTCCGCCCCGGAAACACCCAGGCCAACCTGAGCTCCCCGGGCGGGATCCCCAGCCCGAGGAGCTCCTGGTAGCGGGCGCGAAGGCGGGCCAGGGTGGCGTGGGGGATGGGGATGCTCCGCCTCGAGGAGGGCGTTTTCGGCTCGGTGAGGACCCCCCGCCCGCCCATCGCAGTCCACGCCCGGCGCACATGGAGGACCCCCGCCTCGAGGTCCACGTCCTCCCACCGGAGCGCCAGCGCCTCGCCCGCGCGCAGCCCCAGGGCCAGGCAGAGGCGCAGGGCCATGCCCACCTCCCAGGTGGGCCACGCGTCAAAGGCCCGGAGCAAGGCCTCCACCTCGTGGGGCTCGAGGGCGCGGCCCACGGGGGGCCTTGAGGGGGCCTCCACCCGCACGGCGGCGGTGGGGTCCCGCGCCACCAGCTCGAGGGCCAGGGCCTCCCGGAACACGGCCCGGGCCCGCTCCAGGACCTTCCTCAGCGACCTGGGAGAAAGCCCCTTGCGGGCCAGGGCGTCTAGAGCGGCGCGGATGTCGCTTGGGACGATGTCCTGGAGGCGTTTGTTGCCCAGGGTGGGCAGCAGGTACCGCAACTCTCTCTCGTAGGCCCGGATGGTGGTGGGGCCACGCACCCGGGCCTTGCGCTCAAGCCAGGCCTGGGCGAACTCGGCAAAGGTCCGGGGGTCGCGCTTAGGGATGAGCCCCAGCCGGTGCTTGACCTGGTACTCCGCCGCCTTCGCCTGCGCCTCCTTGGCCGTCTTGCCGTAAAAGGAGCGGCGCAGGCGTTTGCCGTCCTCCACCACATACACCCGGACCTCCCAAAGGCCCGAGGCGTGGCGGCGCGGTTTAGCGCCCCGTTTCGGCACCTTCCACCTCCTCTACCCGCAGGAGCACACACAGGTCCACGGGCTCGCCCGTGAGCCGCTCGAGGCCCTCCAACACCTGGGCGAGCGTGCTGAGCCTAACGCTTTCAATCCTACCTGCGGCGATCGCGTAGACCGTAGACGGGTGCATTTCGGGCAAGAGCTTCACCAGCTTGTAGACGCTGAGCCCCCGCTCCTTCAGGTACTCCCGCAGTCGCAACCGAATGCGCTTCCGCCCCATTGTCCGGTAGTCTACTACGTCAATCATCTCCTTTACTAGACTACTCTTGTGGAGCTAAAGCCCAGGTGGCCCAGGGGGGTGTGGGAAGGGAGCACCCTGCCCAAGAAGGGGCCGCCCCTCAAGCCCCTGCAAGCAAAAGGACCTGCCTCCCTCGCCAAGCGCAAGGGAGGCAGGCTTGTGGTGCGGATGGGTCGCCGTGCAAGGCCTGGCCTTACCGCGCCAGCCGCGCCACGCCGGGCCACGCCTCGCCATGCCGGGCCGTGCCACGCCGCGCCAAGCCCCACAAAGCCGAGGTAGAAGGCTTGGCTTTCAGGGTCTGGCGCGCGAGCCCATGCGCAGGCACGTCCTCAGTATGCCCCGACGCTCCCCCCTGTCAACGGATAACGGTCCTTATCCCGTTCCCCTTTCGCCCTCCGCCTCTCCCGCAGGTGGGCCGGGCTACCCTCCCTGGGAGTTTGCCTCCGCAGCCGCCTCGTCATCAAAGGCGCCCTGGAACAGTTCTGGTATAAGCTGGTGACGGAGGCCCGCCGTGCTTAAGGAAGGACCAGGAAAGGAGCTCCTCGAGGGGGTGGCCACGCTCCTGAGGATGGACCCCATGAGCTACGTGGCCTTCGGCCCCTACTGGTGGTGGATCAAGCGCTGGCTGCAAGAGGCCTACGGGGAGGACTCCCCCGTGCAGGGGGACGCGGACGACCCCGTGGCCCGGGAGCACCTGGCCGCCTACTGGAAGGGGGACTGGAAGAAGCTCTGGAGGGCGGCCATCCGCCACTACCAGCAGAAGGTGGCCTGGGGAGAACGCTACGAGCCCCACAGCTACATGCCCCCTCACGAGGAGGCCTACGTGGTGAACGACCCGGACATGGTCCCGCCCTCCCTGCCCCGGATGCGGTAGCTAACGCGTAGCCCCCGGGGCGGTTTCCCGGGGGTCGGGGAAGGCGCGGGCGCGAGTGGCCTAGGCTTCCTGGGCCACATTGGCGGGCGGTTTAGGAAGCCGGTCCCGCCACTCCTCGGGGCGGAGGGCCCCCCGCTTCAAGAGGGCGTCCAGGGCTACCTGAATGTGGGTCCGGGGAAAAGTGGCCTTGCGGGGGCTCCAGGTTTGGAGCAACTTTTGCAGGGTGGCCCAGTCCCGGGCCCCTTCGTGGCGCACGACCCAGTGGACCGTGGCCAAAAGCTCTAAGCCATAAGGGGTCTCAAACCCCTTGACCCATTCCGCCGCCCGGGTGGCGGCCTCGTCGGCCTCAGGGTGGTCGGCCAAGTAGAGGATGGCCTCGTTCAGGGCCTGAGGCTCGAGGCGTATCTGGGAAGCCCCCGCGCGGTCTCCGAAGCCCCGGATGTAGTGGCCCTCGAGGCGGACCAGCACGTGGTTCAAGGGCTCGGCGTAGGGGCCAAACCGCTGACGGACAAAGGCAAGCCTAAGATCCAAACCCGCTTCCTGAAGGAAGTAGGCCAGCTTTTGGGCCTCGAGGCGGCCCAAGGGTTCCCCAAGCGCCCCATAAAGGCCGAAGAGCTTGAGCAGGGCGGCCCGGGCAGGGGTGAGGCGGGGCTTGGTCCCTTGGGGAGCGATGGGGTGGGTCTGGGGTTCCCCCGGAGGTTCGTAGACCAAGACCTCCACGTCCTCGAGGGGCGCCAGGGCCTCCTGGATGCGCCGCTTGACCTCGGGCCAGGGAAGCTTCCCGTTCCCGGCCCCCAAGGGGGGCAAGGCGATGGAGCGGACCCGAAGCTCCCGGATTTGGCGCACCAGGTCCTTTAGCCCCTCCTCCACGTACTCCATGCGGGCGGGATGGCGCCAGTGCTTCTTAGTGGGGAAGTTGAAGATGTAGCGGGGCTGGGCCAGGGGCCCCCGGTCGTGGACGAAGATGCGGCCAATCTGGACCTCGCCCCGCTTACAGGCCTGCACGTAGGCCTGGTAGTTGTCCGGGAAAGCCCGCTTGAACTGCAAGGCCACCCCCTTGCCCATGACCCCCACGGTGTTCACCGTGTTGACCAGGGCTTCCACTGGGGCTTTGAGGAGGTCGCCTCGTACGAAGCGGAGCATAGACCCTTCTAATAGTACCAACTCCGGCGCACCCGCACCGGGGGATGGGGTAGACCGGGGAACCGGGCGAGGACGGACTCCACCTCGGCCTTAATGGACTCGTCTATGACGCCGATCTCCTCAATCAACCCCCAGGGAAAGAGGCCCTTGACCAGGAACTCGGCCTGCTTCTTCTCCCGGCTTTCGGCCCAGTAAGTAGACCGAATGGCCTCCCAGTCCAAAGCCTTCAGGTGCTCCAACTTGTGGAAGAAGCGAACGTACTGAACGGCCGCGTGGCGGTCGGTGAACACGAAGGGCAGACGCTCTTCCGCCACCCTTTGGGCGGTGGAGACCAGGTGCAGGATGGGGCGCTGGCCCCCTTGGTATTCGGTAGATCCGGTGTGGATAGCGTAGAGCATGGGAGAGCGGGGGCAGAAGTAAAACGGCACGTAATCGTGGAGCTTGCCCCTCGGGCCCACGGGCACCACGACTTCTGCCCGGCGGGCCTGGATGTGCCCGTAGGCCACGTTCTGCCGCTTGGGGGGCTTTTGGGATTGGGGGAGGAGGCCCCCCTTTTGGAGGATGCCCTCGAGGTTTTCCAGGTGGGTGATGTGGTAGATGCGCGTGGGCACCGGATAGACCGGGCTTTGCTGTGGCATGGTTCCATTATACCTGGGGATATACTCTTCCTCATGCCAGCCTTGGAGTGGATCGGCAAGCAGGCGGTGGTGCGGCACCACTTGGAAGTCCCTTACCGCATCCTCGCCCCGGTGCCCGAACTCTCCTACGGTGAGGGCGAGAACCTTTTGGTGGAGGGGGACAACCTCGAGGCCCTAAAGGCCCTCCTCCCTGAGTACCGGGGGCGGGTGAGGCTCATCTACATAGACCCCCCCTACAACACGGGCAACGAGGGCTGGGTCTACAACGACAACGTGAGCAGCCCCGAAATCCAGGCCTGGCTGAAGAAGGCGGTAGGCCCGGAAGCGGAAGACCTCTCCCGGCACGACAAGTGGCTTTCCATGATGTATCCCAGGCTCAGGCTCCTCCACGAGCTTTTGCGGGAAGACGGAAGCCTGTGGATGAGCATAGACGACAACGAGGTCCACCGGGCGAGGATGCTCCTAGACGAGATTTTTGGGCCTCAAAATTTTGTAGCCACGGTGGTTTGGGAACGTTCGGATAGTCCTAGAATGGACGCTTCCTATTTTTCGGTGCGACACGATTACGTTTTGGTGTATGCGAAAAACAAACCTTTTTTCAGGGTAAAGAGATTGCGTGACAACGGGGGAGCACCTTCGCACTACAACCGTATTGACGAACACGGAAGACGTTATTATCTGAAGCCTCTTCGGGCTATGGGACAGGCAGATAGGCGTGAGGACAGGCCGTCAATGTACTACCCGATAGAGGCCCCAGATGGTAGTTTGGTTTATCCCCAAAAACAAGATGGTTCGGCTGGGAGATGGCGCTGGTCAAGGGAAAAACTTCTCCAGAAGCAACATCTCTTAGAGTGGGTAAGGGGACCTGAGGGTTGGACTCCCTACTATCGCATCTATTATGCAGGAGATCAGGGTACGGAACGCCCTCCCGAAACCATCTGGTTTCACACAGAAGTGGGCAGCAACCGAACAGCGGCTAAGGAAACGAAAGAAGCCTTCGGTGGCCAAGACCTATTTGACACACCAAAACCCTTAGGGCTTCTCCAGCGCATCCTGCAGATTGCCACCAACCCCCATGACGGGGACATCGTCCTGGACTCCTTTGCCGGTAGCGGCACCACGGGGCACGCGGTGCTCAAGCAAAACGCCGAGGACGGGGGCAACCGGCGCTTCATCCTGGTGGAGCTGGACCCTAGGATCGCACAGAACATCACCCGCAAGCGCCTGGAGTACGCCGCCAGGACGCATGGGGGCGGCTTCCGGTACCTGCGCCTGGGGGAACCCCTCTTCACCCCAGACGGGCGCATCCGGGAAGGGGTGGACTACCTCACCTTGGCCCGGTACGTCTACTACCGGGAGACGGGAGAACCCTTGCCCGAGACCTTCACCCCCCCTCTTTTAGGCGTGTCCCAGCGCGGGGTGGCGGTCTACCTCCTCTATAACGGGGTGCTGAAGGACAAGTCCCCCAAGGGCTGAGCTCTCATCACTTTCCTCCCCCCAGTTCCTGAAGCAACCTGACCAGCTCCTCCACCACTGCTTCCCTCCAAGGCGGGGGCCCCTGGGCCAGGGCGATCCGGCCCAGACGGAAGAGGCTTTGCCGCTCGGGATGGGCCAGAAGCCGGGGAAGCCATTCCCTGCCCTGCAAGCGCGCCCCCAGAAGGACCAAGAGCGCCATCCCCAAGGCCAGAAGCCATAACCACCCCCTGAGGCTCGCCCCCGTCCGCAGCCGATGGCGGTCCAGCCCAAACCCCTGCCCCTTCAGGTCCCTAAACCCCTCTTCAATCCACATCCGCCACCCATAGGGCGGCTCCCCCCCAAAAGGGCCCGAATAGGCCAGATACCAGGGATCCCGACCCCCTGGGTACACCAGGAGGGTGACTTCTACCCCCTCCCCACCGTGTCCGAAAAGGCGGACCTCCTCCCGCAGGGGGTGGACCACACGCTGGTAGCCCTCCTTCAGGGGAAGGCGCTTCCCCCCTTGGGGTTCCACCTCCCGGTTCTGCCGCAGGCGGATGAGGAAGCCCATGCCCCACCCCTGGAGCTTTCGCATCAGGGAGACCCGGTCAAAGCCGCGGTCCAGGAGGAAGAGGGGGGTATATCCCAGGTCCTGGACGGCGCGGCCCAGGCGGTGGAGGAACTCCTCCTCCACCCGGTTTTGACTGGGGAAAGGGGAGAGGGGGTGAAGAGCGAAGGCCACCACCAGGGCCCTTCCCTTGAGGGGAAGGGCGGCCACCAGGGCTTGGTGCCTACCGTCCTCTGTGAAGGTCCAGTCCACGATGAGGGGGAGGGGGCGGTCTTTGGGGAAACGAGGGACGAGGAGGGGGAGGAGGGCTTCGGTGAGGGCCCAGGGGTCTTGCAGGGTGGGGTGATGGAGGAAGCGCCAGAGGCGATTGAGGCGGCTTTGGGCCAGGGTGGGGAGGGGGGTTCTGCGGGCGAGGTCGGAGAGGGTGGGGTCCAGGGGGGTAGTGAGGAGGGTGGACAGGAAGAGGGCGAGGTTGGAGCGGATGGTTTTCCTGAGGGAGGCGAAGACCTTATGGACCCAGAGGGTGATAACTTGGGAAAGGGGGGTGGTGGGCGGCACACCTTACTTACCCCCCTCTTCTCTTCCCTTGTCAAGCCCCAGCCCTCAAAGTGATGAGAGCTCAGCCCCAAGGGGGGAAACGCCCTCACCCGGGAGGTCCTGGCCCACCTGCCCCCTTTTGACGGCCCCAAGGTGGTCTACGGCACCTCCTGCCGCCTGAACCCCGCCACCCTGAAGGCTTTGGGCATCACCTTCCGCCACATCCCTTATGAGGTGGCCCAATGATGGAGCTGAAAACCTATCAAGAGGAGGCTCTAAAGGCTCTGGAGGACTTCCTCCACCGGGTAAGGGTTCACGCGGACGCCGGCCTTCCCAACCCCTTGGAGCAGGCCTACCGCGAAGTGGCGGGGAGGTATCTGGACAACCCACCTCCTTACTACGAACCGGTGGGCCTCGAGGGGATCCCCTACGTGTGCTTCCGCATCCCCACGGGCGGGGGCAAAACCCTCCTGGCGGCCCACGCCTTGGCCCCGGCCCGGCGCTTCCTGGGCCAAGACGCCCCCGCCGTGGTCTGGCTCACGCCCACGGAGGCCATCCGCCAGCAGACCTTGCGGGCTTTGAAGGACCCCCGCCATCCCTACCGTCAGGCCCTCGAGGGGGCTCTGGGTGAGGTCCGGGTCATGGACCTACGGGAGGCCCTGGCCCTGACTCCCGGGGACGTAGGCGCGGTCGGCCTGGTGCTGGTGGCCACCCTCCAGGCCTTCCGGGTGGAGGAAACCGAGGGGCGCAAAGTCTACGAGGACAACGGCCACCTCATGGCCGTCTTCGGGAACCTCGAGACCGCCCTTCCGGAAGGGGCATCCTCGCCCCCGGAAGGGGTGGGGCGGTACTCCCTGGCCAACCTCCTCCGCCTCATGCGTCCCATCGTGGTGGTGGACGAGGCCCACAACGCCCGCACCCCCCTCTCCTTTGACACCCTGGCCCGCTTGGAGCCCGGGGTCATCCTGGAGTTCACCGCCACGCCCCGGGAGGACTCCAACGTCCTCTTCGCCGCCACGGCCCACGAGCTTCACCGGGAGGGCATGATCAAGCTGCCCATAGAGCTCGTGGTGCTGAAGGACCGGGAGGCGGTCCTACAGGCGGCCCTGGCCAAGCGGAAGGACCTCGAGGCCCTGGCCGAGGGAAGCCGGGAGTACCTCCGCCCCATCCTCCTGATCCAGGCCGAACCCAAACGTGGCGAGGACCCCTTCACTTGGGAAAGGGTCCGCTCCTTCCTCCTGGAGCTCGGGGTAAAGGAAGAACAGATAGCGGTCTCCACGGGGGAACGGGACGACCTCACGGGCCAGGACCTCCTCTCTCCCTCCTCCCCCGTGCGCTACGTCATCACCGTGGACAAGCTCAAGGAGGGATGGGACTGCCCCTTCGCCTACGTGCTGGCCTCGGTGCGCTCCCTGAAGTCGTCCACGGCCATTGAACAGGTGCTGGGCCGGGTGCTGCGGATGCCGGGGGCCAGGCCCAAGGAGCGGGAGGAGCTCAACCGGGCCTACGCCTTCGCCGTGTCCGAGGACTTCTGGGAGGCGGCCAACACCCTCCGGGAAGCCCTGGTCCTCGAGGGGTTTGAGCGCTACGAGGCCGAGCGGGCCGTGTACGCCGTGGGCTTGGGCTTGGAGGAGCGCGTGCCCCTCAAAGCCCATCCCAAGCCAGAGGTCCTGGAGTCCCTAGGGTCCAAGATCGCCTACGACCCGAAGACCAAAACCCTGGTCCTCAAGGAGCCCCTGACCCCTAGCGAAAAGGCCATCCTCCGCGAGGGGCTGAAGGAGGAGGACCGGGACAAGCTTCCACAAACCGTTCGCACCCCCTCCGAGGAGGGCAGGGTCCTGGAAGTACCCCTCCTCGCCTGGCACGGGGAGCCCCTGGAGGCCGAGCACTTTCTGGAGGAGGGGTGGAGCCTGGCGGGTCGGGACGCCCACGTGGACTTCGTCCCGGGGCCCCTGGGGGTGAGGGGGGAGATCGGCCTGGAGGGGGGCCGGGTGCGCATCGCCCGCCTGGAGGGGTTGGACCGGGCGGGGAGGCTGTTCGGTCCCCACGTGGGCTGGACCCTGGAAAGCCTCGCCCTTTGGCTGGACCGCCACATCCCCCACCCCGACCTGCCCCAGGAGGAGACCCTGCCCTTCCTCTACAGGGCCTTGGGGGGGCTTCTGGAGCGGGGCTTCGCCCTAGAGGATCTGGTGGCGGAGAAGCGGCGGCTCAGAGACCTCCTGGAGGCCAAGATCCGCGCCCACCGGGAAGCGGCCCGAAAGGAGGTCTTTCAGCGCCTCTTGAAGAACCCTCCTGCCAGCCTGGGGACCCTCACCTTGCGGTTGGAGGGGGACTACTTCCCGTCCAACCCCTACCGGGGGGCTTACGTCTTCCGCAAGCACTTCTTCCCGGTCATCGCCGACCTCGAGGACGGCACGGAGGAGTTCCAGTGCGCCCGCCTTCTGGACGAGCTAGACGAGGTGGAGTTCTGGGTGCGCAACTACCCCACCTGGCGCCACGCCTTCCGCCTGCCCTACCCCGGTGGCACCTTCTTCCCGGACTTCCTGGCCAAGCTTCGGAACGGGACCCTTCTCGTGGTGGAGTACAAGGGGGCGCACCTGGCGCACACCCCCGAGACCTACGAGAAGGAGGCCATTGGCCAGCTCTGGGCCCGGAAGACGGGCAACCGCTTCCTCATGGTGCGCACCCTCCAAGAGCTTGATGCCCTCCGCCAAGCGGCCCGTCTCTGACCCCGCTTGGCTCCGAGTCCTACGCGGAAGGATTAGGGGGGCCTGGAGCCCGCCCAAGACCTCCGGCGCCTCGGGCGATTGAAGGGCGGTTCAGAACCGGTTCGGGCGGGGCCTCGAGGGATGGGCTACCGATTACCCTCCGCCCGCCTCGCCTGGAGCCTGAGGAAGGCTAGCCTGCCCCTGGACCTCCAGGAGAGCCGTCAGCAAGGGCACGCACCGCACCCCGAAGGCGAAGGCCACATAGGGTAGGCGTGGCCTTCCCGTGATTAGGCCACTCGCCCCGTCCAGCTGGGGCACCACGTGCCTTTCCTGGGTAATCAGGGTGAGGTTGTGGACCTTGGCCAGGGCCACCAGGGTCGGGTCAGCGCCTCGGAGAAAAGGCTCAGCGTCCTCAGGGGCATAGTGTTCCCTCACAAAGTGGGCCACCTTCTCCAAGGCGTCAAAAAAAGCTTCGGTAACTTCCAGAAGCTTGTACTGCCCGTCTAAGGACTTCAGGAGGTCATGGCCCGGACCCCGCTTTCGCAAGATCTCGTCCCTCACTTCGCGCCCTAGCCGAAGGATGCCCCTTTTGATTCCGTCCCGGAACCAGGCCTCCAGATGGGCCTTGGCCTCCTCTGGTGATCTCCCGAGGGCCTTAGCCAGGGCTTCCAGGAAGCCTGGGACGAAGGGAGTGATGATGGCGTTGGCGTCAAGTAGGTACACCCTTGCCCTCCAGGAAGGCCCAGGCCGTCCTGAGGTCCACATTGAGGAGAAAGGCCACGTCCTTGGCGTCCACTTCCCCCTCTAGGGCCGCCCGCCTGACCTCCCGCACGAAGGCGGGGCTGTTCTGGACCACCAGGGTCTTCCAGAAGTCCCCGCCCCCCTTCCTGGGACGGGGAGGCGCGGTCTTCCGCAGGGCCTCGAGGGCCTCCATGTACCCCTCCCGGTGCACAAGTTCCAAGCGAAAGGCCCGCTCCAGGGCGGCCCTCGGGCTCACGAAGAAGCACCGGGAAGCCTCCCGGGCGGCCTCCAAGGGGGGAAGGTGCCCGTTCCAAGCCACGCGAAACTCCTCCTCGGGCATCAGAAGCTCCGCGGCCACGTGGTCCGCCCAGATCTCCACCTCGTCCCGGGCCTCCTCCTCCAGCCCGCCCTCCAGTCCCCCTTCTCCCCGCCACACGTGGGCCAGCTCGTGGGCCAGGGTGAAGACCTGGCGGGAAGGGTGCTCGCGGGCGTTCAGGAAGACCACGGGGGCCACGGGGTCCACCAGGGCGAAGCCGGAGAACTCCTCCGGGTCGTAGGTTCTCCGGGTGTGGGTGCCCACGTGCCCTTGCCGGAGGACCAGAACCCCAAGGGCTTCCGCCCCGTCCGCAAGGGCCTTGAGGAAGCCTTGATGGTCCCGGGCCCTCCTCCGCAAGGCTTCCACTTCCAGGAAGGTCGCCATCTCGCGGGCCACCTCCGCCGGGGAAGCGCCCTTGCCGCTTCCCACGAAGGGAAGGGGCTTCCCCTTGCGCTCCCGCCACCACTCCTGCTTACGCCGCGCGTCGTGGTAGGCCTCGAGGAGCTCCGGGCTTGGGGGGGCTTGCCGCCCTCTTCCCCGACGAAAGTCCCTCAAAGGAAGCTTGACCTCGGGCGGGGGCAGGAGGAGGTGCCCCAAGCCCAAATGAAGGGCCTGGGCCAGCTTCAGGGCCTGGGGGTAGGTGGGCTTCTCTTTCCCCTCTAGCCAGCGCTCCACCTTCTCCGGCTTGACCTGGACCTTCCGGGCGAGGCTTTCTGCCTCGAGGCCCGCCCAGTCCATGGCCCACCGGAGGGTTTCTGGCTTGATGGGTACCTCTACCGTTTTCATCCCGGCCCCCCTAGGGGACTCCATTCTACCCCCGGCCTTACGCTGGCAACGCACCCTTGCTCAAGGCCTCGAGGAGCCGGGCAAGTTCCTCCGGGGGGAAGCGGTTGCCCGCCATGTTCCAGGCCCCCTGAACGCCGTGGACTTCGAGGACCGCCCCCACCTTGCGCATGACCTCGGGAGGGAGGGGGCGGGGCGGCGCGGCAAACCAGGCGGCCCGGATTTCGCGCCCGGTGGGCCGGACGGGCACCGCCCGATGGGGTTCCTCGCTCCCGGTGCAGACCTCTGGCGCAACAGGGGGCTCCACTACCCGGTCAGGCCGAAACCGCCGGTACCCCATACGACCTCCTCCACGCGGCTATGGCTACGGTGGCTACTTTGGCTACTAAGGGGAATTTTCTCCGTCCTGGACGGAGAAAATCCCGTAGCCACAGGGTGGCTACGGAGTGGCTATTGTGGCTACGATCGGCTACGGTAGCCGGGGCCCCGGGATGGGGCTCCCCATGACCGTAGCCGTTCCGTAGCCAACCGTAGCCAACAGTAGCCAGGGGGTGGCTACTGTTTTTTTGCCGTCCTGGACAGCGCTTGTGGGGTTCAGTAGCCAAAATAGCCACTATAGCCACCCCCCGCTCAAAGCGCCCGGGGGTTCAACTCCCAGACCTCCCTGCGCCCCTCCCGATGGACGCGAACGTACCCGTGGGCCTCGAGGAGCCGCAGGGCCTCCCGCACGGCCTGGGTGGTGCGCCCCACGGCCCGGGGGCCGTAGCGCACCACGTCCGGCGTGGCGATGGGCGACGCGCCCCCCCGCGCCCGCTCCCGCAGCCACTCCAGGAGGCGCGCGGCCCGCCGAAGGGGCTCGGGCACCCGGGCCCCCTCCATCAGCCGCCGGTGTTCCAGCATGTACCACTCGGCTAGGGCGATGCCCCGCTCCATGTGCTCGGGGCCCAGGCGGGTGAGGGAAGGGTCCTCGAAGAGGCCCAGGACCAGGGCGAGGCGCACCGCGTGCTCAGGCGTTTTGGCTGCGAACGCCCGGGCCTCCCCAAGTTCCTCCTTCTGCGCCTCCAGGTGCTCAAAAAACGCCACGTACAGCCGCTTGGCGGCGGGGTGCAGGGGGAGGCTGGGGAGTTCCAGCCCCCGCACCCGGGCCTCGGGGTCGTCCCGGACGTTCCCGGCGGTGGCCTCGAGGAGGGCGTCCAGACGGCCCTGGTAGGCGATGTAGGCGGGGTTTCGCGTCAGGTCCTCCTCCACGTAGCGCCGGGGGCCCACCTGGGGGGCCCAGGCGGTGAAGAAGCGCGCCAAGAGTCCCTGGTTTCGCACCAGGCGGTCCTCGAGGAGGTCCCGGGCCACCTCGGGTTGCATGCCCAGGTGGACGCTGAGCCGCCTCCCGAGGAGGAGGCGCTTCCCGTCCCCCTGCCGGGCCCGCTCCACTCCCTGCCCGTCCCAGAGGCGGCTCAGGACGGAGATGGTGTAGAGGCGCCTCTCCTCGCTCATGGCGTGGCCGCCCAGGAACACGCCGGCCTCGGAGACGAACAGCCCCACGCTGGGCCAGTCGTCCGCCAGGGCGCTCACGATGGCCTCGGTGGTGGCGTCCGAGAGGAGGAACATCCCGCTCCACGGCCTGGCCGGGGGGAGGCCCAGGGCCTTCAGGGCCTCGGCCCGCTCCTCCCGGGAGAGGCCCTTCTCCCCCTGGATGCGCCGGCGCTCCGCCTCCCAGGCCTCGCGCTCCGCGCGCCAGGCCTCCTCGGCCAAGGCGGCAACCTCCGCCTTCGCGGTCTGCCACGCCCGGGCGGGCAGGAGGGCGAGGCGGTCCAACTCCGTTTTGCGCTCCCCCGAGTCGGCCACGGTCAGGAAAAACAGGCTCGCCGGGTACGTCCGCCCGTCCACCACGGCGTTGGCGATGCCCTGGGCCCCCAGGGACGCCCCGGCGAGGAACGCGGCGGCGGTCAGGGCCTCCGCGCCCTGGACCACGCGCAGGGCCTCCCGCACCACGCCCTCCAGGGGCCCGAGGGCCTCGAGGGGGTAGGGCTCGGGCGGGTCGGCCTCCCGGAACAGGGGCAGGGGCTCCGGCCAATCGTCCACGTCCTCGGGCCGCACGTAGGGGGCGTTGCGCAGGGCCTCGAGGGCCTTCTCGGGGTCCAACTCATCGGCCTGTTGCGAAATACCGTTCAAAACCTTAGAGTGTTCCTTGAGCATCAGTTTCCTCCTCTCCCGGGGCGGCCTCCACCCGCCCCGCAAGCTTTTTCGCCACCAGAACATCAAGCCAGTCCGCGCCGTCTGGCGGCACGGCCAGCTTCACCGCGATCCCCAGCGCCAAAAGCTGCTTCGCCAGTTTTTTCCCAGCTTCCACCCCCCTCTCGTCCCCGTCAGCCGCGATCAAGACCTCTCCCACCCCGGGTGGGGGCTCCCACGCCTCGAGGCCCCCCGCGCTCACGGCGGCCCAGGCGGGAAGGCCCGCGGCCTCGCGCACCGCGAGGGCGGTCTCCACCCCCTCGGCCACGGCCAGGACCCCGCCCTCCGGGGCGTAGAGGCGGATGGCCGCCCCCTTCAGGCCCCCCTCGAGGACCGCCTTGGTGAGCTTTTTGGGGCTCCCCACCGGGGCCTTCCCCCTCCCGTCCGGGCTCAGATAGACGCGGTGCAGGGCCACCAGGCCGTGCTGAGTGTGCTCCACCCGGGCGAGGAGGGCGGGGAAGGCCCCCAGGATCTTCCCCTCCTCCCGGTACTCCAGGCCGGGGTGGAGGCGGAGGTTCTGGAGGCCGGGGAGGACGGCCTCGAGGCTCAGGCCCCGGGCCTCGAGGTAGCGCCGGCCCAGCTCCGCGCCGGGGCGGTCAAGGGGGACGGCCCGGGCCCAGATGGCCTCGAGGAGCCTCCGCCGCCCCTCGTCCGGTCGGGGCTCGGGGCGGGGAGAGGGCGCGGGCCGAACGCGGCGGAAAACCTTCCCCGCAAGCTCCTCGTGGGAGTCGGGAAACAGGTCGCGCCACGCAAGGCCTAGGGCCTCGAGGACGGCCTCCGTGGGGCAACCCGCGAAGCAATGGATCAAGAGCCGCCCCTGGGGGCTGAGGCAGATGGAGAGGCTGGGATCCCTGTCCTCGTGGGCGGGGCAATGGCCGATCCACCGGCCCTGGCCCGAAGGGCGAGCCCGGGTGGCCCAGAGGATGTGCTCGAGGACCCCCTCGGGGCCTAGGGTGCGAGTACCGGCGGGCACCGGGTTCATCGTGCTCACCTCCCTCGCCCCTCGAGGGCGGGGGCGGTTTTTTCCGCCCCCTCCTCTTCGCGGTGCAGGTCCCAATCAACCGCCTCGTTGGCCGCGTACAGCGCGTCAACGCGCCCCTCTGGCGTGAGCACCCGGAGAAGTGCCCGAATAACGGCCAACAACAGCGCGTCAATCGCCCTACGCATTACCCTCCTCCCCGGGCAGGCGGCCGTGCTCCAGAAGGGCCTCGAGGACGCTGCGGTGGATGAAGAGCTTACGACCGATTTTCACGCCGTAGCGCCGCATGAACCGCCGCACGCCGTCCCGCCCCAGGCCCAGTTGCGCGCCCAGGATGGGGGCAACCTCGTTGAAACCCAGAAGCTTCTTCTCGCCCTTCATCACGCTCGCACCCTAGCGGCCATTGCCGTCAGGTTGCGTAGGGGGTAGGAGAGGGCCGCCCGTTCCCGGTTTCCAGGGCGGGGTTGCAAGGTTGCGTTTGGGTGGATAAGCTGAACCTTGCGCATCAGCCGGATCGCGCGTACGCTCCCACGCCCCCCGTGGGAGCGCCTTTTTTACCTCCTTCCCCCCAATCCCCTTTCCAGAAACGCCTCGAGTTCCTTGTACGGGATGAGCGTGCGCGCCCCGATTTTCATGGCCTTGAGCTCCCCGCGCCAGATCGCGCGGTAGATCGTAACCCTGCTCACCGAAAGCAAACGCGCGGCCTCGTTCACGCTCACGGCCAGGGGGGGCTGCCCGGTGCTCTGTTTCATCTGCTATCCCTCCGCTTCCACTTGTACCCCAACATATAGTGGTGTCGCAAGTGGCTACCTCTACATGTTGTGGTTACCCGCCCCTCGGGGGGCGGGAAAGAGGTTAGCCCTTTTCCAAAGTTTTACCCCCCTTTTTACCCCCATACTACCCCCACGGCTACCCCTAAACGGAGAAACACCAGGAAACAGCCAAGCGAATAAATCGCGTCCCCGTGCCCCTCCATGGGTCCCCACGGAGCACAGGAAACGTTTTCCAAGGACTTCCTAAGCCCTAGGTCGGGGGTTCGAATCCCTCCGGGCGCACCAGAACGTAACCCTCCCGCCCACGCTTCCGTGGGCGGGGCCTTTTTTACGGCAAACCTCGTTCCCTCCCTGTACCTTCGGACCCCCGGGGGGAGGGCCTAGGCCCGGAGGTCTTCGTGGTAGACCTGGGCGTAGCGGGCGAGGAGGAGGCGGCCTTGACCCCCGCGCCTAGACCCGGCTACGGCCACGGGGGCGGGAAGGGCCTTCCACAAGGCCCTCCACCCTCTTGGCGGGCTCCAGGTGGAGGCCCGGGACCTCCGGCTTGGCCTCGGGGCGGAGGTCCACGTAAAAGCCCCCCTCGGCCTCGGCGATCTTGCCCACCTCGAGGCCCCGCTCCTTGAGAAGGGCCACGAGCCGGGGCAGGGAGAGCCTCGGCCCCGTGGCCCTGTGGGTGCGCCAGCCCTCCTCCCCGGTGAGGAGGCTCTTCTCCTTGGGGGCCCCGCCCAGGAGGAGGGCCATGAGGGCCGCCACCACCTCCACCCTTCCCTCGGCGAAGAGCCTCCCGGCGAAGTCCAGGTAGAGCTTGTAGTCCTTCTCCGGAACCCGGGCCAGGCGGGCCAGGAGGTGGTGCCACTTGGCCTCGAGGACCTCCTCGGGGGTGGGCGGGTTCACCCGCTTGAAGGTGCGGCCCACCGCCTTTTCCAGCTCGGCAAGCTCCCGCTTCTCCCGGGGCCCGTAGAGGATCACCACCTCGCCTCCCCGGCCCGCGCGGCCCGTGCGCCCCGAGCGGTGCTGGTAGGTCTCCGGCTTGTCGGGGAGGCGGTGGTGCACCACCAGGTCCACCTCGGGGATGTCCAGGCCCCGGGCGGCCACGTCCGTGGCCACCAGCACCCGCACCTCCCCCTCGCGGAAGGCCCGCATGACCTTTTCCCGGTCGCTTTGGGAGAGGTCCCCGTGGATGGCCCTGGCCGCGTGGCCCAGGCGGAGAAGCCCCGTGGCCACCTCCTCGGTCTCGGCCTTGGTGCGGGTGAAGACGATGGCCCGCTTGGGCGCCTTCACGTAGAGGAGGTCGGAAAGGAGGCCCAGGCGGTCGGAGGGGGCCAGGATGGCCTCCTCCTGGTAGGTCACCCCCTCCTCCCGCACCACGTTGATGACCACGGGGCTTCGCATGTAGCGCTCGGCAAGCCGCCGGGCCCAGGAGGGAAGGGTGGCGGAGAAGAGGAGGGTCTGCCGGGAAGGGGGCGTGGCGGAAAGCAGGGCCTCCACCTCCTCCTCAAAGCCCATGGAGAGCATCTCGTCCGCCTCGTCCAAGACGGCGATCTCCACCTGCGAGAGGTCCAAGACCCCTTGCTTCAGGTAGTCCAGGGCCCGCCCCGGGGTGGCCACCACCACGTCCGCCCCCCGGAGAAGCTCTTCCTTCTGCTTGGCGTAGCCCGTGCCCCCGTACACCGCGACCACCTTCAGGTGGGGGGCCACGGCCTGAAGCTCCCCGGAGACCTGCAGGGCGAGCTCCCGCGTGGGGGTGAGGACCAACGCCCTGGGCTTCCTGCCCTTTTCCCGGCTCGGGGAGAGCCTCTGGGCGATGGGCAGGGCGAAGGCCAGGGTCTTGCCCGTGCCCGTGCGGGCCTGGCCGATGAGGTCCTTGCCCTCTAGGGCCAAAGGCAACGCCGCCGCCTGGATGGGGGTGGGGGTGGTGAGGCCGCGCCCGTGGAGGGCCTCCAGGATCTCCTGCTTCAGGGGAAAGTCTTTAAACTCCATGCTCTGCCTTTCCGGGCCCACCTGCGCCCGAAAAGGGAGGTAGCGCCCGTAAACCTTCCCAGCTTAGTGAACTAAGGCACGAAAGTCAAGGGGATGACCTCCACCTCCTCCCCCTCCCGGGCGTCCTGGTCCGGGGGAAGGACCACCAGGGCGTTGCCGAAGGCCATGGAGCGGAGGACCCCGCTTGACTGGTTCCCCGTGCTCCGCACCGTCCCTTCGGCCAGGGAAAGCACCCCCCGGCGGAAGACCTTCTTCCCCTTGGCCCCCTTGAAGGGGGTGAGGGCCCGGGCCTTAAGGCGGCCGTAAGGGGGGTCGGTGCGCCCGAGGAGCCGGAAGAGGAAGGGCCTCCCGTAGAGGAAGAAGGTGACCATGCTGGAGACCGGGTTTCCCGGAAGGCCGAGGACGGGAAGCCCCCCTAGCCTGGCGAAGAGAAGGGGCCCCCCGGGCTGCTGCCGCACCTTCCAGAAGACCACCTCCCCGTGGCGCTCCAGCACCTTGCGCACCACGTCGTACTCCCCCATGGACACCCCCCCCGAGGTGAGGAGGAGGTCCAAAGGCCCGGCCTTCCCAAGCCGCCCAAGCACCGCCTCGGGGTCGTCCGGGACCTTGCCCAGGAGGACGGGCTCCCCGCCCGCCTCGAGGACCAGGCCCAGGAGGCTGTAGGCGTTGGAGTTGTACACCCCGCCAAAGGGCAGGGGCTCCCCCGGCTCCACCACCTCGTCCCCCGTGGAGAGGATCCCCACCCGGGGCCTCCGGAAAACCTTGAGGCGGGCGTGGCCCATGGCCGCCGCCAGGCCGAGCCTCCCCGGGGTGAGGAGGTCCCCCCGCCTCAGGTACACCTCCCCCCGCCGGAGGTCGTCCCCCTTGGGGCGGATGTCCTTGGGGGAAGCGGGGGCGAAGAGGAGAACCCAGTCCCCTTCCCGCCTCGTGTCCTCCACCCGCACCACCGCGTCCGCCCCCTTGGGGACGGGGGCCCCGGTGTACACGGCCACGGCCTCCCCCCGCCCCACCGCGCCGGGGAAGGGCCTGCCCGCCGGGGCCTCGCCGACCACCTTGAGGCGCACGGGGGTTTCGGGAGAGGCCCCCAGGGTGTCCTCCGCCCGGCAGGCGTAGCCGTCTATGGCGGTGTCGTCCTGGTCCGGGTGGTCCACCAAGGAGGCGAGGTCTTCGGCCAAAACGCGGCCAAAGGCCTCCCTTAGGGGAAGCTCCTCCACGGGAAGCCCCGCCTTGGCCTCGGCGAGGACCAGCTCCAACGCTTCCTCCACGGAGAGGTTCGTCCGCATCGGACCTCAGTCTACCTGCTTGAGCCCCCGGAAGGCCCAGGGCCAAAGGAGGATGCCCAGGGTGTAGAGGGCCAGGGTCCCCCCGAAGAGGAGGTCAAAGGCCCTAAGGCCCAGGGCCTCCTGCACCACTCCGGAAAGGGCACTCGCCAGGGCGAAGAGGAGGCTCCAGAGGGCGCTTTCCAGGAGGAAGAAGCCGGGGCGCTCCTCCTCGGCCAGGTAGTCCATGACCAAGGCGGCGTACACGGGCCCGGCGGCGTTCATGAGGGCCCCCCGGATGAGGAGGGCCAGGGTGACCAGGGGAAGCCAGGGGGCCCAGGCCAAGGCGCCGAGGAAGGGAAGGGAAAGGGCCTGGACGAAGACGATGGCCCCAAGCCGCCCAAGCCTCTGGACCAGGAGGGGCTGGAGGAGCATGGCCGCCCCCGTGGCCAGGGAGGAGAGGGCGAAGACGAGCCCCGTGGCCCCGTAGCTTAGGCCGAACTTCTCCTTGAGGAAAAGGTTCAGGAAGGGGATGACGAGCCCCGCCCCGAAGCCGATAACCACCTGGGGCAAAAGGAGCCTGAGCCACACCCGCACCCGGCCCCAAAGGCGGGGGGGCTTCCCCTCCCCCGTCCCGGGGGAAAGGCCCCGCACCAGGGGGAAGGAGAGCAGGAAAAAGGGCAGGGCGAAGAGGAGGACCCACCGCGCCCCGAGGAGGTCCGAGAGGTAGCCCGCAAGCAGGGTGGAGAAGAAGCCGCTCGCCGTGGTCAGGGCCGCCTGCAGGCTGAAGAGGGCCACCCGCCTTTCCGGGGGCGCAAGCCGGGCCATCAGGGGGGCCGCCGTGCCCTGCAGAAGGGCCCCCGCCAGGCCGTAACCCGCCAGGGAGGGAAAGACCAGGACCCCGAGGCCCAGAAGGAGCCCGCTCGCCACGGCGAGGAAAAAGGACAGGTAGAGGCTTTTCAGGTAGCCGAGGCGGGGGATGAGGTAGGCCAGGGGCAGGGCGAAGGCCACCCCGGAGAGGAGGACCACCGCCTGGGCCAGGCCGATGGCCTGGCGGGAGAAGCCCAGGGCCTCGAGGTGGAAGTTGAGGAAGAAGTAGACCAGGTTCCCCCCGAAGGACCAGAGGAAGCTGGCGAGGACCAGGCGGTGGGCGGGCGAAAGGCGTTCTCCCACGGGTTTCTCCAAAAAGGGCCCGGCCCCCTAGGCCTGGCGGCTCGGGCAGTGGGGCGCAAGAACGCAGGCCCCGCAGCGGGGCCTCCTCGCGGTGCAGACGTAGCGGCCGTGGAGGACGAGGGCGTGGTGGACGAAGACCCAGTCCTCCTTGGGAAAGAGGGCCTCGAGGTCCTTCCCGATCCTCTCCGGGGCCTTGGCCTCGGAGAAGCAGAGCCTCTTGGCGAGGCGGGCCACGTGGGTGTCCACGGCGATCCCCGGCACCCCAAAGGCCGCCCCCAACACCACGGTGGCCGTCTTCCAGCCCACCCCGGGAAGGCGCATGAGGGCCTCCTTCTCCTTGGGCACCTCTCCCCCGTACTCCTCCAAAAGCCTCCTCGCCAGGGCCACGAGGTTTTTCGCCTTGGTGCGGTAAAGCCCGATGCGGCGGATGTAGGGCTCCACCTCCTCGGGGGTGGCCGAAGCCAGGGCCTTGGCGTCGGGAAAGCGGGCGAAGAGGGCCGGGGTGGCCTCGTTCACGCTTTTATCGGTGGCCTGGGCGGAGAGGACCGTGGCCACGAGGAGCTGGAAGGGGCTATTGTGCCTAAGCTCCGTGCGGGCCCCGGGGTAGGCGGCCTTGAGGGCCTTTAAGACCTCCCGGGCCCGGGCCTTCTTCTCCTTTGGCCCTTCCTTCGGGCACGCCACGCCCCCCACTCTACAATGAGGGGATGGAAAGGCCCAAGCTCGGCCTCATCGTCCGGGAGCCCTACGCCAGCCTCATCGTGGACGGCAAGAAGACCTGGGAGCTTCGCAAGCGCAAGGCCCACCACCGGGGGCCCTTGGGCATCGTCGCCGGGGGGTGGCTCATCGGGCAGGCGGACCTCGTGGGGGTGGAGGGGCCCTTTAGCGTGGAGGAGCTTTTTGCCCACCAGGAAAAGCACCTGGCGGAGGAGGCCTTCCTCCGGGCCTACGCCAAGGGCGAGCCCCTTTACGCCTGGGTCCTGGAAAACGCCTTCCGCTACGAGAAGCCCCTCCACGTGCCCAGGCGCCCGGGCCGGGTCATGTTCGTGGACCTCTCCGAGGTACGGTGGTAAGCCCCCCGTAGCCCACGTAGACGAGGAGGTCGGGGTCCAGGGCGGCCACCACCTCGGGCCGGTGGGTGGCGGCCACCAGGGTGACCCCCGCCTCCCGGCAGAGCTTCCCCAGGCCCAGGGCCACCCGCCTCGCCGTGGGCACGTCCAGGTGGGCGGCGAACTCGTCTATGAGGAGGAGGTCGGGCCTTTCCGCGAGGAGGAGGGCCAAGCGGAAGCGCTCCCTCTGCCCGGTGGAAAGCTCCTTGGGCCTTGCCCGGTAGAGCACGGCGTCGGAGAGGCCCACCCGGTTCAGCACCTCTATGGCCGCCCCCACGTCCTTAAGCTTCCGGTACAGGGCCTCGAGGATGGGCGCCTCCCCCAGGTCCACCTCCACCTCCCCGGGGATGTAGGCCACCCGCCTCCCCGGGGGAAGGGCCACCTCCCCGAGGTCCGGAAGCTCCCCCAGGAGGAGGCGGAGCAGGGTGGTCTTCCCCGCCCCGCTCGCCCCCGCCAGGACCACGAGGCTTCCCGGGGGGATCTCCAGGCTCGCCCCCCGGAGCACCGCCCGCTCCACCACCCGGGCCTTCACCCCGAAGGCGAGGAGGGCCTCCTGAACCTCCCGGGAAAGGCCCCCTAGGTCCAGGTGGCTCCGGTAGGCCTTGTGGACCCCGGCAAGGCGGATGGGGCCAGGAAGCCCCGAAACCCGCCCGAACCGGGGCCTATAGAGCCTCCCCCCGTGGGCACGGGCGTAGAGGTCCTCCCGGAGGAAGCGCTCCAGGTGGGCCTCGGCCTCCTCGGTGAGGGGGCAGAAGAGGACGGGCCTTCCCGAGGCGGTGTCAAAGAGGTAGCGGAAACCCACCTTCTCAAAGAAGGGGTGGTAACGGGCCATCTGGGCGATGGTGTAGACGAGGTGCTTCTCCCGCCTCCCCTCGGGGGCCCCCCGCGCCCTCGCCCACTCCAGGGCCACCCGCACGAGAAGGGCCCCGAAGCCCTCGGAGCGGTAGTCGGGGTGGACCACCACCCGGGCGATGCGGCTGGCAGCCGTCCTCACCCGGTCCAGGGCCTTCTGCCAGTCGGCCCCGCCCTCGTAGGTGGGGTGGAACCAGTCCCGGGGGAAGATCCTTTCCCGGATGTCCCGCTCCACGCCCTCGGGGGTCCTCCGGTGCATCCGGGGGATGGGGGGGTCCAGGCGGAGGTAGCCCAGGATCCTGGGCTCAAAGGGGAGGCGCTCCGCGAGCTCCAAAACGAGGAAGCGGCTTGCCGGGGTGGAGCCCCGGATCTCCTTAAGCCTCGCCTCCCCGCCGCAGTCGCAGAGGGGCTTGGCGTTGGCGGGGATGGTCTTCTGGCACTCGGTGCAGACCCAGAGGGCCACCACCTCCTTCTCCGAGGCGTAGTGGAACTGCTCCAGCTCGGCGATGGCCTCAAAGTCGCTTTCATAGGTGGCCTCCCGCACCTTAAGGCGGTAGCGGTAGGCCTCGCCCCCCAGGGGGCTTTCCCGCACGTGCTCCAGGGTCTTGGCAAAGGGGGGCCAGAGGGGGAAGGCGCCCTCGAGGGCGTACTCGTCAAAGCCGAGGACGGGCTTCTTGAACTCGGTGCGAAGCCTCACCCGCTCCCCGGGCCTCAGCCACTTGGCCGCGTCCCCGCTCATGCGCAAGGTCACGCCCCCCTCCAGGAGGACCTCCCCGTACCAGCGCCAGTAGACCCTCCGCCCTAGGACGCGCATCGTGCCCCCATGGTACCCCACTTAATGTTAAGCTCATCCCATGAAACGATCCCTTGCCCTGATTCTGGCCTTGTTCAGCCCGTTGGCCCTCACCCAGTCCCCCAAGGAAGCGGTGGAATCCGCCCTCAAGGCCGCCTTCGGCAACTGGAGGGGCAGGACCTACCAGGGCCTGGACCGGGTGGCCTACTACACCCCCGAGGGCCAGGAAACTCAGGTCTTGGCTAAGGCTCAGTATCCGCGGGAGTAGAAAAGAACAACAAGAAATGATAAACCCACAACAATTAAGGCGACCAAGGAAAGAACGCCCAAAGCACGCCATTCGCCAACCTTTTTCACCCAAGAGAGTGTGGCATGATACAGGAAACTGAAGAAAAAGGCCTGCAACAGTAGCCCAGGAGCTTCTCTAGCCTCTACTCTTTTGTCGAGCACCAACGTAAACAGGTTAATGAGTCCAAAGAAAGCTAAAGCCACAAGAAGAAAGGATTGCCAAGGCCTAAGTTTCCACATCATCGCCATACCTCACCAAGGCGAAGTTAAGAGTCCAAACACAAATCCATAAACAAAACCTTTACCAACGTTCGCCGCAAAGTCACGAGCATTCGCATCGCAACGCCCGGTATTGCAACCTATGGCTGCATCTACCGTATACGCTAAAGCAGCACTAATCGCCCCTGAAAGACCACCAATAACCCCCGCGATAACTCCCTCTCCCTCGTAAAGAGCTAGCTCCTCATCCGAAAAAAGCGAAGGAGATTCAAGCAAGGAAGTAGCCCACTCAACTGTTTGAACTTCACCCCGTACTCCCAGGGCCAGGATGTGCCCCTGCGCCCTAGCGCCCAACGGGGCATAGGCCAAAAGCCCAAAGGCCATGAGCACAAAGAGGAACCTGCGCATGACTCAACCCCCTCAAGGGTGAGGTTACCACGCCCCCCCCCCCTTCCTGTCAAGAAGCTTTCAAGAAGGCGCAATCCCCCACCCCGCCCGTCCGGGACTGGCGAGAGGGGAGAAGGCGCCGAGAAGCTTAGTACGCCTTGGCGAAGACCACCCGCTTGCCGTAGGCGGAAGGCCTCCCGCAGCGGACGCAAAGGCCCTCCTCCGCTTCGGCCTCAAAGGGCACGCAGCGGGCGGTGGCGGTGGTCTCCTCCTGGATCAGCCGCTCGCAGGCCTTGTCCCCGCAGTGGAAGGCCAGGGCGAACCCCTCCTGCACCGCCTCCTTGAAGGCCTCGTAGGTGTCCACCTTGCGGGTGTGGGCCTCCCGGAAGGCCAGGGCCCTTTGGTAGAGCTCCTCGTGGAAGGCGTCAAGCTTCCCGGGCAGGGCCTCGGGGAGGGCGGCGAGGGGCAGGGTCTCCTTGCCCCCGAGGCGGCTCGCCAAGACCGCCTGGCCCCCTTCCAGGTCCTTGGGCCCGAGCTCCACGCGGAAGGGCACCCCCTTGAGCTCCCACTCGTGGAACTTGTACCCCGGGGTGTAGTGGTCCCGGTCGTCCAGGTGGACGCGAAGCCCCTTGGCCAAAAGGGCCTGGCGGAGGGCTTGGGCGGCCTCGAGGACCCTTTCCCGGCTTTCCTCCTTGTAGATGGGGACGATGACCACCTGGATGGGGGCGAGGCGGGGCGGGAGGACGAGGCCCTTGTCGTCCCCGTGGGTCATGACGATGGCCCCGATGAAGCGCCAGGAGAGGCCCCAGCTCGTGGTGTGGACGTACTTCACCTGGAGGTCCTTGTCCTGGAAGGTGATGTCAAAGGCCCGGGCGAAGTTCTCCCCCAGGTAGTGGCTGGTGCCCGCCTGGAGGGCCTTGCCGTCCTTCATCATGGCCTCAATGGTGGTGGTGTAGACGGCCCCGGCGAACTTCTCCTTCTCGGTCTTCAGGCCCTCAATCACGGGGATGGCGGCGTACTCCCGGGCGAGGCGGGCGTAGACGCCAAGCATCCTCCGCACCTCCTCCTCCGCCTCCTCCCGGGTGGCGTGGGCGGTGTGCCCCTCCTGCCACAGAAACTCGCTCGTGCGGAGGAAGGGCCGGGTGCGCATCTCCCAGCGCACCACGTTGCCCCACTGGTTCAAAAGCTGGGGCAGGTCGCGCCAGCTTCGGATCCACTTGGACCACATGTAGCCGATCACCGTCTCCGAGGTGGGGCGGACCGCCAGGGGCTCCTCCAGCTCCTCGCCCCCCGCGTGGGTGACCACGGCGAGCTCGGGGGAGAACCCCTCCACGTGCTCGGCCTCCTTCTTGAGGAAGCTCATGGGGATGAAGAGGGGGAAGTAGGCGTTCTGGTGGCCCGTCTCCTTGAACATGCGGTCCAGAACCCCCTGGATGTTCTCCCAGAGGGCGTACCCGTAGGGGCGGACCACGATGGTGCCCCGCACGGGCCCGTAGTCGGCGAGCTCGGCCCTTTGGATGACCTCGAGGTACCACTCGCTGAAGTCCTGGCTCTGGGGGGTTAGGCCCTTCTCCTTCGCCATACCCGCCCATCTTACCCCAGTAAAATGGCCCCATGGACCTCTTCCCCGTCCTCAAGGAGCTCGCCCAGAAGACCCCGAGCAAGATCCTCCTCATCGTCTTGGACGGCGTGGGAGGCCTTCCCCTGGAGCCTGGGGGCCCCACGGAGCTCGAGGCCGCCAAGACCCCGAACCTAGACCGCCTGGCGGAGGAAAGCGCCTTAGGCCTCCTCACCCCCGTCTACCCCGGCCTCGCCCCGGGCTCCGGCCCCGGCCACCTCGCCCTCTTCGGCTACGACCCCTTCCGCCACGTGGTGGGCCGGGGGGCTTTGAGCGCCTTGGGCCTCGGAGCCGACTTCCGGGAGGGGGACGTGGCCCTAAGGGGGAACTTCGCCACCCTGGCGGAGGGCAAGGTGGTGGACCGCAGGGCGGGAAGGCCCTCCACGGAAGAGAACCAAAGGGTCATCGCCAAGCTCAAGGAGGCCATCCCCCGCATAGAGGACGTGGAGGTCCACTTCTACACGGAAAGCGAGCACCGCTTCCTGGTGATCCTCCGGGGGGAGGGGCTGGAGGACCAGGTGACGGACACCGACCCCCAGAAGACGGGCCTGCCCCCCCTAAAGGCCAAGGCCCTGGACGAGGCCTCGGAGAAGACGGCCAGGATCGTCAACCTGCTTTCGGAGAGGATCCAGGAGGTCCTCGAGGACGAGCCCCGCATGAACGGGGCCCTCTTCCGGGGAGCCTCCAAGAAGCCGAGGTTCCCCCGGATGGGGGAGGTCTACGGGCTCACCCCCGCCGCCATCGCCAGCTACCCCATGTACAAGGGCCTGGCCAGCCTGGTGGGCATGGAGGTCCTGCCCGTGGAGGGGGAGGGGGACGCCCTGGAGGGGAAGCTCAAGGCCCTAAAGGAGAACTGGGGGCGGTACGACTTCTTCTACTTCCACGTGAAGAAGACGGACGCCATGGGGGAGGACGGGAACTTCTGGGGAAAGGTGGAGAAGATTGAGCGCTTTGACGCCCTCCTCCCCGAGATCCTCTCCTTGGGCCCGGACGTCCTCGCCATCACCGGGGACCACTCCACCCCCGCCCTCCTCAAGGCCCACTCCTGGCACCCCGTGCCCCTCCTTCTGAAGGCCCCCTACCTGCGGGCGGACGAGGCGAGGCGCTTCACGGAGAGGGAGGCCCAAAGGGGAAGCCTCGGCCACCTCCGGGGGGTGGAGCTCATGCCCCTCCTCCTCGCCCACGCGGGGAAGCTCCTCAAGTACGGGGCCTAAAATGGGGAGATGATCCGCCACCGCCTGAGCCTCGAGGAGTTCCAGGCCCTCCTGGAGAAGGCCCCAGAAGGGCTTCGCCTAGAGCTCTTGGACGGTGAGGTCTACGAGATGGCCCCCATCGGCAGCGGACACGCCAGCCTGGTGACCTACCTGGCCAAGCAGCTGGAAAGGCTTTACGGGGACCGGGCCCTGGTCTACGTGCAAAACCCCCTTCGCCTTTCCCCCCACTCCCTGCCCCAACCGGACCTCGCCCTGCTCCGGCCGCGGGAGGATTTTTACCGGGAAAGGCTCCCCGAAGCCGGGGATGCCCTCTTGGTGGTGGAGGTCAGCTTCTCCACCCGGGAGGTGGACCTTAAGAAGCTCGCCCTCTACGCCCAAGGAGGCGTCCCCGAGGTGTGGCTCGTGGAGGAAGGGGGAAGCCTGGAGGCGTACCGGGAGCCCCGGGGCAACCGTTACCGCCACCGCCTCCTTGTGGAGCCCGGGGAGGAGGTGGCCCCCCTCCTCCTCTCCCACCCCCCTCTCCTCTGGGACCCCCCTAGAGGTACCCCGCCCGCGTGAGCTCCTCCCGGACGGCCTCGAGGACGAGTTCGTAGGCGCGGTCCAGGTCTACCCCCCTCAGGGTGGCCCCGGCGGCGGGGACGTGCCCGCCGCCCCCGAGCTTTAGGGCGATGTTCTGGGCCGAAACCCCGCCCCGGGAGCGGATGGAGACCTTCACCCCCTCCTCCCGCTTGCGGAGGAAGACCGAGACCACGCTGCCCTCCACGTAGCGGATCAGGCCCACGAAGTCGTCGGAGTCCTCCTCCTCCCGCCTGGCCTCCTCGGGGAGGTGGGCGGTGACGAGGAGCCCGCCAAAGTGGAAGGCCACCGTGGAAAGGACCTGCCCCATGAGGCGGAAGTAGGAGGGGGGGCGGAACTGGAGGCGGTCGGTGAGCTCGGCGAGCTTCACCCCGTAGCCCAAAAGCTCCGCCGCCACCCGGAGCACCTCGGGGGTGGTGTTGGCGAAGCGGAAGTTGCCGGTGTCCGTGAGGATGCCCGTGAGGACGGGGGTGGCGATCTCCGCCGTCCACTCCACGCCCAAGAGGTCAATGAGGTCCTTCACCATCTGGGCGGTGGCCGCCTTGGAGGGGTCCACCACGTGGAGGTGGCCGAAGCGGGGGTTGGTGCCGTGGTGGTCTATGTTGATGACGAAGCCCTCCACGGGGACCCCCACCACCCTCGAGGGCTCGGCGCTGTCCAAGGCCACCAGGGTGGCCCCGGGAGGAAGCTTCTCCACGGGGTCGGAGTACTCCTCCTCCTTGGGGAGGAAGCGGAGGAACCTCGGGGGCTCGGCCACCCAGCGGGCGTCCTTGCCCAGGGCCTTGAGGGCCCGGTAAAGCCCCAGGGAGCTTCCGATGGCGTCCCCGTCGGGGTCCACGTGGGTGGCGATGTAGATGGGGCCCTTCACCGCCTTGAGGACCTCCGCCACGAGCCGCATCTTCTCCCAGTACCTGGGTTCGGGCGCGTTGCCGTCCATGCCGCTAAAAGGCTAGCACAAGCCAGCCCTCGGGACCCGGGACAAAAGACTTCCCCCCCACTCGCGAGTAGGGGGGTCCTTGGTGGGCGATGGTGGACTTGAACCACCGACCTCACGCTTATCAGGCGTGCGCTCTAACCAGCTGAGCTAATCGCCCCCGCACGCACTCGTCAGTTTAGCCAAAAAAGCCCCACCCCGTCAAGAGCCTGCCTCCCTCGTTCCGAAGCCCGGGGGCAGAAAGTCGGGGTAGTCGGGGTTTCCCTTGCGGTCGGGAAGCTTAGGAACAAGGTCCGAGGGGTGGGGCTCCCCCTTGCGGCAGTAGGGGCAGTCGTGGCGGACCTTGTAGCGCACGGGCCTCGCGGGGACGCCCAGGGCGATGGCGTGGGGGGGGATGTCCTTGGTGACGATGGCCCCCGTACCCACCATGGCGTCGTCCCCAATGCGCACCCCCGCCAATACGGTGGCGTGGTAGGTGATGCGGACCCCGCTTCCAATGATGGTCTCCTTCAGGGTGACGTCGGGGGAGGCCAGGACGTGGTGGGTGTGGCTGTAGACGTTGACGTAGTCGGAAAGGGAGGTACGGTCCCCGATCTTGATGCCCCCGATGTCGTCCAGGAAGACGTAGCGGTGCACCACCACGTCGTCCCCAAGCTCCAGGTTGTAGCCCACGGAGAACTCCACGTTCTGGAAGAACTTGGGGTTTTTCCCCACCCGCTTGAAGATGAAGGGGGCGAGGGCCCGCCTTATGGCCACCCCCGAGTGCACCGACTGGCCCAAGGGCGTGAGGTCCAAGACCTTCCAAAACCAGAGGAGGGGCTTGACCCGCCGGAACTTCTCCAGGTCGGTGGCGGCGTAGTACTCGGCCTCAAAGGTGATCCCCTCCGGGTCCAGGCCCATGGCCGCGAGCGGGTTCACCTCCAGAAGCTCCTCGTAGGGCCTCCCGTAGAGGAGGCGGGCGAGCTCCTCCCGCACCAAGGCGTTCCGGTCCACATTGGGGTCGGAAAGCCTCTCCGTGAGGCCCCCCAGATAGCGGTCCAGGGCCTTCTGGTGGAGGGGCGCGATCTCGCGGGGAAGAAGCCAGGGCATAGGCCTATGCTACTCCCCAAGGTCCGGGGAAACACCCTCCTGCCTCACCCTACGGAGGAACGGTAGCCGAGTTCCCTTAGGGCCTCGGGGTCCTTGCGCCAGTCGGGGTAGACCTTGACCTCGAGGTCCAGGTACACCTTCTTGCCGAGGAGGGCCTCGAGCTGCTTCCTCGTGGCCTGACCGATCTCCTTGATCTTCCGCCCGCCCTCGCCGATGACGATGGCCTTCTGGGAGGGGCGCTCCACGTAGATCACCGCCTTGATGTAGAGCACGCCGTTTTCCCTTTCCGCCACCTCCTCCACCTTGGTGGCCACGGCGTAGGGCACCTCGTGCCAGAGGCGCTTCATGGCCTCCTCCCGGAGGATCTCCGCCACCCACTCCCCGAAGCTCTGGTCGCTTTTGGCGTAGTCCTCCGGATAGAAGAAGGGGCCTTCCGGCAGGAGGGCGAGAAGGTCCGCCTTGAGCTCGGCCACCTGCCTTTCGTCCAGGGCGGAGAGCATCCGCGGCTCGGCCTCGGGCAGAAGCTCGTGGTAAGCCTTCATCGCCTCCTCGGGGTACTTGGCGGCGTCCAGCTTGTTCCCCACGAGGAGGATGGGCACCTTCCCCGCGAGGGGCTTTAGGGCCTTGGCCACCAGCTCGTCCTCGGGGGTGGGGGGGTGGCGCAGGTCCACCACCCAGACCACGGCGTTCACGTCGGCGAGGGCCTCGTACACCTCCTGGTCCATGAACTCCCCCAGGGCGTCCATGGGCTTGTGCAGCCCCGGGGTGTCCACGAAGACGATCTGGCGCTTCCCCTCGGTGAGGATGCCCCGGAGGCGCTTGCGGGTGGTCTGGGGACGAGGGCTTATGGGGGCCACCTTCACCCCGAGAAGATTGTTGAGCAGGGTGGACTTGCCCACGTTGGGCTTGCCCACGATGGCCACAAATCCGGAATAGGTCTTTTCCGCCATGGTTTCTCCAGGTGATCCCGACCCTGAGGATTCGCCCTTGGGGGCGGGGGCCGGACCTTCCAAGGCCTCCAGTATACTCCAGGCGTGGACCCCTTGGCCCTCGCCCTCCTCCCGGGCATCGGCCCCAAGCGGCTTTTGGAGGTTCTAAAGGCGGAGGACCCTCTAGGCTTCCTGCGGGAGCGCTTCCCCGAGGCCTGGCGGCACCTCCCCCAGGCCGAGGCCCGGGCGGAAAGGGAAAGGCGCCTTGCCGAGGCCATGGGCGTGCGCCTCCTGGGGCTCTGGGAGGAGGGCTTCCCCGAGGGGCTGAAGGCGCTTCCCCAGCCCCCCACCCACCTCTACCTCAAAGGGGAGCTTCCCAAGGAGGGGAAGGCCGTGGCCCTGGTGGGCACCCGCCGCGCCTCCCCTTGGGCCTTGGCCTTCGCCCGGAGGCTCGCCCGGGAGCTTGCCGAGGCCGGGCTTTGGGTGGTCTCGGGCCTCGCCCGGGGCATAGACCGGGAGGCCCACCTCGGGGCCCTGGAGGGGGGCGGGCGCACCCTGGGCGTCCTGGGAAGCGCCCTGGACCGGGTCTACCCCCCGGAGAACCGCCCCTTGGCCCAACGGATGGACCTCCTCTCCGAGTTCCCCTTCGGGACGGGCCCCAAGCCCGAGTTCTTTCCCCGGAGGAACCGCCTCATCGCCGGGCTCTCCCGGGCGGTGGTCGTGGTGGAGGCCCCCCTGGACTCCGGGGCCCTCATCACCGCCCGCCACGCCTTGGAGCTCGGCAAGGAGGTGCTCGCCGTCCCCGGAAGACCCACGGACGAGCGTTCCTTAGGAGCCAACCGCCTCATCCAGGACGGGGCCTACCCGGTGCTCTCCGCCGAAGACGTCCTGTCCTACCTGGGGATGGCCGCAAGGCCTAAGCCCCCCCCGGGCCTCTCCCCGGAGGAGGAGGCCCTTTACGCCCTCCTGCAGGAAAAGGGGGAGACCCTCCCCGAGGCCCTGGCCACGGCCCTGGGGATCCCCCCGGAGCGGGTGCTCTCCCTCCTCACCCTTCTGGAGCTCAAGGGCCTGGCCCGGGCCCTCCCGGGAGGGCGCTACGGGCCAGGCTAGGGGTTACTTGGCCTTCTCGTAGAGCTTCTTGGCGATCTCGTAAAGCTCGCCCGGGTGGAACTCGGGAGCAAACTCGGCGGCGTCGTGGCCCGCGTCAAAGACGGGACCCCCCGTGGGCGGGCCGTCCACCACCACCACCTCGGTGCCGTCCTCAGGGGAGGCCCCCTTCCAGATGAGCCCGAGGTCCCTGTAGTCCTCGGGGCTGAAGCGGTAGAGGTTCCGGTGGAAGCCCAGGTCCATGTACTTCTTGGCCTCGGGGATCTTGCTGTTGTCAATCTTGGGGATGGGGAGCATCTTGGTCATCTCCACCCCGGTGAGGCTTTCCAGGGCCTTGCCGTAGGCGGCGGCGTGCACCCCGCCCCGCACCAGGAGGTAGCCGATCATCTCCCGGGCCACGGGGTTGTCGGTCATCTCGTAGACCCGGAGCTTGTGGGTGCGGGCCGCCACCTCCAGGAAGAAGTTGTGGAGGAGGTCCAGGATGAGGTTACCGCTGGTGAAGACGTACTCCCCGTGCCAGTGCTCCCCCATGGCCCCCATGACCAGGCTGTTGGCTCCCCCGGCGATGAAGTGGGCGGCGTTGCGCACGTCCTTGGCGAAGCCCAGGGGGGCGCTCACGGGGTCCACACCCTCTTCCAGGTCCTTCCCCGGGTTCTTGGCCAGGAGGCTGTTGATGGTGGCCGCCACCAGCTCAATGTGGCCCAGCTCCTCGGTGGCGATGTTGGCGATGAGGTCGTAGTAGGGCTTCAGGGCCTTCTTCCCCCGGAAGTTGAAGGACTGGTACATGTAGTTCATCAGGGTGGACATCTCCCCGAAGCGCCCGCCCAGAAGGGCCTGGACCGCGGCGGCGGCGTTGGGGTCCTGCTCCTTGGGCATGGGCAACTCAATCTGCAGGCGGTCTATCCTCAGGAACATCTTCTCCCTCCTCTCGCCCGGGGGGGTTCCCCGACGGGCACCCTCACCTTAGAAGAAGGGCCGGTTATAAGTCCAATACATCTCGCGTGACGCTAGAATAAGCAAAGGTTATGAGACCGACGCTGGACCAGCTGCGCTACCTCGTGGCCCTGGCGGAGGAAGGGAGCTTCACCCGGGCCGCCGAACGGGTCTACCTCACCCAGCCCGCCCTCTCCGTCCAGATCCGCAAGCTGGAGGAAGCCCTGGGGACGAGGCTCTTTGACCGGAGGAAGGGCACGCTCACGGAGGCGGGCCAGGTGGCCGTGGCCCAGGCCCGGAGGATCCTCGAGGAGGTGGAAAGGCTCAGGCTTTTGGTGCAGGGGGAGGCGGCCTGCTTCCAAGGATCCTTCCGGCTCGGGGTCATCCCTACCCTCGCCCCCTACCTCCTCCCCCGGCTCCTTCCGGAGCTGAAAGCACGTTTCCCCCGTCTTTCCCTCTCGGTGCGGGAGGAGCTCACCCCGGGGATCGTGCGGGGGCTAGAGGAAGGAAGCCTGGACGCAGGGCTCGTGGGCACAGAGGAACGGCACCCAGGCCTTAGAGCCGAACCCCTTTTTACCGAGGCCTTCTGGGTCTACGTGGCCCCGGGCCACCCCCTCTTTGAGCGGGAGGCGGTCCACCCTTTGGAGATCCCCCTCGAGGACACCTGGGTCCTCGCCGAAGGGCATTGCTTCCGGGACCAGGTCCTCTCCGTGTGCCGTCCAAGCCTCGGCAGGCGGTCTGTGGAGTTCCAAAGCGGGGACCTGGAGACCCTGGTCCGCCTGGTGGACGCCGCGGGGGGGCTCACCCTCCTCCCCGAGGTGGCCCTCTGGACCCTCTCTCCGGCCCAAAGGACCCGGTTGCGCCCCCTAAGTCCCCCTGGGGCCGGGCGCACCGTCCACCTCCTTTTCCGGGAGGGCAGCCTCAAGGCTCCCCTGCTCCAGGCCCTGGGCGAGGAAGCGCGGCGAGTCTTCACCCTATTGCGCTCCGACACGGGGATGCAAGAAAGCACTATGATGGGGGCGGAGGTTCGCCATGACCAAGCCTGAGGCCAAGGGCGGCGATGTGCAGATCAGGGCCGGACTCATCTGGATGAACGGGGCCCTGGTGCCCCAGGAGGAGGCCAAGACCAGCGTCCTAAGCCACGCCCTCCACTACGGCACCAGCGTCTTTGAGGGGATAAGGGCCTACGAGACCCCCAAAGGCCCCGCCATCTTCCGGCTCAAGGAGCACGTGAAGCGCTTCTACAACTCCGCCAAGGTGCTCCGCATGGAGATCCCCTTCGCCCCGGAGGAGCTGGAGGAGGCCATCAAGGAGGTGGTGCGGAAAAACGGCTACAGGAGCTGCTACATCCGCCCCCTGGCCTGGATGGGGGCGAAGGCCCTAGGGGTCAATCCCCTCCCCAACAACCCCGCCGAGGTGATGGTGGCCGCCTGGGAGTGGGGGGCCTACCTGGGGGAGGAGGCGGTGCGCAAGGGGGCCAGGCTCATCACCAGCTCCTGGGCCCGCTTCCCCGCGAACGTCATGCCCGGCAAGGCCAAGGTGGGCGGCAACTACGTGAACTCGGCCCTGGCCAAGATGGAGGCGGTGGCCGCCGGGGCCGACGAGGCCCTCCTCCTGGACGAGGAGGGGTACGTGGCCGAGGGGAGCGGGGAGAACCTCTTCTTCGTGCGGGACGGGGTCATTTACGCCCTGGAGCACTCGGTGAACCTCGAGGGCATCACCCGGGACTCCGTGATCCGCATCGCCAAGGACCTGGGCTATGAAGTGCAGGTGGTGCGGGCCACCCGGGACCAGCTCTACATGGCCGACGAGGTCTTCATGACCGGGACCGCCGCCGAGGTGACCCCGGTGTCCATGATTGACTGGCGGCCCATCGGCTCGGGAACAGCGGGGCCCATTACCTTGAAGCTCCGGGAGGTCTACCTGGAGGCCGCCACGGGACGGCGGCCCGAGTACGAGGGCTGGCTCACGTACGTGCATGGGCAATAGGCGGTTGCGCAAGAGCGTGGAGAGCTACCAAGCGCGTATCCGTGAGCACCAGGCCAAAATAGAGGAGGAGTTGCGTAGGCCCGAGCCCAGGTGGGAGCTGATCTGGTACTGGGAGCGCGAGATCCGTGCCTACCAGAAGCGGGTGGAGCGGCTTCTCCGCAGGATGGGAAGGAGGTAGGATGCCCAAGGCGGAAGCCCGGAAACGGGCGCGCAAGGAACACCTGAGGGAGGTCCTGGGGGTGCTCCTGGACGAGATGGACGAGGCTTCCAGGGCCTTCCAGAACGCTTGGAAAAGGGCCAAGGAAAACCCGGGGGACGAGGAGGCCTGGGGGGAGCTTCAGGTCTGGGTTTCCGTGCTCGGGGTCAAGGCCCAGGCCCTGGAGGAGCTCTTGGAGGAGGAGGCCCTCCTCACTTCCTGAGCCAGTCCGCAAGCACCTTCTGGTAGAGCTCCGGGTCTAGGCGGGGCCTGTCGTAAAGCCCCGCCTTTAGCCTCTGCCGTTGGGCCTCAAAGAGGATCACCGCCGCGGCCACGGAGACGTTGAGGCTTTGGACCATCCCCAGCATGGGGATCTTGATGGCCCCGTCCGCCAGGGCCAAGGCCTCCTCGGAGACCCCCCACTTCTCCGCCCCGAAAAGGACGGCGGTGGGCTTCGTGTAGTCCACCTCCCGGAAGTCCCGGGCGTCCTCCCTAAGGGCGGTGGCGTAGACGGTGAAGCCTCTTTCCCTTAGGAAGTGGAAGGCCTCGTGGATGTTGGGGTGGACCCGCAGGTAGACCCACTTGTGGCTACCTCCGCTCGTCTCGTTGAAGGTGGGCACCCCGCCCGTGGGGTTCACGGCGTGGGCCTCGAGGACCCCCACGGCGTCGCAGGTGCGCAGGATGGCCGAGAGGTTGTGGGGCTTGTGCACGTTCTCCAGGAGGACGGTGAGGTCGGGCTGCCGCCGCCTCAAGACCTCCTCTACCCTTTGCCGCCGGGTTTCCGTACGCTCCCTCATGGTCCGGAAAGCTCCCTGAGCCTCTGGATCAAGGGCTTGAGGAGCGCCCGCTTGAGCTTGAGGGCCTGCCGGTTCACCACGAGCCTCGCCGTGGAGTGGGCGAGGACCTCCACCTCAACAAGCCCCGCCGCCCTCAGGGTGGCCCCCGTCTGCACCACGTCCACCACGGCGTCGGCGAGACCGGTGACCGCGGCGAGTTCAATGTTCCCGGAAAGCTCCACCACGTCCGCCGCCCAGCCCCTTTCCTTGAGGAGCCTCGCGGTGAAGTTCGGGTACTTGGTGGCGATGCGGCGGATGGGCCCCGTATCCCCGGGGCGCCTGATGAGGGAGAGCCGGCAGGCCCCAAAGCCCAGGTCCACGGGCTCAAAAAGGTCCCTTCCCGAGTCCAAAAGCACGTCCTTGCCCACCACCCCGATCTCGGCGATCCCCAAGTCCACGTAGACGGGGACGTCCTTGTTGCGAAGCTCCAGAAGGGCCACGCCCCCCTCCTTCCCGTGGAGGAGGGCCCTCTCCCCGGCTACCTCGGGGAGGTCCAGCCCGGCCCGCTTCAGGACCTCGTAGGCCTCCCGGAAGATCCGCCCCTTGGGCAGGGCCACGGTGAGGGCGAAGCGCCTCATTCCACCCTCCAGATCTCCTCCCCCCGGGCGAGGAAGGGGATGCCGCGCCTTCGGGCGTAGGCCACGGGGTCCTCCCCGTGGAAAAGCTCCGTGCGCCTTTCCTGGGCGAAGCGGCGGAGGGCCTTGAGGTCCAGGGCCAAGACCTCCGGGGCCTCCTCCTCCTTGGGGAGCTGCAAGGCCTCAAGAAGCCGCTCCACCCCCAGGGCAAAGCCCGCGGCCTTGGGGAAAAGGGCCCCGTCGTACCGCCCGCCCCCGAGGAGGGGGAGGCCGAACCCCGGGGTGTAGGCCCGGAAGAAGATCCCCGAGTAGTACTCGTACCGCCGGGCCATGCCCAGGTCCAGGAGGACGGGCCTTCCCAGGAGGTCCAGGGTCCTCTCCAGCTGGGCGAGGGCCTCTTGGGCCTTGGGGGGGAGAGGAAGGCCCCGCGCCTCCTTCAAGACCTCCTGCCCGCCGTAGAGGTCGGGGAGGGCGAGGAGGACCTTCCGCGCCTCCTCGGGGACGGGGGTTTGCGCGAGAAGCCCCTTGAGCTCGGGGAGGTTTTTGCGGTGGATGGCCTGCTGCGCCCGCCTTTGCAGGGGCTCGGGAAGCCCCGAGGCCTTGAGCACCTCCCCCACGAGGCTCGGCAAGCCCACCTCCACCTCCCCCTGGACCCCTAAGGCCTCGAGGGCGGCGAAGGCGAGCTCCAGCACCTCGGCGTCCGCCAAGGGCCCCGTGGCTCCCAAAAGCTCCAGGCCCACCTGGGTGTACTCCCGAAGGCGCCCAAGCTCCGCGTCCGCCTCCCTGAGCCACAGGGCCCCGGCGTACTGGAAGCGGTGCACGCCCTCCCCCAGGTGGGCCCGGAGGAGCTTGGCGAGGAGGGTGGTGAACTCGCTCCTTAAGGCCAAGACCTCCCCCGTCTTGTCCACCAGCTTGAAGGCCCTTTCCGCCAGGGGATGGTCGGGGTCGTAAAGCTCCAAGGCGGGAAGCTCCACGGGCTCGTAGCCGTGGCGCCGGAAGAGGTGCTGGAGCTTCCCCACCACCTCGGCCTTGAGCCTGGCCTCAGGGGGCAGGAGGAAGCGGGTGCCTTCGGGGATCATTCCTTGACCAGGATCTCCACCGCCAGGAGCTTGTCCTTCGCCCCCGTGGCCGAGGGACCTTCCGTGGGGGCGAGGCGCCTCGCCACCTCCATCCCCTCCACCACCTTGGCGAAGAGGGTGTACTGCCCGGTGAGGTGGGGGGCGGGCCCCAGGGTGATGAAGAACTGGCTCCCGTTGGAGTTGGGGTCCTGGGTGCGGGCCATGCCCACCATGCCTTCCCGGTCAAAGGCCAGCCCCGGGGCGATCTCCAGGCCGAAGGCGTAGCCGGGTCCGCCCCGGCCCGTGCCCGTGGGGTCCCCGGTCTGGGCCACGAAGCCCGGGATCACCCGGTGCCAGTCCAGCCCCTCAAAGTAGCGGTGAAGGGCCAGGAAGACGAAGGAGTTCACCGTGTTGGGGGCCTCCTTTTCCAGGAGGTCCAAAAGGATCTCCCCCTGGGTGGTTTTGAGCCGGGCGTAGTAGTCCTTGCCCGGCTCCAGCACGGGCTTGGGGGCGGCGAAGGCGCGCACGGGGGTTTCCGAGAGGTAGGGAAGGGGCTTCATGCTCTCACCCTTGCAGGCGCCGAGGAGGACCAAGAGGAGGAAGAGAAGGCGCACGCCCATAGCCTACACCCTGGGCAGGGTGATGCCCTTTTGCCCCTGGTACTTCCCTTTGCGGTCCCGGTAGGTGACCTCGGGGCGGGGGCCCTCCAGGAAGAGGAGCTGGACGATGCCCTCCCCGGCGTAGACCTTGGCGGGGAGGGGGGTGGTGTTGGAGATCTCCAGGGTGACGTGGCCTTCCCAGCCGGGCTCCAGGGGCGTCACGTTCACCACGATGCCGCACCGGGCGTAGGTGCTCTTGCCCAGGGCGATGGCGATAACGTTGTCGGGCATGCGGATGTACTCCAGGCTCCGGGTGAGGGCGAAGGAGTTGGGGGGGATGATCACCTCCTCCCCCTCGTACTCCACGAAGCTTTTGGGGTCAAAGTTCTTGGGGTCCACCACCGTGGAGAAGACGTTGGTGAAGATCTTCCACTCCGGGGCGGCCCGGAGGTCGTAGCCGAAGGAGGAAAGGCCGTAGCTGATGACCCCTTCCCGCACAAGCCGCTCCTCAAAGGGCTCAATCATGCCCTTGCGCGCCATCTCCCGGATCCACCAGTCCGGCTTCACCATGCCCTCAACTATACCCGCTAGACTGGCCCTATGCGGAAGCTCTGGCCTCTGGCCCTCCTCCTCGCCGCCTGCGGCGCCCAGGACGTGGGGACAGTAGACCCCCTGCGCCTCACCGCCACGGGCCTCCCTCCCGCCTACCTGGGGGAGCCCTACGCCGCCGCCTTCAGCGCCGAGGGGGGGGTGCGGCCCTACCGCTTTAGCCTGGACGGGAAGCTCCCCGAGGGCCTCGCCTTCCAGGGAGGGCGGATCAGCGGGGTGCCCAAGGAGAAGGGAAGCTTCCCCCTCGTCCTCACCGTGGAGGACGCCGCCAAGAACAGCCGCGCCCAGAAGCTCACCCTCACCGTCTCCGACCCGCCCCCGCCGAGGCTAGCCCTCGTCCTCCCCCCGGCCCAGGTGGAAGGCCCCTTCCTCCTCCTCGCCCGGGTGGAGGGGCGGGAGGCGGTGGGCTTCCAGCTGGAGGTGCGCCTCGCTGACCTCGAGCCCGACCCCGCAAGCCTCAAGGCCCTAAGCCCCGCCCACCTCCTGGACTACGACCCGGCCACGCGGCTTTTGCGGCTGGACATGGCCTTCGCCAAGCCCGTGAAGGACCAGGAGGCCTTCCGCCTCCTCCTCACCCCCCAAAAGCCCCTCACCCCGAGGCTTTCCCCCCAGGTGGTCTTCTACGACAAGGAGGGGAAGCCCCTGGGCCAGCCCCTTCCCCGGGGGAAGCCCTTCTCCAGCCTGCTGGAGCTGGCCCAGAACTGGGGCAAGGAGGGCAAGGAGCCCAAGGGGGACCTGGACGGGGACGGCCGGGTGGGGGAGGCCGACCTCAGGCTTCTCGCCCAGGGGTACTTTTCCAAGGCCCAGACCCCCTCCCCCGAGGCCCCGGGCGGAGGCGAAGGGCGAGCGCCCGGGGAAGAAAGGGCCCCCTAAAGCGCCCGGCGGATGGCCTCGGCGTCCTCCTCGCGGTAGCCGTAGAGGGTGACCTCCAGGGTGTCCGGGGCCTTCTTGATCTCCTCCAGCATCACCCGGGCCACGGCCTCCACGGGAAGCCCCCCCACCCCCGTGCCCAAAAGGGGAAAGGCCACGGTCTTCAAGCCGAGCTCCACCGCCTTCTCCAGGGCGCTTTTCGTGGCCTTGCGCACCGTCTCCAGGCTCGCGGGCTCGTCCCCGAGGACGGCGGCGTGGATCACGTAGCGCACCGGGAGGTTCCCCGCCCCCGTGACCGCCGCCTCCCCCACCCGGATCTTGCCGATGCGGTCGCACTCCTCCTGGATGGAGGGGCCGCCCTTCCGGAGGATCGCCCCCGCCACCCCGGCCCCGAGCTTCAGGTAGTTGTTGGCGGCGTTGACGATGGCGTCCCCTTGGAACCCGGTGATGTCTCCTTGGACCACCCGGATGCGCGCCATGGCTTTATTCTCCCTTACAATGGGCCGTGATGTCACGGGACCTTCTGGGCCTCGAGGGGAAGATCGTCATGGTCACGGGCGCGGGCCGGGGGTTCGGGCGGGCCATCGCCCACGGGTACGGGCGCAACGGGGCCACGGTCATCGCCGTGGACCCCGACGTGGAGCTCGCCACGGGGGTAGCCTCGGAGGTGGAGGCCCTGGGGGCCACGGCCATCCCCATCCGCGGGGACATGAGCGTGGTCTTGGACGTCACCAGCACCTTTGAAAAGGTGGAGGAGCTCTTCGGCCTCCTGGACGGCATCGTCCACGTGACCACCGCCGAGAGCAAGACGCCCTTCGTGGAGCTTTTGGAGGGGGAGTGGTACGACCTCATGAGCCAGGACGTGAAGTCCAGCCTCTACGTCCTCCAGCAGGGGCTGCGCCACCTGGCGGGGGGCGGGTTCGTGACCATCGTCCTGCCCCCCGCAGCCCGCATAGAGCCCCACACCGTCTCCGTGCGCAAGGCGGTGGAAGGGCTCATTGAGGGGGCCACCCGCACCTTCCCCGGGGTGCGGGTGAACGGCGTGGTTCCCTCCCGCGACCCCGTGGGCGACCCCTACGACCTGCCCCTGGTCCGGGCCGCCTTGGGCCTGGGGTCCATGGTCTCCGAGGGGATCCGGGGGGTGGTCCTCGAGGTCCAGCTCCCCGAGCCCCCCTTGGAGTTTGAACCCTACGCCGCCTTGAGGGAGCTGCCATGAAGTGCCCCTACTGCGGCCAGCCCGACACCCGGGTGGTGGACTCGAGGCCCTCCGACGAAGGCATGGCCATCCGCAGGCGGCGGGAGTGCCCCTCCTGCGGCCGCCGCTTCACCACCTACGAGCGCACCCAGCTTGAGCCCCTCATGGTGGTCAAGCGGGACGGGCGCAAAGAGCCCTTCAACCCCGACAAGCTCCTAAGGGGCCTCCTCCTCGCCTGCGAGAAACGCCCCGTGGACCGGGAGGTCCTCAAGCGCTTCGCCTACACCTTTGAGGACCAGGTCTCGGGCCCGGAGATCACCTCGGAGGAGATCGGGCTCAAGGCCCTGGCCTTCCTCAAGGAGCTGGACCACGTGGCCTACATCCGCTTCGCCTCCGTCTACCGCGAGTTTGACTCGGTGGAGCGCTTCATTGAGGAGATCCGCTCCCTCGCAAGCCTTGACAAAAAGGAAGGGGATTGATAGCATAGCTTTTGCTGCGCGGGCGAAAGCCCAAGCAGGGGGATCTTGAAAAGGGGAGAAGGCAGGCCAAGCATCTGCGTCCTGCGCCCTTTTAGGGCGTTGATTTGTTGGAGAGTTTGATCCTGGCTCAGGGTGAACGCTGGCGGCGTGCCTAAGACATGCAAGTCGTGCGGGCCGCGGGGTTTTACTCTGCGGTCAGCGGCGGACGGGTGAGTAACGCGTGGGTGACCTACCCGGAAGAGGGGGACAACCCGGGGAAACTCGGGCTAATCCCCCATGTGGACCCGCCCCTTGGGGCGTGTCCAAAGGGCTTTGCCCGCTTCCGGATGGGCCCGCGTCCCATCAGCTAGTTGGTGGGGTAATGGCCCACCAAGGCGACGACGGGTAGCCGGCCTGAGAGGGTGGCCGGCCACAGGGGCACTGAGACACGGGCCCCACTCCTACGGGAGGCAGCAGTTAGGAATCTTCCGCAATGGGCGCAAGCCTGACGGAGCGACGCCGCTTGGAGGAAGAAGCCCTTCGGGGTGTAAACTCCTGAACCCGGGACGAAACCCCCGATGAGGGGACTGACGGTACCGGGGTAATAGCGCCGGCCAACTCCGTGCCAGCAGCCGCGGTAATACGGAGGGCGCGAGCGTTACCCGGATTCACTGGGCGTAAAGGGCGTGTAGGCGGCCTGGGGCGTCCCATGTGAAAGACCACGGCTCAACCGTGGGGGAGCGTGGGATACGCTCAGGCTAGACGGTGGGAGAGGGTGGTGGAATTCCCGGAGTAGCGGTGAAATGCGCAGATACCGGGAGGAACGCCGATGGCGAAGGCAGCCACCTGGTCCACCCGTGACGCTGAGGCGCGAAAGCGTGGGGAGCAAACCGGATTAGATACCCGGGTAGTCCACGCCCTAAACGATGCGCGCTAGGTCTCTGGGTCTCCTGGGGGCCGAAGCTAACGCGTTAAGCGCGCCGCCTGGGGAGTACGGCCGCAAGGCTGAAACTCAAAGGAATTGACGGGGGCCCGCACAAGCGGTGGAGCATGTGGTTTAATTCGAAGCAACGCGAAGAACCTTACCAGGCCTTGACATGCTAGGGAACCCGGGTGAAAGCCTGGGGTGCCCCGCGAGGGGAGCCCTAGCACAGGTGCTGCATGGCCGTCGTCAGCTCGTGCCGTGAGGTGTTGGGTTAAGTCCCGCAACGAGCGCAACCCCCGCCGTTAGTTGCCAGCGGTTCGGCCGGGCACTCTAACGGGACTGCCCGCGAAAGCGGGAGGAAGGAGGGGACGACGTCTGGTCAGCATGGCCCTTAAGGCCTGGGCGACACACGTGCTACAATGCCCACTACAAAGCGAAGCCACCCGGCAACGGGGAGCTAATCGCAAAAAGGTGGGCCCAGTTCGGATTGGGGTCTGCAACCCGACCCCATGAAGCCGGAATCGCTAGTAATCGCGGATCAGCCATGCCGCGGTGAATACGTTCCCGGGCCTTGTACACACCGCCCGTCACGCCATGGGAGCGGGCTCTACCCGAAGTCGCCGGGAGCCTGCGGGCAGGCGCCGAGGGTAGGGCCCGTGACTGGGGCGAAGTCGTAACAAGGTAGCTGTACCGGAAGGTGCGGCTGGATCACCTCCTTTCTAAGGAGCAAGCAAAAGCCTGCCTTCTCCCCTTCTCAGGTCCTCAGGGCGCCCTTGGGCGCCCTTTTTTGTTGCCGCAAGGAGGGGGTTTGCGCAGGAAGCGAAAGGGGCAAAGGCCCACCCGGCGCGTGGTCTCTGCGGGGGGCGTGGTCCTCAAGGGGGATCCTCCCGAGGTCCTGGTGGTGTCCCTGAGGGGCGGCCGGGTCCTCACCCTCCCCAAGGGCCAGGTGGAGCCCGGGGAACGCTACCCGGAGACCGCCGTGCGGGAGGTACGGGAGGAGACCGGGGTGGAGGCCTCGGTCCTCGCCCCTTTGGGGCGGGTGCGCTACTACTTCACCGTCCACGAGCCCGAGGGCTCGGTGACGGTGGGCAAAGAGGTCCACTACTTCCTCATGCGCTACCTGGGGGGCACCCCCAGGCCCCAGCCCACCGAGGTGGAGGACGCCTTTTTCCTCCCGGCGAGCGAGGCGCTGGAGCGCCTCTCCTATCCCAACGAGCGGGAGATGCTAAAGCGCGCCCTCCTCCGCCTTCGGCCCCGGGCCAAGAAGGCTTAGGGCCGCCTCCTCGGGGGTGAGCTCCCCCCGGGCCACCCGGGCCACCAAGGCGCCCGCCCCCTGGGTTCTTTGGCGGCCCCACTCCTGGATGACGCTCTCCACCTCAAACCGGGCCCGCTCCAAGCGGTGCCCCTCCAAGAGCCCGTGCTCCACGAGGTGGCGGTGGTGGGCCTCGAGGCTCTCAAAGAGGGCCTCCACCCCCTCGCCGCTGGCCGCCACCGTGGGGTGGATGGGGGGGCGCCACCCCCCGGGCCGGGGCGGGGAGAGCTCCAAAGCGCTTTTGAGCTCCTGAACGATCCGCTCCCCGCCGGGCAGATCAAACTTGTTGACGGCGAAGACGTCGGCGATCTCCATGACCCCGGCCTTAAAGGCCTGGACCGCGTCCCCCGCGGCCGGGGTGAGGACGAGGAGGGTGGTGTCCGCCACCCGGGCGATGTCCACCTCGCTCTGCCCCACCCCCACCGTCTCCACGAAGACGCGGTCAAAGCCGAAGGCCTCGAGGAGGCTCAGGGCGGCCACCGTAGCCCCGGCAAGCCCACCCAAGGCCCCCCGGGAGGCCATGGAGCGGATGTAGACCCCGGGGTCCTGGTGGTGGCGCATCATCCGGATCCGGTCGCCGAGGATGGCCCCTCCGCTAAAAGGGCTTGAGGGGTCCACGGCCAAGACGGCCACCCGCTCCCCCCGCTTCCGGGCCTCGAGGATGAGCCGGTCGGTCAGGGTGCTCTTCCCCGCCCCAGGGCTTCCCGTCACGCCCACCACCTTGGCCCGCCCTTTCCCCCGGACCCGCTTCAAAAGCTCCCGGCCTGCGGGGTGGCCCGACTCCACCAAGGTCAAGGCCCGGGCCAAGGCCCTGGGGTCCCCTTCCTGGAAGCGGCGCCAAAGCTCCTCGGAAATGCTCATGGGCCCATTCTACGGGTTTTTGCCCCCTTGCAGAAAAAAGTGCCCCTACTCGGCCAGGGCCACGCAGGCCACCTCCACCCGGACCCCCCGAGGCAAGGCCTTCACCGCCACCGTGGCCCGGGCGGGGTAAGGCGGGGCGAAGTAGCGGGCGTAGACCTCGTTGAAGCCGGGGAAGTCCTCCATGTCGGCGAGGAAGCAGGTGGTCTGGACCACGCGGGAGAGGCCGGAACCCGCCGCTTCCAAGACCGCCTTCAGGTTCTCCATCACCCGCTCCGTCTGGACCCGGATATCCCCCTCCACCAGGGAGCCGTCGGGGGCGAGGGGGATCTGGCCGGAGACGAAGACGAAGCCTCCCGCCTTCACCGCCTGCGCATAGGGGCCGATGGCCGCGGGCGCCCTGTCGGTCTTCACCGCCTCCATGCCCCTATCCTACGCCGAAGCGGTAGAGCCTGCCGGAGAGGCTCACCACCAGGACCTCCTCGGGAAGGGGCAGGGGCGGCACCTGCACGGGCCCGAGGCCCGAGGCCTCAAAGACCACCTGCCCCCGCCGGTCCACCGCGAGCAGTCGGCCCTCCTCCGTGGCCGCGTAGACGTGGCCTTGGGCGTAGGCGAGGCCGGCGGTGGTCTTCCCCACCTCGAGGCTCCAGACCTCCTCCCCGGTGAGGCGGTCCAGGGCCCGGAGGACCCCGTCCCACCCGGCCACGTACACGTGTTCCTCCCCCACGGCCAGCCCGCCCCAGATCTCGCCCTCCAGGGCGACGCTCCAGAGGGTCTCCCGGCTCAAGGGGTCAAAGGCGTACACCTCCCCTTGCCAGGTGGGAATGTAGAGGACGCCCTTGTAGCCGGCTACGGGGGCGTGGACGGGTCCCGTGCGCACCTTGTACCGCACCCCCCCGTCCTTGGGGTCCAGGGCGTAGAGCCAGCCGTCCTCGCTTCCCACGAAGACCATGCCCCGGTAGAAGGTGGGGCTTGCGGAGAGGTGCCCCCCGGCGCGGAAGCGGAAGAGGGGCCGGTCCTTCTCGTAGGCGTAGAGGGTTCCGTCGCGGCTTCCCACGTAGACCCGGTCCCCCACCACGAGGCAGGCGGCGGTCACCTCGGCCCCCGTCTCCGCCGACCAGTCCAGGCTCTGGCCGCGGAAGCGGCGGACGCGGCCGTCCCAGGCCCCCACGTACACCCCTCCCTTGCGCACCACGGGCGGGGCGGTCACCTCGTCGGGCAAGGCCACCCGGGCCACCTCCCCGGTGAGGAGGTCCACCGCCACCAGGCTCCGCCCCACCCCGAGGAAGACCCGCCCGCCGGCGTAGACCATCTCCCCCGGCCAGGCGGCCTCCCCGCCCAGGTCCACCCTCCCCTTGAGGGCGAGCCTCCGGGGCTCGGGGGCGAAGGGGTAGTGGCCGGAGCGGCTCGCCCCCGCCCTGGGGGTGGCCAGGCGCAGGGCCTGGAAGCCCGCCAGCACCCCGCGGAAGAGGCCGGGGTGGGAGGGGCGCTCCTCGGGGTGCTTGGCCAGGAGGGCCAAAACCGCCTCCCCCACGGCCCGGGGCACGGCCGGGTTCAGGGCCTCGGGGGGCTTGGGCTCCTCGTAGACGTGCTGGAAGAGGATCGCCTGGTCGTTCTCCCCCTCAAAGGGCGGGCGGCCCGTGAGGGTGCGGTAGAGCACGGCCCCGAAGCTGTACAAGTCGGCCTTGGGGGTGAGGGGGAGGCCCTTGGCCTGCTCCGGGGCCATGTAGGTGGGGGTGCCGAGGGTGTACCCCGTGCGCGTGAGGTGGCGGCTCTCCTGGAGCAGGTAGGCGAGGCCGAAGTCCATGACCTTGGGGTGGCCCTCCCGGGTGAGGAGGATGTTCTTGGGGGTGAGGTCCCGGTGCAGGATCCCCTGGGCGTGGAGGTGGGCCAGGGCCTCCATCACCTCCTCCGCGCCCCGGAGGATCGCGTCCCCCTCCGGCCCCTCCTCAAAGGGGCCCAGCCGGTCAAAGGTGCCCCCCTCCACCAGCTCCATGACGAAGAAGGGGCGCCCCTCCTCCTCCCCCAGGTCCAGGACCTGGACGATGCCGGGGTGGGAGAGGCGGGAGAGGGCCCGGACCTCCAAGAGGAAGCGCTCCCGCTCGGGCGGGAGGGCCCGGGGGTGGAGGAGCTTCACCGCCACCTTCCGCCCCAGGCGCTCGTCCACCGCCCGCCACACCTCGGCCATGCCCCCGGAGCCCAGGGGGGCCTCGAGGCGGTAGCGCCCGGCCAAGACCACGAGGGCCATTCTACCGGGGCAAGCGCCCCGCTTCGGCCCTTGCCAAACCGGGGGCCCCGAAAAGGCCTGGCCGCAAAGGCCCTCAGGCCTCTTCCTCGCCTTCCTCGGCCTTGAGGTGCTTCAAGAGGGCTTCCAGCTCCTCCTTGGCCTTCCCCTCTTCCAGCTCCCGGGCGATCTTCTCTATGGCCAGGCGCACCACCTCCGACTTGGAGACCAGGCGCTCGGGGCTGGAGAGGGCGTAGGCGGCGCGGGTAAGGAGGGCGTCCTGCTCCTCGGAGATCACCACCTGTAGGCGCTTCTTCTCCTTTTTGGCCATGCCCCTCCTTCAGGGGCCATAGTGTAGCAAAAGCCCCCTTTGCTTGACAATGCCGCACCCCCACCCTATGCTCAACTTGAGTATGATGCGCAAGGGGCGCGTGAGGGGGCGGAAAGCGTGGGCGTGAGCCGGGTGCTGTACGTGGAAGGCGGCACCCCCTTAAAGGGGGAGCTTAGGGTCTACCCGGCCAAGAACGCCGCCCTGCCCATCCTCGCCGCAAGCCTCCTCACCCCCGAGCCCATCACCCTGGTGGAGGTGCCGAGGCTTAGGGACGTGGAGGTGATGCTGGAGCTCCTCGCCCACCTGGGCACCCAGTACGCCTGGGAGGGCCGGACCCTCCACCTCCAGACCCCGGAGATCAAAAGCACCCACGCCCCCTACGAGCTCGTGGGCCAGATGCGGGCGAGCTTCATCGTCTGGGGGGCCCTCCTCGCCCGGGCCGGGGAGGGGCACGTCTCCATGCCGGGGGGGTGCGCCTTCGGCTTCCGCCCCGTGGACCAGCACATCAAGGCCCTCGAGGCCCTGGGGGCGGAGGTCTGGGAGGAGGACGGCACCTTCCACGCCCGCAGGACCCGCCCCCTCTCGGGGCGGGTGGTCTTTGACCTGCCCACCGTGGGGGGCACGGAGCAGGCCATGCTGGCCGTGGCCCTGGGCGGGGAGGCCACCTTAGTCCAGGCGGCGGTGGAGCCCGAGGTGGTGGACCTGGGCCACTTCCTCGCCCTCCTCGGGGCCGAGGTGGAGGGGCTGGGAAGCCCCATCGTCCGCATCAAGGGCGCGCCCCGGCTAAAGGGCGGCACCTACCGCATCATCCCCGACCGCATAGAGGCCGGGACCTACCTCCTGGCGGCGGCCGCCACCCGGGGAAGCCTCACCCTGGAAGGCGTGCGCCCCGACCACCTGGACGCCCTCTTGGACAAGCTTTGGCGCTCGGGGCACCGGCTCGAGGTGGGGGAAGACTGGATCCGCTTCCGGGCCACCCCCGACCCCGCCCCCTTCCACGTGGAGGCCCGGGAGTACCCGGGCTTTCCCACGGACCTCCAGCCCATCGCCACCGCCTACCTGGCCACCGTCCCCGGCCAGAGCACGGTGGTGGACCGCATCTACCCCGACCGCTTCACCCACGTGGGGGAGCTGGCCCGCATGGGGGCGGAGCTCTACCTGCGGGACCGGATCCTCACCGTCCAGGGCAGGCGGCTCCACGGCGCCCAGGTCAAGGCCCTGGACATCCGGGCGGGAGGGGCCTTGGTGGTGGCGGCCCTGAGCGCCGAAGGCGCCTCGGAGATTGAGGGCGTCTACTTCCTGGAGCGGGGCTACGAGCACCTCACGGAAAGGCTCCAGGCCCTGGGAGCCCGGGTGCACCTCCGGGAAAGCCCCGTGGCCCTGGCCGCCGACTGAGGCGGGCTTGCGCCCGCCTAGGCCCCGCCCCGGCCGGGGCGCTCACCCCAGGAGGCGGAGGGCCTCCGGGAAGCGGAAGAAGAAGCGGTCCCGGGCGAGCTCAGGGCTGTAGGCCCGCTCCACGTACCCCGCGGCCCGCATGGCCTCCAGCACCTCCCGGGCCACCTCCCGGTCCCCGAGGCGGGCGGCGAGGAAGGCCAAGGCCTCCTCCTCCTCGTCCCCCTCCCCCACGAACTCGGGGAACTCCTGGTCCAAGGCCCGCATCAGGGCCTTCAGGTCCAAAGACCGGGAGCTAAAGAACCAGCGGGGCCTCTCCCCGGGGAGGAAGTGGGCGTAGCCCTGGGCCTCCAGGGCCCGGGCCACCTCCACCGCCTCGGCGTGGGAAAGCCCCTTTCCCACCAAAAGGCCCACCAAGGCCTCCCGCTCTCCCAGAAGGCCCCTGGGGTACTCCTCCTTTAGCGCTTGCGCCCACCGCTCCACATTCATGTCTTCACTATAAAACGATGAGCGCACCTATATCAAGACACCTTGCGCCTCGCTTCGCAATCTGCTATTCTGGTAAAGGTATGGACCTGGAACGCCTCGCGCAACGCCTGGAAGGCCTCAGGGGGTATCTTTGACATCCCCCAAAAGGAAACCCGTCTAAAAGAGCTGGAGCGGCGCCTCGAGGACCCCTCCCTCTGGAACGACCCCGAGGCCGCCCGCAAGGTGAGCCAGGAGGCCGCCCGCCTCCGGCGCACCGTGGACACCTTCCGCTCCCTGGAAAGCGACCTCCAGGGCCTCCTGGAGCTCATGGAGGAGCTTCCCGCCGAGGAACGGGAGGCCCTCAAGCCCGAGCTGGAGGAGGCCGCGAAGAAGCTGGACGAGCTCTACCGCCAGACCCTCCTCAACTTCCCCCACGCGGAGAAGAACGCCATCCTCACCATCCAACCCGGGGCCGGGGGCACGGAGGCCTGCGACTGGGCGGAGATGCTCCTCAGGATGTACACCCGCTTCGCCGAGCGCCAGGGCTTCCAGGTGGAGGTGGTGGACCTCACCCCTGGGCCCGAGGCGGGCATTGACTACGCCCAGATCCTGGTCAAGGGGGAGAACGCCTACGGCCTCCTCTCCCCCGAGGCTGGGGTGCACCGCCTCGTGCGTCCCTCCCCCTTTGACGCCTCGGGGCGCCGCCACACCTCCTTCGCCGGGGTGGAGGTGATCCCCGAGGTGGACGAGGAGGTGGAGGTGGTGCTCAAGCCCGAGGAGCTCCGCATAGACGTGATGCGGGCCTCGGGACCCGGGGGCCAGGGGGTGAACACCACGGACTCGGCGGTGCGGGTGGTCCACCTGCCCACGGGGATCACCGTGACCTGCCAGAGCACGAGGAGCCAGATCAAGAACAAGGAACTCGCCCTCAAGATCCTCAAGGCCCGCCTCTACGAGCTGGAGCGGAAGAAGCGGGAGGAAGCGCTTAAGGCCCTGAGGGGCGAGGTGCGGCCCATAGAGTGGGGGAGCCAGATCCGGAGCTACGTCTTGGACAAGAACTACGTCAAGGACCACCGCACCGGGCTCATGCGCCACGACCCGGAAAACGTCCTGGACGGGGACCTCATGGACCTGATCTGGGCAGGCCTGGAGTGGAAGGCGGGCCGCCGCCAGGGGGCGGAGGAGGTGGAGGCGGAGTAGCGCCTCAGTAGACGTCCTCCGGGGCCTTGTACACCTCCCCGGTGAGCCAGTAGATGACCCTTTCGGCGATGTTTTCCAGGTGGTCCCCGAGCCTCTCGTAGCTCCGGGCCACCCGCATCAGGGTCAGGGCCTTGGTGATGGTCCGGGGGTCCTCCATCATGTAGGTGATGAGCTCCCGGGTCACGTCCTCGTAGAGGCCGTCCACCTGGTCGTCCATCTCCAGGACCCGGCGGGCCAAGGCCGCGTCCCGCTCGGCCACCGCCTTGGCCAGGGCGTCCATCATCTCCATGAGCCTGCGCCCCATCTCGGGAAGGGTCACGTACCGCTTCAAGGGCGGCTCCTGGGCGAGGAGGAGGGCGTCCTCGGCCACGTGCATGGCGTAGTCCCCCGCCCGCTCCAGATCGGTGAGGGCCTTGATCACGGTGAAGATCAGGCGCAGGTCCGAGGCCACGGGCTGGTGGCGGGCGATGACGGCGATGGCCTGGTTCTCCACCTTGAGCTCCAGGGCGTCCACCTCCTTGTCCTTGGCCACCACCCCCTGGGCCTTGGCCCGGTCCGCCTGGACCAGGGCCTCCGTGGCCTCCTGGGTCATCTCCCGCACCAGGGAGAGCATCCTCAGGCTCTCTTCCAGAAGCTGGTTCAAGGCTCGGTCCAACGCTTCCCGCATGCCGCCTCCTTTCCTCAGTCTACGGGGAGCCAGACGCCGAAGACGTTCTCCTCCCCTTCGCGCAAGGCGTAAGCCCCTCCGCCCAGGCCCTGGGCCAGGCGGCGCACCAGGTAGAGGCCGAGCCCCTGGCCCGAGCCCTCCCCTCCCCGCCGGCCCGGCCGGAAAAGGCCCTCGTAGTCGGGAAGGGGCCCCCCGCGGTCCCGCACCTCCAGGTAGAGCCGGCCACCCCGGACCTGGCTCAGGAGGCGGATGGGGTCTTGGCCGTACTTGAGGGCGTTGTCCAGGAGGTTGAGGAGGATCTGGAGGAGGGCCTCGGGGTCCGCCTCCACCCGGTGCCCCAGGGCCACCTCCACCCGCCTTCCCCGAAGGCGGTCCTGCAGAAGGGCGGAAAGGCGGAGCCAGAGGTCCTCCAGGGCGAAGGCCTCCCGGCAGCCGGGCCGGAGGTGGGCGAGGCCTTCCACCAGCCGGGTGAGCCGGGCCACCTCCTTCTTGAGGAGGTCCAGGACCTGGGCCTCCCGGGGGTCCTTGGGGGCGAGGGCCTGGAGGAGGACGGCCATCCCGGCGAGGGGGGTGCGGAACTCGTGGGCGAGGAGGGCGCTGGCCTCCTCCGCCTCGAGGCCCCGGCGCCGGGCCTCGGTCACGTCCAGGAGGTAGAGGAGGCCCGGGCGGGCCCGCGCCGAAAGAAGCCGGCCCCGCACCTCCAACACCGCCTCTCCCCCTTCCAGGGCCAGGGCCTCCAGGCGGTGGTCCCGCAGGGCCAGGATGAGGGGCAGGCCCCGGACCTTCTCCCGGTCCACCGCAAGGAGCTCCGCCGCCGCGGGGTTTATGTAGACCACCCGCCTGTCTTGGTGCACGAGGAGCCCCTCCCGGGCCTCCTCCCAAGGGAGGGTCCAGGCCTCGGGGCTCACGCCTCCTCCCGGAAGCGGTACCCCACGCCCCGCACCGTCTCCAGGAAGCGGGGGGCCTTGGGGTCCTCCCCGAGCTTCTCCCTGAGCTGGAGGACGTGCTGGTCCACGGTCCTGGGGGTGCCCAGGAAGTCCGGGCCCCAGACCGCCTCCAGGAGCTCCTCCCGGGTGCAGACCCGGCCCGGCCGCTCCGCCAGGTAGGCGAGGAGGGCAAACTCCCGCCGGGTGAGGGGGAGGGGGGTTCCTTCCAGGCGGGCCTCCATGCGCTCCAGGTCCAGGAGGAGGGGGCCCCGCCTCAGCACCCGGCGCTTCCCGGCCCGGCGCAAGAGGGCCTCGAGGCGGGCCAGAAGTTCCTCCACGGCGAAGGGCTTCACCAGGTAGTCGTCGGCCCCGCGGGAAAGCCCCTCCACCCGGTCCCGCACCCCGGCCCGGGCCGTGAGCATCAGGACGGGGAGGGACTCGTAGGGGCCCTGGCGCATCCGGTCCAGGAGGCGCACCCCGGGCTCGTCGGGGAGCATCCAGTCCAGGACCACGAGCTCCGCCTCCCGCAGGAGGGGCCAGGCCTCCCGCGCGGTGGCCGCCTCCAAAACCCGGTGCCCCGCCCCCTCGAGGGCCAGCCGCAACCCCAGGCGCAAGCTGGGCTCGTCCTCCACCAGAAGCAGGGTGGCCACGCCCCCAGTCTAGCGGGGGCCAGGTCAGGGGAGTGTCAGGCCCTTCCTCCCCCCTCGCCACGGGCCCCCAAAAGGCCGGGGTAAGCCCGGGCCATACCCCTTCAGAGCACCTCCCGCACCCGGGCCAAAGCCTCCACCGCCCGCCCCGGGGGAAGGGCGCCCTGGACCGCCTCCTTCCCCCCTCCCCGGCCCCCCAGGGCCTTGAGGCGCTCCAGCACCTCCCCCCGCCTCGGCCCCACGGCCACGAACCGCCCCTCGGGGGCCACGAGGAGGAAGGTGCCCTCAAAGCGAGCGAGCCTCTTGCCGAGCTCCCCGAGGACGGGGAGGGGGACGAGGAGGGCCTTCTCCTCCAGGGCCCTGGGCAGGAGGGCCTCCGCAAGCCCCTCCCTCAGGGCCTGGTTCTCCCCCTTTAGGGCGTAGAGCTCGTCCTGGAGCTTCCTTATGGGCTTCTCCAGCTCCAAGGGGTTCGTGGAGAAGGCGAGGGCCAGGCGGGCAAGGAGGGCGTGCTTGGCGTGGTAGTCCTCCAGGGCCTCCCAACCGGCCATGAAGTACACCCGCGTCCCTCCCTTGTACCGCTCCCACTTGAGGACCTTGATGGGCCCCGCCTGGGCGCTGGTCTTGAGGTGGGTCCCCCCGCAGGCGGCGAGGTCAAAGTCGCCGATCCGCACCAGGCGCACCTTCCCTTTGACCTTGGGGGGGCGCCTTAAGGGGTAGTGGGCGAGCTCCTCCTCGGAGACGTAAAAAGCCTCCACCGGGTAGTCGGCGTAGACGGCGAAGTTGGCGAGGGCCTCGGCTTTTAGGATTTTTTCTTCCTCGGCCTCCTCCTCGAGGTCCACGGTGCACACCGGGGAGTCCAGGCTCACGGCCACGGTGTGGTAGTCCCCAGCCCGGAGGAGGGCCTGGGAGAGGAGGTGCTGGGCGGTGTGGCGCTGCATGTGGCGGAAGCGCCTCGGCCAGTCAATCTCCCCCTCCACCTCCACGCCCTCGGGGACGGGAGCGGAGAGCACGTGGACCACGTCCCCGAAGGCCTTCTCCTCCTCGTAGGCGTGGAGGACCTGGACCTCGCCGAAAGGCCCCCTGAGGACCCCTCGGTCCGCGGGCTGCCCCCCGGACTCGGGGTAGAAGAGGGTCTGGGAGAGCACCGCGTAGTGCCCCTTTTCGTCCGTCCAGGCCCGTTCCACCCGGGCCTGGAAGCGGGTGGCGTAGCTGTCCAGCTGGTAAAGCCTCATGCCCTTTAGGATAAGAAGGGTGGCGCCCTTGGACCGGGAGGAGTTCGCCCGGCTCGAGGCCAAAGGCGCCCTCTGGTGGCTGGAAGGGGCCTTGGAGCTATGAAAGGGGAAAGGCTGGACAGGCTCCTCGCCCGCCTGGGCCTCGGAAGCCGCAAGGAGGTGGCCCGGCTGGTGCGCCGAGGGGGGGTGCGGGTCCTGGGCCAGGTGGTGCGGGACCCCGGCTTCCACGTGCCGGAAGGGGCCTCCCTGGAGGTGGAGGGAAGGCCCCTGGAGGTGCGCCGCCACCTCCACGTCCTCCTCCACAAGCCGCAGGGCTTCGTGACGAGCCGGACCGAGGGGCCTTCCGTCTACGCCCTCCTCCAGGGCTTCCCCACCCGGGGCCTCTCCCCGGTGGGCCGCCTGGACAAGGACGCCGAGGGCCTCCTCCTCTTTACCACCGACGGGGAACTCCTCCACCGCCTCACCCACCCCCGGCACAAGGTGGAAAAGCGCTACCTGGTGCGGCTGGAAAGGCCTGTGGGGCCTTCGGACCAGGAAGCCTTCCAGAAAGGTATCCTCCTAGACGGCAAGAAGACCCTTCCCGCCGAGCTTATTCCCCTAGAAGACCCCACCTGGGCCGAGGTGGTGCTTAAGGAGGGGCGGTTCCACCAGATCAAGCGCATGTTCCGGGCCCGGGGCAACCGGGTCCTCCACCTCAAGCGCCTGGCCCTGGGCCCCCTGGAGCTCGGCGACCTCCCCCCGGGGAAGGCCCGCCCCCTCACGGAGGGGGAGGAAAAGGCCCTCTACACCGCCGTGGGCCTAGGGGGCGAGGACCCTGAGGACGAGGTCTAGGGCGAGGCGCTCCCCCCGCTCGCCCACGGGCTCCAGGGCGTAGGCCTCCACCCAAAGGGGCTTCCCTGCATTCCGACCCATTGTACCCCACCCGTGCGAAAACGAAGGGGGTGAGGCCGCAAAGACCTCACAACACAAACCCCCTACCCCCCACCCCGGCTTGCGGCGAAGGCGATGCGCTCAAACCACCGCTCGGCCTCTTCCCCTTCCACCTCCACCCGAAGCTGGGGGATGGAGAGGCTTCCCACCTTCAGGGGCTCTACCTCCGCAAAGCGCACCCGGGCCCCGGGAAGGCGGTAAACCCCTTCCCCCTCCTTGACCCCGCCCCACGCCTCCAGGTAGCGCTCAAGGAGCCAAGGGGGAAAGGCCCCGAAGGTCCGCTCAAGCCCGCCCCCCGCCACCGGGGGGAAGAGGTCCAGGGTGGCCCCGGGGGAAAGGGGGGTGGAGAGGCCCTGGAGGTAGCGCACGTCCCGGCCCTCGAGGAAGACGGAGACCCGCTCGGCAAGGCCCTCCCCCTCAAAGAGCTCCTCCTTCAAGGCGGGGTAGGCCCGGACCAGGTTTTCCAGGACCTCCCCCACGGTGGCCCCGGGCACCTCCAGCTGGCTTTTCCCCGTGAGGTCCCGGAAGGTGGCGTAGAGGTTCACCTTGGGCATACCCCCTGAGTCTAAGGGAAAGCCCCGGCCTTTGGGCCGGGGCCACCCTGGGGAGGGCTAGTCGTCCGCCGCCTGGGAGAGGATGCCGAGCTCCTGGAGCTTGGCCGGGGGCACCACACCCCGCTCCCAGCCCCGCTCCCGGTAGTACTCCTCCAGCATCCGGTCCAGCTCGGTGACCTGGCCCTTGGAGCCCGCGCAGTCGGAGGGCTCCTTGAGGAAGCGCTCGGGCAGGTAGTCCGAGCCCTCGCCCCAGCCCGCCAGGTTGTTGTAGTAGCGCTCCAGGTTGTAGATGCGCTCCCCGATCCTCAGGATCTCCTCGGGGGTCACGGGGCGGCCCCAGTAGGCGGCAAGCTGCTTGGCGTACTCCTCGGGGCCCTCGGCGAACTGGCTGAACTTGCAGAGGTCCAGGGAGTCGGTGAAGGCGGAGAGGTCCTGGAAGAGCTTGGTGAGCTTGCCCTTCCCCTCCCAGGCCAGGGGGTCGGTCTTGTAGGGCACGCCCAGGATCTCCGAGGCCGGGGTGTAGGCCCTAAGGTGGCAGGCCCCCCGGTTGGAGGTGGCGTAGGCGATGCCCATGCCCTTGAGGCCCCGGGGGTCGTAGGCGGGGATGGACTGGCCCTTGACCTCCAGGGCGATCTCGGGGTGGCCGATGGCCTTGGCGAAGCGGGCGGGGCCCTCCGCCAGCATGTCCCCCACGCCCTTGCGGTAGGCGATGGCCTCGAGGACCCGCACCTCCCCCTCCTTGTCCCCGAAGCGGATCCCGTCCTCGCCCTGGTAGTAGCCCTTCTCCGTGGCCTCCATGAGGACGGCGATGGCGTTGCCCGCCTCAATGGTGTCCATGCCGTAGGCGTTGCAGAGGTAGATGGCGTAGCCCGTCCAGTCGGGGTCGGTGTGGCCCGAGTGGGCCCCCAGGGCCCAGGCGGACTCGTACTCGTAGGACTCAAAGCGGATGGTCTTGCCGTTGATGTGGACCTCCACCATCTTCTTGCAGGCCACGGGGCAGGCGTGGCAGGTGTTGTCCTTGATGAGGCGGTGCTCCCGGATGTACTCCCCGGAGATCTTCTCCGCCCCCTCAATGCAGGTGTGCTGGGCGTTAAAGGTGGGCAGGGCCCCCATGACGTTGGTGATGTTCATGAGGACGTTGGTGCCGTAGAGGGAAAGCCCGCCCTTCTTGGGGGCGGTGACGTTCTTGGGGTCGTTGATGGTGGCCGAGGCCAGGCGGTCCGCCTCCTTCCAGAGCTCGGGGTCCTTGGGCTGGGGCATCTTGTCGTGGGTGCCCACCACCACGATGGCCTTGAGCTTCTTGCTCCCCGCCACCGCCCCGGTGCCGCCCCGGCCTGCGGCGCGCTCGTCGTTGTTGATCCAGTTGGCGAAGCGCACGAGGTTCTCCCCCGCGGGGCCGATGGCCATCACGTCCGCGTCCTCCCCGTGCCGCTCCCGGAGGATGCGGTGGGTCTCGTGGGTGGTCTTGCCCCAGAGGTCGGAGGCGTCGTGGATGGAGACTTCCCCGTCCTTCACCAGGAGGTAGACGGGCTTGTCCGAGGCTCCCTTGATGAGGAGGCCGTCAAACCCCGCCCACTTGAGCTTGGCCGCGGTCCAGCCCCCCATGTGGCTGTCCGTCACCGTGCCCGTGAGGGGGCTTTTGGTGACCACGGCGAGCCTTCCCGACATCTTGGCCCGGGTGCCGGAGAGGGGGCCGTTCATGATGCAGAGGAGGTTTTCGGGGCCCAAGGGGTCCACCTGGGGGCCGTTCTCAAAGACGTACTTCACCCCGAGGCCCCGCCCCCCCACGTACATCTCCAGGTCCTTGGGGTCGGGGGCGAAGTACTCCACCTGGCCCGTGCTCAGGTCAATCCGGGCGATCCTATGGGCATATCCACCGAGCATCCTGCACCTCCCTATGCGGGCTTAGGGAAGACGGCGCACCGCGCAAGGCGTGGTCACATGAGCCCTTGGAACGGCCCATAGTATACCACGCCGCTTCCGGAAAAGTGTGCCCGGTTACCCCGGCCTAGGGCAGGAGGAGGACCTTGCCCGTGGTCCTCCGGCCCTCCAAGGCCTCGTGGGCCTCCCGGGCCTTTTCCAGGGGGAACTCGGCCCCGATGCGCACCTTAAGCCAGCCCTCCAGCACCCCCCGGAAGACCTCCCCCGCCCGAAAGAGGAGTTCCTTGCGGCTTGCCGTGTAGTGGTGGAGGGTGGGGCGGGTGAGGAAGAGGCTTCCCATGCGGTTGAGGATCTGGGGGTCCTGGGGCGGCACCGGCCCCGAGGACTGGCCGAAGAGGACGAGCATCCCCCGGGGCCTTAGGGCCGCAAGGCTTCCCAGGAAGGTGTCCTTCCCCACCCCGTCGTAGACCACGTCCACCCCGCCCCCCGAGAGGGCCTTCACCGCCTCGGCGAAGCCCTCGTAGGGCAGGGCGTAGTCGGCCCCCGCCTGGAGGCAGAGCCGGCGCTTCTCCTCGGTGCTCGCCGTGGCGTAGACCGTGGCCCCCAGGCGCTTGGCCCACTGGATGAGGAGCTGCCCCACCCCCCCGGCCCCGGCGTGCACCAGGACCTGGTCCCCGGGGGCCACGGGGTAGGTGCTCTTGAGGAGGTAGTGGACCGTCATCCCCTGGAGGAGGGCCGCGGCGGCGAGCCTCGGGTCCAGCCCCTCGGGGAGGGGGACGAGCCTCTCCGCCGGGACCACCTGGTACTCGGCGTAGGCGCCCTGCACGTTGGCGAAGGCCACCCGGTCCCCGGGCTTCACCCCCACCACGCCTTCCCCCACCTTCTCCACCACCCCGGCCCCCTCCTCCCCCAGGGTGAAGGGGAGGGGCATGGGGTAGAGGCCCTTCCGCTTGTAGGTGTCAATGAAGTTCACCCCGATGGCCTGGAGCCGCACCAGGACCTCCCCGGGCCCAGGCTCCGGGAGGGGAAGCTCCTCAAGCCTCAAAACCTCCGGTCCGCCCACCTCGTGCACCCGTATGGCCCGCATGGGAAGAGTCTACACCTTGGTGGGCGGGCTCGAGGCCACCTCTTGACGTGCCGATAAGTTTGCGCTACAAAGTTATTGGCGGAGGTGAGCATGAACGCCAAGCGGGCGCTGGTCTGGGCCTGGCTCCTCCTCGCCCCGGCCCTAGGGGGCTCCCTGGGGTACGGCTTCCTGGGCTTCCAGGGGGCCTGGCAGGTGGGCGGGGGCAGTTTCGGGACCTTCCAGGGAGTGGCCCTGGGCGGGGAGTCCTGGGGCGGGCCGAGGGGGTACGGGGGGGTCTTCCTCGTGGGGGCCTGGCTTCCCGTGGGCCCCGGGGTCTTCCTCCTCCCCGCCCTGGGCCTGGGGGGCGAAAGCGGAGGCTTCCTCCTGGACCTTGGGGTGCGGGGCTTCTGGTTCTTCCGGGAGGAAGGGGGCTGGCTTTTGGGCCTAGGCGCCGGGTACGCCCTGCCCCTGGGGGCTTCCGGGGGCGGGTGGTACGTGCGCCTGGCCTTTGGGGGAGGTAGACCGTGAAGCCGGAGGAGGCCAAGGCCCTGCTGGAGGCGGCCGAGCGGGCGGAAGGGGAAGCCCGGCTAAGGCTCGCCCTCCTGGGGGGATGGACCCTTGTACTTTGGGGCGCGCTCTGGGCCTTGGGAAGCTTTCTCCTGGCCTGGAATCCGGAGGTGGGAGGGCGGTTCTGGACGGTGGCGGGCCCCCTGGGCGGGCTCCTCTCCTTCTACCTAGGGGCCCGGCAGGGGGTGAGCGTGAGGAGCTTCCTGGGCCTCCAGACCTTCTACTTCTGGGCCCTGCTCACCCTCTTTGCCCTCCTCCACTGGCTCCTCCTCCTCCCGCCCACGGACTTGAGGGGGGAAAGCTTCCTGGTCAGCCTGGTGGCCTTCGCCTACGCCTACCTGGGCACCCTGTGGCGGATCCCGGGAATGGCCTGGGCGGGGCTAGGGTTCTTCGCCGCAGACCTCCTTCTCTATCGGGCCTTCCCCGGCCTCTTCCACCTGGGGATGGGCGCGGTGGGGCTTTGTGCCCTGGTCTACGGGGGGGTGCTCCTTTGGCGCTGGACCCGGTGATCCACCAGGAGACCCGCCTGCGCATCGTGGCCCTCCTTGCGGGCCTGGGGGAGGGGGCGAAGGCGGAGTTCACCTGGCTCAAGGAGGCCCTGGGGCTCACCGAAGGCAACCTCTCAAGCCACCTGCAGAAGCTGGAGGAGGTGGGGTACGTGCGGGTGGAGAAGGGCTTCCGGGGCAAAAGGCCCAAGACCTGGGTGGCCCTCACCCCGGAGGGCCGGGCGGCCTACGAGGCCTACCGGAAGGCCCTTCTGGAGCTTCTGAGAACCGAGGGGTAGGCCAGAGGTCCTCCACGCCCCTTCCTCAAGGGTTCCTTTCGGGCTCCATGGAGGCGGGTCCGCGATGGGGTGGCCTCAGAAAGCCCGCAGGTACTGGGGCGGAATCGGGGCCTCCGCCCCCAGGGCCTTGGCCGCCTTCAGGGGGAAGTAGGGGTCCCGGAGGAGGACCCGGCCCAGAAGCACCAGGTCGGCGCTTCCCGCCTGGAGGACGGTCTCCGCCTGCTCGGGGGTGGTGAGGAGGCCCACCGCCCCCGTCGGCATCCCCACCCGCTTGCGCACCGCATCGGCGAAGGGGACCTGGAAGCCCGGGGCCGCGGGGACCCTCACCCCCGGCACCACCCCGCCCGAGGAGAGGTCCAGGAGGTCCACCCCCAGGGCCTTGAGCCGTTCGGCGAAGGCCAGGGTGTCCTCGAGGCCCCACCCCCCTTCCCCCCAGTCTGTGGCCGAGACCCGAACGAAGAGGGGAAGCTCCGGGGGCAGGGCCTCCCGCACCGCTCGGGCCACCTCCAGGGGAAAGCGCATGCGGTTTTCAAGGCTTCCCCCGTAGGCGTCCTCCCGCCGGTTGGAAAGGGGCGAGAGGAAGGAGGAGAGGAGGTAGCCGTGGGCCATGTGGAGCTCCACCACCAAAAACCCCGCCCGGAGGGCCCTTTTGGCCCCTTCCACGAAGGCCTCGAGGACCCGCCCCATGCCCGCCTCGTCCAAAGGCTCGGGGACAGGGTAGCCCTCGGCGAAGGGGAGGGGGCTTGGCCCCACCACCTTCCAGCCCAAAGGCCTTCCTCCTTCCCAGGGCCTCGCCGTGCCCGCCTTGCGCCCGGCGTGGGCGAGCTGGATCCCCGGCACCGCCCCCGCCTCCCGGATGCGCCGGGCAAGCTCCCTAAGGCCCGGGAGGTGGTCCTCAGACCAGATCCCAAGGTCAAAGGGGCTGATCCTCCCTTCGGGGAGGACCGCCGTGGCCTCCACGATCACAAGCCCCACCCCGCCCAGGGCCCGGGTGGGGTAGTGGAGGAGGTGCCAGTCCGTGACCTCTCCCCCTTCCGTGGCCGAGTACTGGCACATGGGGGACATGGCCAGGCGGTTTTTTAGCCTGAGGTCCCGAAGGACAAGAGGGGTGAAGAGGAGGGCCATGGGACCATTATCCCCGCCTCCCCGCCGTAGAATGGGCGCATGGCGCCAAAGGGCGGTTCCATGAACGGGCAGGGGGTGAGGCCGTGAAGGGAAGGCTCCTCGCGGCGGCCCTCTTCCTGACGGCAGGCCTGGCCCAGCCCCTCAAGGTGGCCATCCTCTGGCACCAGCACCAGCCCCCTTACGAGAACCCCCTCACGGGCCAGTACGGGGAGCCCTGGGTGCGCATGCACGGGGTGAACGACTACCCCTGGATGGCCGAGGTCCTCCTGGAGTTTCCCGAGGTCAAGGTGAGCTTTGACTACACCTCCACCCTCCTCAAGCAGATCGGGGACTACCTCTCCGGCAAGGCCAAGGACGCCTACTGGCGGGTCTCGGAAAAGCCCGCGGGCGCCCTCACCCCGGAGGAGCGGGCCTTCGTGGTGGAGCGCTTCTTTGACCTCAACCCCCGCTTCGTGGCGGAAAGCCCCCGCTACCAGGAGCTTCAGGCCAAGAAGAACCGGGGGGAGGCCTTCACCGACCAGGACCTCACCGACCTCCGGGTCCTCTGGAACCTCCTCTGGATCAACCGGGACTACATCGCCAAGGACCCCCGCCTCGAGGCCCTCCGCAAGAAGGACCGGGGGTTTTCCCAGGAGGACCTGGACTACGTCCTGAAGAAGCACCTGGAGCTCATGGCCACCATCCTGCCCCTCCACCAAAGGCTTTGGGAGCGGGGCCAGATTGACCTCCTCACCACCCCCTACTACCACCCCATCCTCCCCATCCTCCTGGACAAGGAGGCCATCCGCGAGTCCAACCCCACCCTCGCCCTCCCCAAGGAGCCCATCGCCTGGCCGGAGGACGCCCGCTGGCAGGTGCGCTCCGGGAAGGCCTACTTCCGGGAGCTCTTCGGGAGGGAACCCTTAGGCATGTGGCCCCCCGAAGGGGCCGTGAGCCAGAAGGCGGCCGAGCTCTACGCCGAGGAGGGCGTGCGCTTCCTGGTGACGGACGAGGCCGTCCTGGGCAAGAGCGGCTTCCCCGTGAACCCCCTCACCCTGACCCGGCCCTACCACGTGGAGAAGGACGGCAGGCGCCTGGTCCTCTTCTTCCGGCACCGGGACCTCTCGGACCGGATCGGCTTCCGCTATAGCGGGATGCCCCCCGAGGAGGCGGTGGAGGACTTCATCGCAAGCCTCCTGGAGATCCGCCGCCAGGTGATCCGGGAAAACCCCGAGGCCGTCCTTACCATCGCCTTGGACGGGGAGAACGCCTGGGAGAACTATCCCGAAAACGGCAACACCTTCCGCCGCCTGCTTTACAAGCGCCTTTCCGAGGAGCAGGCCAAGGGCACCCTGAAGACGGTGCGCTTCTCCGAGGTGCTGGACCTCCCCTCGGTGGCCCTTCCGCGCCTCGGCACCGGGGGGTGGGTCGGGGACTTCGCCATGTGGGCCGGGGAGCCGGAGGAGAACGAGGCCTGGGACCGGCTAAGCCGGGCCCGGCAGGCGGTGGTGGCCTACCGGGAAGCGGGCGGGGACCCCAAGGTGGCGGAGCGGGCCATGGGCCTCATCTACGCCGCCCAGGCCTCGGACTGGTTCTGGTGGTACGGCCAGGACACGGGCTTCCCCAACAACCCGCCCTTTGACGAGGGCTTCCGCGCCCTCCTCCGGGCGGTCTACGAGACCCTGGGGAAGGAGCCCCCCGAGGAGCTCTTCATCGCCGTGCGGCCCCCCGCGGCCCCCCAGGGCACCCCGGGCCGGATAAGGCCCCAGCTGGACGGCCGGGTGGACCCTCCCGAGGAGTGGAAGGGCGCCGCCTACCTGCCCGACCTCGAGGGCACCACCATGCAGACCCAGGACGACCTCCTCAAAGGGGTGTACCTGGGCTTTGACGAGCAGAACGTCTACCTGAGGGTGGACCTAAGGGAGGGGATGAGGGCGGCGGACCTCCTGGGCCAGGGCCTCCGCCTCCACGTCTACGCCACCACGCCGGGGGAGGAGGGCGGGGCGGCCTTCCCCGAAGGGAGCGAGGTTTCCCTAGGCTTCCCCCTGCAGCAGCGGCTTACCTTGGACCTGGACCAGGTGCGGGACGGGGAGGCGGTGTTGGTGCGCTACGCCTACCGGAACGGGGCCTGGGTCCTGGCGAGTTCCCCCGCCGACCTCCAGGGGCGGCGGGCCTACGTGGGCGAGGTGGTGGAGATGCGCCTTCCCTACACCACCCTGAAGGCGGGGCCGGGGGACACCCTGCGCCTCGCCGTGGTCCTGGAGCGGCAAGGCCGGGTGGTGGACGCGGCCCCCAACGCGAGCCCCCTGGCCCTCTCCCTGCCCCAGCGCCTGGCCGGGAAAGAGGTCCTGGCCATCCCGGACCCCGAGGGGGACGAGCACGGCCCCGGCACCTACACCTACCCCAAGGAAGCGGCCTTCGCCCCCTTCCAGGGCCTCTTTGACCTCTTGGAGATGCGGGTTCTGGACAGCGGGGCCACCTGGACCTTCGTCTTCCCCTTCAAGGAGATGACCAACCCCTGGGGGGCCCCGGCGGGCTTCAGCCACCAGCTCCTCAACGTCTACCTGGACTTCAAGGAAGGGGGGCGCACCGACCCCTTCGCCGAGGGGGCCAAGGTGGCCTTTGACCCCGAGCACCCCTGGGACCTCTTCCTCAAGGTGGCGGGCTGGCCCCAGTACGGGCAACGGGTGGGCTTCCCCGACGGCACGGACACCGCCGACGGGATCACGGTGGGGAGCAACCCCGCGGACAAGCAGGTGATCGTCCAGCTGGACAAGAAGCACTTCAACCCCGCCCCGGGGCAACGGGTCTGCTTCTACGTGCTCGTGGGCAGCCAGGACGGCTACGGCCCCGACCACTTCCGGCCCGTGGCCAAGGAGGCAGGGCCCTGGAACCTGGGCGGGGCGGAGAACGAGGACGCCCCCCTCGTGGTGGACTACCTCTGGCCGGAGAGGGGGGTGCAGGAGGCCATGCTCTCCCGCTACGGGGGCGGGAAGCACGCGGTACTTCGGCCCTACTGCGTCTTTTGGCCTTAGGGGTTCTAGTAGACTTTGGCCATGGACCCGGGCCTCGAGGCCGCCTTCCGACGGGTGGAGGAACTCCTCTTCGGGGGCCCCTCCCGCCCCGGCCTCACCCTCTACGACCTTCAGCGCCTGGTGGGCTACCCGGCCAAGGGAAAGGGGCCCTACGTCCACACCCTGCCCGCCCTTCCCGGGGCCCAGGCGGTGCGCCTCTACTACTACCCTGAGGACCCCGAGCTGGAGCTCATCGTGGAGATCGTGGACCGGGAGGGGAAGCAACACCTCCGCCACTTCCGCTGGAACGGGGTCACCTGGGAGACCCCCAAGGGGAAGAAGGGGGAGCTCAAGGCCACGGCGGTTCCTCAAGACCCCTTGAGGGTCGGGGAGGACTACTTTCTCGGCTTCGCCCCCGAGGAGGCCGTGGCCTTGGAGGCGGCCCTAAGGCGGGGGGAGGCCCCGGGGCTCAAGTACCTCCTCTGCCCCAGGTGCCGCACCCGGATCTTCTACGCCTACTCCGCAAACCCCCAGGGGCTCGCCTGCCCCACCTGCGGCAACCCCACCCTCCTCTTCAAGACCCTCGTCGGGGAGGAGCGGAAGGACCCCCTCGAGGCCCTGGCGGAGGAACAGAGGCGGCTCAGGCTCGCTCTGGAGGAGCTTCTGGCCTACCTCAAGCGCAAGCTGGGTCCCTGAGGCTACATGCCGGCGTGGAGGCCCCGGCAAGGCGTTTCTAAAGGCCAGTCGGGCGAAGGAAACAGGGAGATAAGATGCTCCTCCTCCTGGGCCCCACGGACGCGGGAAAGACCACCCTGGCCAGGCGGCTCCTCCAGAAGGCGGGCGAGGCCTTCCTCCTGGACCTGGACCCGGGGCAGGGGGCCCTTCCCGGGACCTTCTCCCTCTTCCTCCATCGGGAGGGGCGCCTCCTCCTGGTGCGCCGGACCCTTTTGGGCACCCTCTCCCCGGCGGGGGCGGAGGCGAAGGCCCTGGTGGCGGCCCTGCGCCTGGCCCGCCTCATCCCCCAAGGAAGCCCCGCGGTGGCGGACACGGACGGGCTTTTGGACCCGGGGTACCGCCTTTTGCAGGTGGACGCCCTAAACCCCGTAGAGGTGGCGGTCCTGGAGGCGGAGGAGCTCTACAGGGCCCTCGCCTGGCGGAAGGACCTCCGGGTGCGCCTCCTCCCTCCCCTCCCCGAGGCCCGGAGGAAGACCCCGGCGGAGAGGCGGAAAAACCGGCAGGAAAGGCTCCTCGCCCACTTTCAGGAAGCGGGGCCGAGGCTTGCCCCCCTCGAGGGCCCGCCCCTCTGGGACCGGCTCTACGGCCTCCTGGACCCCGAGGGGTTCTTCCTGGGCTACGGGAGGCTCCTCGCCTTCGGGGGGCGGGGAGGGGCTCTTCCTCACCCCGGCCAAGGGGGAGGTGGCCAAGGCCCTCCCCACCCGCCTCAGCCTCCCTAGCCCCGCACTACCAGGTTGAGGATCTTCCCCGGGACGTAGATCTCCTTCACCACCTCCTTGCCCTCGAGGTGGGCCTGGACGTTTCGCACCTTAAGGGCCTCGGCCCGCGCCACCTCCAGGGGGGCGTCCTTGGGGATTCGGATCGTCCCCCGCACCCGCCCGTTCACCTGGACGGCCACCTCCACCACGTCCTTCTCCAGGGCCTTCTCGTCCAGCTCGGGCCAGCCCGCCTGGAAGAGGCTATCGGGCCAGAACCAGTGCCAAAGCTCCTCGGCCAGGTGGGGGGCGAAGGGGAAGAGCATCTGCAGGTAGTAGCGGAGGGCGGTGCGGTAAACGGGGGTCACGGGGCGGTCCTTGCGGTACTCGTAGAGGGCGTTCAGGAACTCCATGAGGGCGGCGATGGCGGTGTTGAAGCGGAGGGCCTCGAGGTCCTCCGTGACCTTCTTCAGGGTCTCGTGGAGCTTACCGTAAAGCTCCCGGTCCTTCCCCTCCAACGCCTCCGCCTGGAAGACCTCGCTCGTCGCCAAAAGGGCCTCCCGGTCCTCGGCCACCCGCCGGTAGATGCGGTTCAGGAAGCGCCAGGCCCCCTGGACCCCCTCCTCCGTCCAGACCATCTCGTTCTCCGGGGGCGCGGCGAAGAGGATGGTGATGCGGGCGATGTCCGCCCCCTGCTCCTTCACGAAGGGCCCCACCATGACGCCGTTGCCCTTGGACTTGCTCATGACGGCGGGCTTCCAGAGGTGGAGGGTGCCGTCCTCGTGGGGCCTGAGCTCGGCCCCCATCTTCCGCACGTCCTCCAGGGAGAGGGCGCTTTCCGGGATCTCCAGCCGGATGCGGGTGGGCTCGGGGAGGCGCACCACCTCGCCTTCCACTTCCACGGGGCCAAAGTCCGTCCAGGCGAGGACCATGCCCTGGGTGAAGAGGCCCTGGAAGGGCTCCTCCACCTTCACCATCCCCAGGTCGTGGAGGAACTTGGTGAAGAAGCGGCTGTAGAGGAGGTGAAGCACCGCGTGCTCCACCCCGCCGATGTACTGGTCCACGGGCATCCAGGCGTTCGCCTTCTCGGGGTCAAAGGGGAGGCGGTCGTTGTGGGGGTCGGTGTAGCGCAGGTAGTACCAGCTGCTGTCAAAGAAGGTGTCCATGGTGTCCGTGTCCCGCTTGGCGGGGCCGCCGCACCTGGGGCAGGTGGTCTCGTAGAACTCGGGGTGGGCCTCCAGGGGGCTTTTCCCCTTGGGGCGGATGTCCTCCACGTCCTTGAGGTCGGGAAGGAGCACGGGAAGCTCCTCCTCGGGGACGGGGACCACCCCGCAGGCCTCGCAGTGGACCATGGGGATGGGGGTTCCCCAGTAGCGCTGGCGGCTGATGAGCCAGTCCCGGAGGCGGTAGGTGACCCGGCCCTTACCCAGGCCCTTCTCCTCCAGCCAGGCGATGACCCTCTTCTTCCCCTCCTCGCTTGGCGTGCCGTCAAAGGGCCCGGAGTTCACCATGATCCCGGGCTCCTCGTAGGCCCTTTCCAGGGGCTCGGGGAGGGGGTCTTCAGGCCGCTCAATCACCTTCTTGATGGGAAGGCCGAACTTCCTGGCGAACTCGTAGTCCCTCTGGTCGTGGGCGGGGACGGCCATGATGGCCCCGGTGCCGTAGCCATAGAGCACGTAGTCCGCGGTCCAGATGGGGACCCTCTCCCCCGTGGCGGGGTTTAGGGCGTAGGCCCCGAGGAAGACCCCGGTCTTCTCCCTGCCTTCCGCCTGGCGCTCAATCTCCGTCTTGCGCTTGGCGGCCTCCACGTAGGCCAGGACCTCCTCCCGCCTCTCGGGGGCGGCGAGCTCCAGGGTGAGGGGGTGCTCCGGGGCGAGCACGAGGAAGGTGGCCCCGAAGAGGGTGTCGGGCCGGGTGGTGAAGACGGGGATCTTCACCTCCTTCCCCTCCACGGGGAAGAGGATCTCCGCCCCCTCGGAGCGGCCGATCCAGGCCCTTTGCATGGCCTTGACCTTCTCGGGCCAGTCCAGGCCCTCGAGGTCCTTAAGGAGCCTCTCGGCGTAGGCGGTGATGCGCAGGTACCACTGCTCCAGCTCCCGCTTCTCCACGGGGGTGTCCTCGTGCCGCCAGCACCGCCCCTCCACCACCTGCTCGTTGGCGAGGACCGTCTGGCACTTGGGGCACCAGTTGACGAGGCCCTTCGCCCGGTAGGCCAGGCCCTTTTCCCACATCTTGAGGAAGATCCACTGGTTCCAGCGGTAGTACTCGGGCTCGCAGGTGGTGACCTCCCGGTCCCAGTCGTAGAGGATGCCCATGAGCCGGAGGCTCTCCTTGGCCTGGCGGATGTTGGCGTAGGTCCAGTCCTTAGGGTGGACGCCGAACTTCAGGGCGGCGTTCTCCGCCGGAAGGCCAAAAGCGTCCCAGCCCATGGGGTGGAGGACCTCGTAGCCCTGCATCCGGCGGAAGCGGGCCAGGACGTCCCCCATGGTGTAGTTCTTCAGGTGGCCCATGTGCAGGTCCCCCGAGGGGTAGGGGAACATGACGAGGACGTACTGCTTCCCCCGGCCCCCCGGGAGGTCCTTGGCCTTCATGAACCCCTTCTCCTCCCAGAAGCGCTGCCACTTGGCCTCAATGGCGTGCGGGTTGTACTTCTCCATGGCTCCTCCTCAAAAAAGCCCCTCCCTAGGAGGGAAGGGGCCGCAAAAACCCTTCCCCCCGCTAGGGACGTAGGGACGCGCGCACGCCCCCATGATACGCCTTTGCGCCGGGGCGCTTCCACACGAAAGCCCCGCGCCGGACTTTTCCAGCGCGGGGCCTGGGAAAGGGTCTTAGCCTCGGCTCTTCTCCTCAGCCTCCTCCTCGAAGCCCAGGCTCGCCAAGAGGTCGCCGTAGAGGTCGCCGAGCTTCACCGTGGCCGTGGTGGTGGGCACGCTGGAGGCGTCGTAGAGGTTGTACTCCGCCACGGCGCCGTACTCGTACTCCCTCCGGTCCTCCCGGCGGGGCGCCCCCTTGCGGCGGGCGCGCTCCTTGCCCGAGCGGGCGCGGCGGGGCCGCTCCTCCTCCTGGGGCAGGGGGGGCGGAAGGAGGCGCTTGCGGGAGAGGGAGACCCGCTGCTCCACCGGGTCAATGTTGAGGACCACGACCTCCATCTCGTCCCCCTTCTTGAAGAGGGCGGCCGGGTTCTCCACCCGCTTGTGGTCCAGCTCGGAGACGTGGACGAGCCCCTCAATGCCGGGCTCAATCTCCACGAAGACCCCGAAGTCCGTGACCCCGGTAACCTTGCCCTTCAGCACGGTGCCGGGCGGGTACTTCTCCGTGAGCTGCTGCCAGGGATCGGGCTGGGTCTGCTTGAGGCCCAGGGAGAGGCGGCGCTCCTCGGGGTCCAGGCGCAGGACCACGGCCTCCACCTCGTCCCCCTCCTTCACCACCTCGGAGGGGTGCTTGGGCCGCTTGGTCCAGGAGAGCTCGGAGATGTGGATCAGGCCCTCGAGGCCCGGCTCCACCTCCACGAAGGCCCCGAACTGGGTGAGGCCCACCACCTTGCCCCGGACCCGGGTGCCCACGGGGTACTTCTCCGCCACCGTGGTCCAGGGGTCGGGGATGAGGGCCTTGATGGAGAGGTTGACCCGCTCCTTCTCGGGGTCCACGGAGAGGACCTGGGCCTTCACCTTCTGGCCCTTCTGGATCACCTCGCGGGGGTGGTTGAACCGCCCCCAGGTGATCTCGGAGCGGTGGACCAAGCCGTCCACGGGGCCCAGGTTGACGAAGACCCCGAAGTCGGTCACCTCCACCACGGTGCCCTCCACCACCTGGCCGGGCTCGAGGCTCTTGAGGAAGGCCTCCCGGGCCCGCTTCTGCTCCTCCTCCAGCACCGCCCGGCGGGAGAGGATGACCCGGCCTTTACGGCGGTGGAACTCAATGATCTTGGCCAGGACCTGCTGGCCCACGAACTCGTCCAGGTTCGGGACGCGCCTAAGGTCCAGCTGGGAGGCGGGCATGAAGCCCTGGACACCGTCCAGCTCGGCGACCACGCCCCCCTTCACCCGCTCCTTGATGGTCACGGTGACGGGCTCGCCCTTCTCGTAAAGCTCCTGGACCCGGTCCCACTTCTCCTGGGCCTCGATCTTCTTCCGGGAGAGCAGGATCTGGCCCGTCTCGGGGTCCACCCGGAGCACCTGGACCTTCACCTCGTCCCCAGGGCTCAGAAGGTTCCTGAGTTCCTCCTCGGAGAGGGGCTTGGTGGTGAGCTGGTTGAAGGGGATGATGCCCTCGGTCTTGGCGCCGATGTCCACCGCCACGCCTTCCGAGCCCACCAGAACCACCTTGCCCGTCAGGATCTGCCCGGGGCGCACGCGCTTCTCCAGCCGGGCCTCCGTCTCCTGAAGGGCCTCTTCCATGCTGAAGGTCTGTTCCGGGGTCTGGGTCGCCTTGTCTTCCATGCCGCCTCTATCCTCCTCTAGCCTTCTGCCACACGAAAAGGAGGGGGAGAGCCACTACTCCCCGCTCTCGTGTGCACAAGCCCCGAAGGGCATACTCCCCTTTTATACCACCCCTCCTCCCGTTTGCCAAGACCTGTCCAGCTGAACGCTCATCCCTTTCCTCCTCCCAGTTCCTGAGGCAACCGGACCAGCGCTGCCCGCACGGCTTCCCTCCAAGGCAGGGGTCCCTGGGCCAGGGCGATCCGGCCCAGACGGAAGAGGCTCTGCCGCTCGGGATGGGCCAGGAGCCGGGGAAGCCATTCCCTGCCCTGCAAGCGCGCCCCCAGAAGGACCAAGAGCGCCATCCCCAAGGCCAGAAGCCATAACCACCCCCTGAGGCTCGCCCCCGTCCGCAGCCGATGGCGGTCCAGCCCAAACCCCTGCCCCTTCAGGTCCCTAAACCCCTCTTCAATCCACATCCGCCACCCATAGGGCGGCTCCCCCCCAAAAGGGCCCGAATAGGCCAGATACCAGGGATCCCGACCCCCTGGGTACACCAGGAGGGTGACTTCTACCCCCTCCCCACCGTGTCCGAAAAGGCGGACCTCCTCCCGCAGGGGGTGGACCACACGCTGGTAGCCCTCCTTCAGGGGAAGGCGCTTCCCCCCTTGGGGTTCCACCTCCCGGTTCTACTAGAGGCGGAGGAGGAAGCCCATGCCCCACCCCTGGAGCTTTTGCCTCAGGGAAGCCCGGTCAAAGCCGCGGTCCGGGAAGAGGGGGGTATACCCCAGATCCTGGACGGCGCGGCCCAGGCGGTGGAGGAACTCCTCCTCCACCCGGTTTTGACTGGGAAGAGGGGGGTGGCAGGCGGCCCGCCTTACTTGCCCCCCTCTTCCCTTCCCTCGTCAAGCCCCGGCCCTCAAAGTGAGGAGAGCTCAGCTTCCAAGGCGAGGCCCTGCCATAATGGGGGCCATGGAAAGCCTTCGCTGGATGGAAGCCCGCCTTCCCGAGATCCTCAAGGACCTGGAGGCCTTCGTCCGCCGGGAGTCCCCCTCGGGGGACCTCGCGGGCCTTAAGGAAGCCGCGGCCTTCCTGGAAGAGGCCTTCGGGCCCCTCGAGGGCCGCCTCTCCCGCAAGGACACCCCCGCGGGCCCCGTCCTCCTCCTCAAGCGGGAAGGCGAGGGCGCCCCCGTGCTCGTCCTCTGCCACTACGACACCGTCCACCCCAAGGGGAGCTTCCCCGAGCCCTTCCGCCTGGAGCGGGAGAAGGCCATCGGTCCCGGGGTCTACGACATGAAGGGGGGGATCATCGCCCTCCTCTACGCCCTGCGCTACGCCGAGGCCACGGGGCGGAGGCTTCCCGCCCTCGAGGTCCTCTTCACCCCCGACGAGGAGGTGGGCTCCCCGGAAAGCCGCCCCCTCATTGAGGCCGCCGCCAAGAAGGCCCGGGCGGTGCTGGTCCTGGAACCCCCCACCGCGGAAGGCCACCTGAAGGTGGCCCGCAAGGGGGTGGGGCTCTACCGGCTTAGGGCCATCGGCAAGGCCGCCCACCAGGGGGTAGAGCCGGAGAAGGGGGTGAACGCCATCCTGGAGCTCGCCCACCAGGTCCTCAAGGCGGCGGCCCTGGAGGACCGGGAGAAGGGGACCACCCTGGGGCCGAACCGCATCCGGGGCGGCACGGCCACCAACGTGGTGGCCGAGGAGGCGGAGGTGGAGATTGACCTCAGGGCCTGGACCCTGGAGGAGGTGCGGCGGGTGGAGGAAGGGCTTAAGGCCCTCAAGCCCGTCCTGCCCGGGGCCAGGCTCGTGCTCTCGGGCGGCCTCAACCGCCCCCCCATGGAGCCCACGGAGGAAAGCCTCGCCCTCTTCGCCAAGGCCCGGACCATCGGGGAGGCCCTGGGCCTGAGGCTCGAGCCCGGCCGGGTGGGCGGGGGCTCGGACGGGAACTTCACCGCCGCCCTAGGGGTGCCCACCCTGGACGGCCTGGGGCTTTTCGGGGGCGATGCCCACCAGAAGACGGAGTACGTGGTGGTGCCGGAGATCCCCCGCCGCGCCGCCCTCCTCGCCGAGCTCCTCGCCGCCCTATGAGCCTCTCCCCCTCCGCCCGGCGGGTCCAAGGCGCCCTCGAGGCCCGGGGCTTCGGCCACCTGAAGGTGGTGGAGCTTCCCGCCTCCACCCGCACCGCCAAAGAAGCCGCCCAGGCCGTGGGGGCGGAGGTGGGGCAGATCGTGAAGAGCCTGGTCTTCGTTGGGGAAAGGGGAGCCTACCTCTTCCTGGTGAGCGGGAAGAACCGGCTGGACCTGGGAAAGGCCACGCGTCTGGTGGGCGGCCCCCTGCGCCAGGCCACGCCGGAGGAGGTGCGGGAACTCACCGGCTTCGCCATCGGGGGTGTCCCCCCGGTGGGGCACAACACGCCCTTGCCCGCCTACCTGGACGAGGACCTCCTGGGCTACCCCGAGGTCTGGGCGGCCGGAGGCACCCCGAGGGCCCTCTTCCGGGCCACCCCCGAGGAGCTCCTCGCCCTCACCGGGGCCCAGGTGGCGGACCTCAAGGAGGCCTAGCGATGTTCTTCCGCAAGGACCCCCACGTGAAGCCGGAAGGCCCCCTGGCCTTCCGGGTGCGGGTGCGCACGAAAAGCGGGGAAGTGGTGGAGCTCAGGCTCTCCAAGAGCATGGAGATCTCCCCCACGGAAGGGGGCTACTACGTGCGCAAGGAGATCGTGGCCCCAAAGAGCCTGGACCGGGCGGTGCTGGAGATCTGGTTTGACCGCGGCTACCGGCCCGTGCGCAAGGTCGTTGAGGGGGGTGAACTCATACCTATTCGGGAATGGGCGGACTAGAATGGGGACATGGAAAAGGTCCTCTTCGGCCTCGGCCTTCTGGTCATGGTCTACAACGTCCTCTATGGCCTTCGGCTCAAGCGGGCCGCCCCCGGCGGGGTCATCGGGGAAAGGAGCGGGCAGATGCTCTTCCTCATCGCCTTCTTCGCCCTCGCCTACCTGGGGGTCCTGCTCCTCACCTGGAGCGAGCCCAGTAGCCTCCTCCTTCTCCTCCTCTCCCTGATTCTCTTTCTGGGAGCGGTCTTCGTCCACCTGGTGCTCCGCCTGGTGGACGCCATCCTGGCCTCCTTGTAGCCATGGTCTTCCGCCGCAACCCCTCCCCTCCCGAGAGCGAGTGGAAACCCACCCCGGAGGAGTGGCGGGTCTACGTCCTCTGCGACGGGCGGCGCACGGAGGAGGAGGTGGTGCGGGAAAGCGGCCTGGGGGAGGAAGCCTACCGGATTCTGGCGGGCCTTCTCAAGCGGGGCCTCATCCTCCCCGTGGAAAGCCCCAAGGAGCTTTGCGCTAAGCTTTCGGAGCTCCTCAAGGCCCGGCTTGGCCCCCGGGCGGAGCCCTTCCTTAGGCAGCTCCAGGGGTGCGAAACCCGGGAGCGCCTGGAAGAAGAAGCCCTTAGGGTGGCCCTGAAGGTCAAGCTCACCTTGGACCGGAGGGCCGGGGAGGAGCTGGAAAAGGCGGTGAAGGCCCTTTTCCGCTAGCCTCCCCCAGGGAAGAACGCCCGCCGGGGCCCCATGCCGGCGTAAGCCAGCATGGGGTGGTGTTATCAGGAGTTTTCACCCTACCTCTCACCCCCCTTCCCGAGCCTCCTCCTTGGGGGCGAGGCGGCTTTTATCTCGGTCAGTAGCCTCTCCCCAGCTACCCTCTGGGCGTGGCGCCACGCCATCCCCGGAAAGGCCAGCCGCACCTCCCTCATCGCGTGAAAGGCCCGTACCACCAGCTCCGCATGCATGAGCTGCGCCGCAAACGAACGCGCCTGGCTCCTTCCCTGCCCCAGGTTCTGCTTGTAGAGCCTATGCACCACCTCCGCCTTCCAACGGCAAAACCACGCCTCCAGCACCTCCTGCACACCCCCCGCCAGGGTGGAGACCAGGGCAAAGCCCCGCCACCCAGCCCCGCGCCCCACCCAGACCAGCACCAGGCAGCTTGCAGGCCGCTAAGCATGGCGGCCACTATGTTTTCAGGCCAGGGATAGGTAACGACTTCCCCCACCGGGGCTTTCGCCGCGGTGGGGGCCTCCAAAACCCCGCCCTCGTTCGGGCATCCCGTGGGGCCCTTTAGCGGGGCGGCACCCAGGGCTCCCCGCGGAAGAAGCCGTAGACCAGGCGTCCCACCACCCCGCCCAGAAGGACCAGGCCTAGGAGGTTGGGAAGGGCCATGAGGCCGTTTAGGGTGTCGGAAACGGCCAAAAAGGCCTCGAGGCCCCCCAGAGGCCCCACGAAGGCCAAGGTGGCGAAGGCGAGGCGGTAGGGCCAGCGGACGCCCTCCCCGAGGAGGAAGGCCGCGGCCTCCTCCCCGTAAAACCCCCAGGAGACCATGGTCCCCAGGGCGAAGACCGCCACGGTGAGGGCGAGGACCACGCCCCCCAAGGGGTGGGCCTGGAAGAGGGCCTGGGCCGCCTCGGCGGCGCTTCCCCCCCTTTGCCAAAGCCCGGAGGCGACGAAGGTGAGGGCGGTGAGGGAGGTCACCAGGAAGCTCACGAGCATCTCCGTGACCCCCCAGAACCCCTGGCGCACGGGGTGGTCCACCTGGGCCTGGGCGTGGGCGATGGCCGCCGAACCCAGCCCCGCTTCATTGGCGAAGATGCCCCGGCCAAGCCCCGCGTTGATGGCGGCGAAGAGGCTGTAGCCCGCAGCCCCCCCCAAAGCGGCCTCCGGGCTGAAGGCGGCCTGGAAGACCAGGGCCAGGGCCTCGGGGATCCGCCCGGCGTAGAGGACGAGGAGGGGCCCCACCGCCGCCAGGAAGAGGAGGAGCTTCAGGGGCACCACCACCTGGGCGAAGCGGGCCACCCGCACGATCCCCCCGCCCAGGACCACCCCCACCAGGAGGGCCAGGAAGAGGCCCACCAGGGCGGGCGGCGCCCCCAAGGGAACCAGGGCCCCCCCCACCGCCCCCGCCTGGAAGAGGTTGCCGATGCCGAAAGCGGCCACCGCGGCGAAGAAGGCGAAGAGGTGGCCCAGGAAGCGTAGCCTGGGGAGGCCCCGAAAGAGGTAGTACATGGGCCCGCCGGAAACGGAGCCGTCGGCGAAGCGGCGGCGGTAGTGGACCGCCAGGGTGGCCTCGGCGAACTTCGTGCCGGTGCCGAAGAAGTAGCCCACCCACATCCAGAACACCGCCCCCGGCCCCCCCACGAGCACCGCCGCCAGCATGCCGAGGAGGTGGCCCGTGCCCAGGGTGGCGGAGAGGGCCACCATGGTGGCCTGGTAGGGGGTGATCTGGCCGCCGAAGCCGTAGGCCCGCTCCCGGATCGCCCCAAGGGTCTCGCTGAAGGCCACCCGCGCCATCCTGAAGGGGGCGCTGAACCAGCGGATCTGGAAGATCACCAGGTAGGCCCCCACCAGGAGGTAGACCAGCTTCATGGGAAAGCCGAAAACGATGCGGTTCAGGGTTTCGTTCCAGGCCAGGATGTCCATGGGCTACACCTCCGGCACGGCCTCCACCTTGTCCCCCCGGCGGAGGCGCAGGCGCTTTAGGTCCTCCTCCATAAGCCTCACCCTCCCTTGGAGGTTCGGCCGGGGACGGACCTCGAGGACCGCCCCCGGGGGCAGAAGCCGCACCCTAAACCCTCGGCGGATGGCCCGGGCCCACCGGGCGTAGAGGGCCTCGTCCACGTAGGCCACCCCCGAGCCCGGCCCGTAGATGGGGAGGACCACGAGGGGCTCGGGGGGAAGGTCCACCTCGGGGTAGGCCTCCAGGGCCCCCACCTCCAGGAGGGTGCTGAGGACCCGGGCCTGCCGCAACACCCCGGGGGCGAGGAGGACCTCGGCGATCCGCTTCCCCTCTACCCGGGCGAGGAGTCCCAGGGCCTCTGAGGGAAGCTCCACCGCGCTCCCCTCCCGGGGCAGGCGGAGGCGGAGGCCCCAGTTGGCGGGCAGCTTGACCTTCTCCCAGGCGGCTTGGGCCTGGGCGAGCCGGGCCGGGACCTCGAGGCCCCCAAGCAGGGTGGTGTGGGGCGGAAGGGCCTCGGGCTCAAAGACAAAGGGGGCCCGCCTAAGCCCTACCAAGAGGTCTAGGGCCTCCTCCCCTTCCAAGACCCTTTCCCCCGACTGGGCCTTGGCGTGGACCACCTGCCCGCCCCGAAGGTAGACCTCGGCCTCCAAAAAAGGAGGGTGCAGGCGCAGCCTCCCCGTGCGCCCCGCGCTCATCAGCGCCCCCACCAGGGAGGGAAACGGAAACTCGGCCAGGTCCCCCGAAAGCATTCGCCCCACGTTTTACCACGGGCACACCCTCCCGTCCAGACGGGGTATGCTTAGGCATGCACCTTCTCCTCCTCCACGGCTTCACCTCCCACCCCGTCCTCACCCTCGGCCCCCTGCCAGAAAGGCTCAAGGAGGCAGGGTTCCAGGTGCGCCAGCCCGCCCTGCCGGGCCACGGCACGCGGCCCGAGGACCTCCTAAAGGTGCGCTTTGAGGACTGGCTCCTGGCGGCGGAAGAGGCCTACCTGGAGCTTCCCGAGCCCCGGGGGGTGGTGGGGCTTTCCATGGGGGGGCTTCTCGCCGCCCACCTCGCCGCCCGCCACCCCACAAAGGCCCTCGTGGCCCTGGCCCCCGCCTTCGCCCTGAAAAACCCCTTGGCGCCCTTGGCGCCCTACCTCCACCGGCTCATCCCCCGCTTTCCCGGCCCACCCTCCATAGAGGACCCGGAGCTCAGGAAGCACAACCCCAACTACCCCTACTTCCCCACCCGGGCTGTCCTGGAGCTCCTCGCCCTCATGCGCAAGACCCCGGAAGTCCTCCCCCGGGTGAAGGCCCGGGCCCTGGTGGTGGCGGCGGGGAAAGACCGGGTGGTAAAGGGGGTGGACCGGTACTTCGCCCTCCTGGGAAGCCCGAGGAAGGACTACCTCGTCTTCCCGGAAAGCGGCCACGACCTCCTCTTGGACCGGGACCGGGAGGCGGTGGCCCGGGCGGTGCGCGACTGGCTTATTGCAAGTGATAACTAATTGCAATAAAATAGGCCCGGTATGGAAGGCCTGCCCATCTCTCCTTGGACGGTGTTCCTCTACGCCCTCCTCACCGCCGTCGCCACAGGCCTCGGCGCCCTCCCCTTCCTCTTCACCCGCGGGATCACGCGGCGGCACCTCGGCCTGGCCAACGCCGCCGCCGCCGGGCTCATGGTGGCGGCGAGTTTCGGCCTCATCTACGAGGGGGTGAACTACAGCCTGGGGCGGACCCTGGTGGGCGTGGGCCTCGGCCTCCTCTTCATCCTCCTCGCCCACCGCTACCTCGAGGGCCGGGAGGTGAACCTCGGCGACCTCAAGGGCCTGGACGCCCGCAAGGCCCTGATGATGGTGGGCATCATGACCCTCCACTCCTTCGCCGAAGGGGTAGGGGTGGGGGTGGCCTTCGGGGGGGGAGAGGCCCTGGGGGTCTTCATCACCCTGGCCATCGCCGTGCACAACATCCCCGAGGGACTCGCCATCAGCCTCGTCCTCGTCCCCCGGGGGGTGAGCGCGCTCGGGGCCGCCTTGTGGAGCGTCTTCTCCAGCCTGCCCCAGCCCCTCATGGCCGTGCCCGCCTACCTCTTCGTGGAGGCCTTCCAACCCTTCCTGCCGGTGGGGCTTGGCCTCGCCGCCGGGGCCATGATCTGGATGGCCGTGGCCGAGCTCCTCCCCGACGCCCTGAAGGAGGCCGAGGCCGAAGGGGTGGCCACGGTCCTTACCCTCTCCGTGGCCCTCATGGTGGCCTTCCAGATCCTGATCGGGGGCTAAGCGCCCGCGCTGGGAAGCTCCTTTTGGGGCCCCCACCGCGGCGAAAGCCGCGGTGGGGTCCTTAGCGCCAGACCCAGGGGAGGGGGGCCTCGAGGCGGAGGGCCTTCAGGCTCGGCCGGACCCTATAGGCCTCCAGGACCACCCCGGCCTCCCGGGCCTCCTGGGCGGCCTCGAGGAGGGCCCGGTCCGCGGGGTCCAGGGCGAAGGCCTCGGCCAGGGGGTGCTGGACGAGCCAGACGGCGAAGGCCCCGTACCCCTCCCGGGCCAAGGCGGCGAGGAGGCGGAGGTGGCGGGCCCCCCTCGAGGTGGGGGCGTCGGGGAAGAGGGCGAGGGCCCCCTCCAGCCGGTTCGCGTTCTTGGCCTCAAAGAAGGCCTCCTTTCCCCCCACCCGGGCCCAGAAGTCCAGCCTTTCCCCCCGTAGCCCCACCTCCCGCCGCAAGGCCTCCAGGGGACCGTAGCGCCCGGCGCGAAGGAGCCTTTCCAGAAGGGGCCCCGCCAGGGTGGCGTCCACCCCCACGAGGACGCCTTCCTGCTCCACCAGGTAAAGCCGCCCCCGGGTCTTGGCCGTGGGCCTCGGGTGGTAGTGGCCCCGGGTTCCGGGGAGGAGGAGCTCCCTCAGGCGGCCCGTGTTGGCGAGGTGAAGGGGCCCCACGTCCGCCTCCACCAGGAAGCGGTTCACCCGCCGGAGCACCCGGCAGGGAAGGAGGGGAGGAAGGGGAAGCTCCATCCTCCCAAGGGTACAAAAGGAAAGGCCCGGGGCGTCCCCCGGGCCCTTTGGCGGAGAGGGCGGGATTCGAACCCGCGGCACCGGTTATCCCGGTGCAACACCTTAGCAGGGTGCCGCCTTAGACCACTCGGCCACCTCTCCAAGCCTTTGGCGGAGGGTGAGGGATTCGAACCCCCGGTGGGCCCAAGGCCCACAGCGGTTTTCAAGACCGCCGCCTTCAACCGCTCGGCCAACCCTCCAAGGTATGGCCGCACCCCCTACTATGCGGCAAAGCCCCCCGCTTGTCAAGGGCGGAACCAGGCCAAAAGAAACCGCTCCAGCAGGGCCTCCATGGCCGGTATTACCGCGTGGTGGAGGTCGGGGAAGAGGACAAGGTGGTCCTCCCCCGGGGGGCCAAAGCCCGTGGGGCGGAGGCAGGCCCGCCCCTTGGTGAGGGGGAGGGTCCAGGGCGTTCCCTCCCGGGTAAGGGCCACCTGGTGGACCCGCCGCCCCATCCCCTCCCGGACGTCCCGCAAGCGGCAGGCCTGGGTGGGGGGAATGAGGGGGTCGTTTCCCCCCTGCAGGACCAGAAGGGGGGCCTGGAGCCTGGCCGCGTGGGGCAGGGGGCTCTGCCGGGCGTAGCAGGCCGGGCACTCCTCGGGTAGCGCACCGAAGATCTCGCGCCACCGCGTGAGGGCCTCGGGGCGGGTGCGGCGGAGGAGGGCCACCTGTTCGGCGAAGTCCACGGGCCCGATGACGAAGGCCACCCCCTGGGCCCCCCCCTCCAGGGCGGCGGCCTTCAGGGCCACGCAGGCCCCCAGGGAGTAGCCCGCGTAGGCGTGGCGCCCCACCCCCAGGCGGGGAAGGAGCCGGGCCAGGAGGGCCAGGTCCTCCGCCTCCTCCAGGCACCCCGTGATGCGCCCGCCGCTCTTTCCCCGGCCCCGGAGGTGGGGCACGAGGGCCAGGAAACCCCTTTCTGCCCACAGGCGGCACCGCGCCCGCAGGGTCTCCGTGGGGGGGCCGAACCCCCCCGGCACGAGAAGGAGGGCGCCCATGGGGGGGCCTGAGGGGAAGCACGCCTCCGCGAAAAGCCGCACCCCTTCCCGGCGGTAGAAGACCCCCCCGGGCACCCTCTCCAAGGGGGCGGGCCCCTCCTCCGCCCCCAAGACCAGGAGGGGAAGGAGGAGGAAAAGCCAAGCCCTTCCCATCAGCGGCCGAACACCACCGGCGAGACCCGGGCGCGGGCCAGGAGGCGGGCGAGGAGGAGGGGGAGAAGGAGGGCCAGGGCCAGGTAGACGGCGAAGGCAGGCTTCAGCCCCAAAGGCTCGGGGAAGCCCGGGTACTTTTCCAGAAGGCGCATCACCATGGGGTGCACCAGGTAGATCTGCAGGGAGTAGCGGCCCAAGAAGGCCAAGGGGCCCCGCAGGGGGGTGCGAGCCAGGGCGTGGGCCAGGGCCAGGAGCAGGAAGGCCATCCCCGTGGTGAAAATCCAGTGGAAGGCCTGGTAGTGGAAGGTGTTCACGGGAACCCGTTGCAGGACGTCCAGGGCCAGGGGCAGGTAGCCCCAAAGCCCAAGGCCCGCGGCCAGAAGCCCCAGTGGCCAGTACCGCAGGAGGCGGGGGAGGGCCTCGAGGCGGCTTGCCAGGTAAAGCCCGAGGGCGATGGCCGGGAGGTACCATAGGACGAAGCTCCCCGGGTAGGGCAGGAAGCGGTAGGCCCGGTTCAGGAAGTAGAGGGCCAGCGTCCCCCCCGCCCCGAGAAGGAGGAACCAGACCCCGTGGGGCCGCCTGAGGAGGATGGGGCGGAAGAGGGGGAGGAGGAGGGCGAGCTCCAGGGCCACCACCAAAAAGTAGAGGTGGAAGTAGGCCTTGCCGAAGAGGAGCTGGTGGAGCAGGCGCTCGGGCTGGAAGACCCCCGTGTCCCAGTAGCGGAAAAGAAGGTAGATCCCGCTCCAGAGGAGGTAGGGCCAAAGAAGGCGCAAGGCGCGGCTTTTCAGGTAGCGGCCCAGGCGGAACTCCCGGTGGAAGGAGGCCCCCAGGACCAGGGCGGTCATGAAGAGGAAGGCGGGCACCGCGAAGTGCAGGGTGCGGTTCACCCCCGCCAGGAGGAGCCACTCCGGGCTCCCCGGGGAGAGCTCCCGCAGGAAGCGGCCCGTCACGTGGTGCAGGACCACCTCGAGGATGGCGAGCCCCCGGAAAACCTCCACCCAGGGAAAGCGCTCCACGGGCTCATTATGGGTGAGGTTCATGAGGGCTCCCCAAGAGGGGGGCGAGCTCCTCCCGCAGGGCCCACCGCCGGGGATAGGCCCGAACCAGGCTCCAAGCGGCCTCCCGGGCCCTCCTGGGGTCCAGGCGGGCAAGCCGCCCAAGAAGCCCCGCCGCCTCCCGGTAGGCCGCCCGCCCCCCCGCCTCCACCCGGGCCTTGGCCGCCTCCAGGTAAAGCCGGGCCGCCTCCTCGGGAAGCCTTTCCTCCAGGACCGCGGCGAGGGCGGGGTAGGCCTCCGGGGAAGCCCGCTTGAGGAGGCGGTCCAAGGCCTTCCAGTCCTCCTCCAGGAGGTGGATTTGGGCGAGGAGGGCGGGGTCTTGCACCTGCCGGAGGAGGCGGGGCCTCTCCTCGGCGAAGGCCCGGCCCAGCTTGACCTTGAGGGCCAGGTAGTCCTCGAGGCTAGGCCTCAAGCGGAAGCGGGCCAGGTGGTCCTCGGGAAGCCCCCGGTGGGCCACGAGGAGGTCCAGGAGGGGAAGGAGCCTCGGGTCCTTGCCGAACCAAGCCACGGCCTCCTCGGCGTACCGGAGGGCCTCCTCCCGCCTCCCCAGGGCGAGGAGGCGCTCCACGAAGGCCAGGTAGTCCTCCACCCCCTCAAGCCCCTCCCGCAAGACCCCCAAAGCCTCCTCCTCCCGCCCCAGGCGGAAGAGGAGCTCCGCCTTAAGGGCGCGCTTTAGAGGCTCCCTCCCCGCAAGGAGGGCCAGGGCCTTTTCCGGCGCCTTCAGGGCGAGCTCCAAGAAGGCCTCCCCCAGGGCCTCAAAGGGGTGGCGGAGGTAAAGCCCGAGGAGGAAGGGGAGGTCCCCCCCAAGCTCCAGGTGGCGGCGGAGGACGGGCCCGAGGTAGGGCCCGGGGTCAAAGGGGGCCTCGAGGAGGGCCCGCAAAAGGGCCGCCACCTCCTCCTTCCCCGCCTGGGAAAGCCTAAGGAGAAGCGCCTTGGCCTCCTCCTCTCCCCCGCCCAGGCGGAAGGCCTGCCTGAGGCGCCGCACCCCCTCGGCAAAGGCCTCCTCGGGGAAAAGGGCCTCTTTGAGGAGGAAGGCCACCTCGGGGAGGGCAGAAAGCCGCAGGAGAAGCCCCTTGGCCTCCTCGGGAGAGAGGGCCTTCAGGCGGGGCCAAAGGTCCTCGGGCCGCCTCTCCAGGTAGGCGTAGAGGAGGGCGGCGGCGTGCTTGCAGGGAAAGAAGGGGTAGGGGCAGGTGCAACGCCCCACAAGCCCCGGCCCCACCTCCACCCGGTAGGGCGTGGGCTCCGAGCCCTGGACCTCCCCCAAAAGCCTCTCCCCCACCCGGAAGACCCGCCTCACCCGGCCCTCCCTGGCGTAGGCCAGGCCGCGGCGCGCCACCTCCTCGGGCAAAAGGGGGGCGAAGTCCTCCTCGCGTTCGGGGGGAAAAGCGGCCACGCTTCCAGTCTACGCGCCCCTCCGGCCACCCCCACGAGGGCCCCGTCTAAGTACCCCACCGCGGCTTTCGCCGCGGTGGGGGCCCCAAAAGGACCTTTCCAAGACTTATTTCGGGCAACCCGTGTTGCGAGATCAACGTGCAGCCACTTAAGATGAAAACGGGCCCTATGAAATGCCTTCGTGTGCTACCTCATAGCTCCACCCCGGCCATCCTGAGAAGCACCCGGCTACGTATGAGGTTGTGAACGAGCAGGATGAGATTCACCCGGGCCACCAGCCCCCAGTAGGACCGCGCTTCTATCCGATGAAGCCCCAAAGACCGCACCATCACGCTAAACCGCGTCTCAATCCAGTTCCGTACCCTCCCCATCCACTCTTTCCATCCCGTCTCCACCACCGTTCCTCCCCTGACCCGATAGGGTGGCGTCTTGACCCCCTGGACCCAGCGAAAGCCCCGGTCCCCCAAGACCGCGGGCAGACCGTCCAGCAGGTCCCTCCCCCAGGTCTCCCGGGCATTCCCGGGGAGGATAGCCCAACGAAAAAAGAGGCCGCGCTCGTTCATCACCGGCATGAGAACGTAGCCCGCGAAAGCCCCCAGGGGGCCCACCCCCACAGCGGCCTCAGGAAGGTCCAAGCCGTGAATCCGGTGGCCGTGGGCCAGGGGGATGGGTTTGAGGTCCACCACCTGCAGAAGACCTTGCCCTCCGGAGAGCCTTATGGCCAGGTGAGCCAACAACCCCTGAGCCTTCTGAAGGACCCGGTAGAAGCGGGAGAGGTGGGGGAGGGAGGGGAAGTAGGCCTTGAGGGTGGTCTTGGCGGCCAGGTAGCCTTTGGCGAGGTCCTGGCCTTGCAACAGGACGAAGATGGCGAGGGTCAAGAGCTCGGCCAGGGTGGCCTTCTGGTGCTTTTGCTTTGGGGGGAGCTTGAATCCTTGGGCCTGCAGGGCTTTCAGTTCGTCATCTACCCAGACGTAGATAGCCACGAGAAGGGTCTCTGCGTCAAGATGGTAAAGGGGGTGCTCACGATCTTGCCGCATGGCACCCCCTCTTTTTTCACACCCCGGGGGTCCAGATCAAGTAGCACACGAAGGAATGACGCTTACCGCTACCCTAAGGGAGGCCGACCTGGTCCGGCCCCTGCCCAAAGGGTACGTGCAGTGCCGGGCCTGCGCCCACTACTGCGCCATCCCCGAAGGGGGCTCGGGCAAGTGCGGGGTGCGCCGGAACCTGGGGGGGAGGCTCTACCTGGTCACCTACGGCAAGGCCGCCGCCCTCCACCTGGACCCGGTGGAGAAGAAGCCCCTCTACCACTTCCACCCCGGGGAGGGCATCCTCTCCGTGGGCACCGTGGGGTGCAACCTCTTCTGCGCCTTCTGCCAGAACTGGCCGATCTCCCAGTTCCGGGAGTTCCGGGTCTCTCCAGAAGGGCACCTGGACCGCCCCATCGGCGAGGACTGGCCCCCAAAGCGCCTCGTGGCGGAGGCCGAGGCCTTGGGCGTGAGGCTTCTCGCCTACACCTACAACGAGCCCGCCGTCTGGATAGAGTACGCCCACGACACCGCCCGCCTGGCCAAGGCGCGGGGGATGAAGAACGTCTTCGTGACGAGCGGCTTTGAAACCAAAGAGGCCTGGGACTACATAAGGCCCCACCTGGACGCGGCCAACGTGGACCTGAAGGGCTTCACCGAGAGGTTCTACCGGGAGGTCTGCGGGGCCCGGCTCAAGCCCGTGCTGGAGAGCCTGGAGCACCTCTTGGCGAGCGGGGTCTGGGTGGAGGTCACCACGCTTCTCCTGGAGGGCTACAACGACTCGGACGAGGAGGTCCGGGCCATGGCCCGCTTCCTCAAGGGCCTCTCCCCGGACATCCCCTGGCACCTCACCGCCGCCCACCCCGACTACCGGATGCTCCACCTGAGGCCCACCCGGCACGCCACCCTGGTCCGGGCCCACGCCATCGCCAAGGAGGAGGGCCTGAGGTTCGTGTACGTGGGCAACGTCCTGGACGAGGAAAGGAGCTCCACCTACTGCCCGGACTGCGGCAGGCTCCTCTTGCGCCGGCGGGGCTTTCGGGTGGAGGCCCTGTGGGAGACCCCCGGGGTCTGCCCCGGGTGCGGCCAGCGCATCCCCGGCGTATGGACCTGGTGAGGCCCCCCGCCGTGGCCGGGCTCTTTTACCCGGAAAGGGGGGAAGCCCTCCTCAGCTTGGTGGAAGGCCTCCTACGGGGGGCCCAGACGCCCCCCAAGCCCCAGGCCCGGGGGGTTCTCTCCCCTCACGCGGGCTACCGCTACGCGGGCAAGGTGATGGCCGAGGCCTTCCGAGCCCTCTCCGCCTGGCGGGGAAGGGCAAGGCGGGTTTTCCTCCTGGGGCCGAGCCACTTCGTGCCCTTCTCCGGGGTGGCCTTCTTCCCCTACCGGGCCTGGCGCACCCCCTTGGGGGAGGTGGCGGTGGACCTGGAGGGGGGAAGGAGGCTCCTCGGCCGGGGAGCGCCCTTTCGCGCCTACCGGGAGCCCTTCCTGGAGGAGCATAGCCTCGAGGTCCTCCTCCCCTTCCTCCAGGTGGCCCTTCCCCAGACCCCCATCCTCCCCCTCCTCTTCGGGGAGGTGGACCCCGGGGAGGTGGCGGAGGCCCTACTAGGCGAACTGGGCCAAAAGGACCTGGTGGTGGCCTCCAGCGACCTCTCCCACTACCACCCCGACTCCGTGGCCCGGGAGCTGGACGCCAAGACCCTAAGGCGGGCCCTGGCCTTGGACGCCGAGGGGGTGGCCCAAGGGGAGGCCTGCGGCCGGCTCCCCTGGGCCACCCTCACCGCCTTGGCCCGGGCCCTTGGGTGGGAACCCCGGCTCCTCGCCTACGCCACCAGCGCCGAGGCCGGGGGAGGCGAGGAGCGGGTGGTGGGGTATGGGGCCTTGGCCTATGTAGGATGAAGGGGATGACCCCGGCGCGTCGGCGCTTCAGCGTGGAGGATGGAGGTGGCCGACGCCTCGGGGGCCTACGACCGGGAGGTAAAAGCCCCCCTCTACGCCCGGCACGGGGTCCAGGAGGTCTGGGTGGTGGACCTCGCGGAGGGAAGGGTCCACCGCTTCCTGGACCCTTCCCCTGGGGGCTACCGGGAACACCACGTCCTGGGCCCCGAGGACGCCCTCTCCCCCAGGGCCTTTCCCGAGCTTCTCGTGCCGGTGGCCTCCCTCCTCTAAAGCCGCACCAGGGGCCGGAACCAGGGGATGGAAAGGAGAACCACCCCTAGGGCCAGGGCGAAGAGGAGCCTGGCCCCGGGCCTCCCCTTCCGCGCCCGGGCAAGCCCCGCGTGGGCCAGGCCCAGGGCCACGAGCCCCCCCACCCAGTGCTCCGCCGCGAAGAAGCGGGCCTCCCCCCCGGCCCGCATGGCCTCCCCGAAGGCGGCGAGGAGCCCCTGGAAATAGGGGCTCACGAAGGCCAGGACCACCCCCAGGACCACCTGCAGGGTGAGGGCGTGGGCAAAGAAGGCGCCGGGCCTGGGCTCGGGGCGGAAAAGGGCCCAGAGGCCCAGGAGGAGGACGAGCCAGCGCACCAGGTTGTGCAGGGCGAGAACCGCCTCGTACATGGGGGAAGTGTACCCCGCTCCCGGGGCGCCCAGTGTGGCATCATGCCCATATGGAAGGCGTGGTGCGCCTCGAGGTCCCCACCCCCGAGGAGGGGTTCGTGAACATCACCCGCAAGGTGGAGGCGGCCCTCTCGGGCCACACGGGTTTGGTCTACCTCTTCGTCCCCCACACCACCTGCGGCCTCACGGTCCAGGAAGGGGCCGACCCCACGGTGGCCCAGGACCTCTTAGGCCGGCTCGCCGAGCTCGCCCCTAGGCACCGCCCCCAGGACCGGCACCTGGAGGGGAACTCCCACGCCCACCTCAAGAGCCTCCTCACCGGGGTCCACCTCCTCCTCCTGGCGGAGAAGGGGCGGCTGAGGCTTGGGCGCTGGCAGCAGGTCTTCCTGGTGGAGTTTGACGGCCCCCGGGTGCGGGAGGTTTGGGTGCGCCCCCTCTAAAGCCCAAGGAAGGCCCGCAGGGCCTCCTCGTCCAGGTACTTGCCCACGAAGAAGGGGCCGAACTCCCCGTAGCGGGCGGAGACCTCGTCAAAGCGCATCTCGTAGACGATCTTCTTGAACTGGACGGGGTCCTCGCTGAAAAGGTCCACTCCCCACTCCCAGTCGTCCAGGCCCTGGGCCCCGCTGATGACCTGCATCACCTTTCCCTGGTACTTTCTCCCCGTCTCCCCGTGGGCCTTCATGAGGCTCGCCCGCTCCTTGGCCGGAAGCATGTACCAGTTGTCCTGGCCCTGGCGCCGCTTGTTCATGGGGTAGAAGCAGACGTACCCCGACTTGGGAACCCTCGGGGTGAGGCGGGGCTTGACGTAGGGGGACTCGGGGTCTAGAGGCTTCTCCTGGCTTCCCAGCTCCACCACGGAGTAGAAGCTGTAGCTCCGCCCCAGGTACCGGGCGAAGGCGGAGCGGGAAAGGCGGGCCTCCGCCTCCAGAAGGGGGTCAAGCCCGGGGCGGAGGTTGAGGAAGAGGAGGTCGGCCTTGTGGCCCACCACCTGGTAGATGCCGTAGGAACCCTGGCCCGCCTCCTCCAGCTCCCGCCACTCCCGCACCAGGCCTTTAAGCTCCTCCCAGGCGTCCTCCCGGGCCTCCAAGGGGGCGGAGAACCAGCGGGGGAAGTCCAAGAGGCGGAAGTCGTGGAGGATGTGCCAGCCCTCGAGGGTATGGGTGGGTTCGGGAACGTGCCGCTCCATCCTCCCCACTATAGCTCCGGTATACTTGGCCCATGCTGGCCGCGTTGCACATCGCCCTCACCCTGGTGGCGGTGGTCCTTTTGGGAAGGCTCGGCGCGAGGCTTTTGGGGAGGCTCGCCGCCCTCACCCCGAGCACCCGGGACGACGCCTTCTTCCGCCTCCTGGGCTACGCCTGGTGGGGGATGGTGGCCGTGGCCGGGGCAAGCTACCTGAGCCACGCCCTAAGCCTTCCCTACGAGCCCTTGGCCACCTGGGGGCGGAGCCTGGTGGCCTGGCTCGGGGGGAAGGGGGTGGCCGGCGGGGCCGTCCTCCTCGCCACCTGGACGGCCTACCGCCTGGTGCCCCTCCTCCTCCAAAGCCTCCCCTTGCCGGAAACGGAGGGAGAACTCACCCGGCAGGCGGTGCGGGCCAAGACCCTGAGGAACGTCTCCGAGTCGGCCCTGAAGGTCGCGGTGGTCACCGTGGGCGGCCTCTTCTTCCTCTCCAACCTCGGCCTCAACGTCACCGCCCTCCTCGCCGGGGCCGGGGTGGCGGGGCTTGCCTTAAGCTTCGCCGCTCAGAACCTCATCCGCGACTTCATCAACGGCTTTTTCATCCTCCTGGAGGACCAGTACGGCGTGGGGGACATCGTGAAGGTGGGGGACCTCGCCGGCGTGGTGGAGAAGTTCAACCTGCGCCTCACCGTTCTCCGCGACCTCGAGGGCAAGGCCCACTTCATCCCCAACTCCCAGATCCAGCAGGTCACCGTCTTCACCCAGGAGTGGAGCCGGGCGGTGGTGGACGTGGGGGTGGCCTACAAGGAGGACGTGGACCGCGTCCTCGCCATCTTCCGGGACGAGGCGGAGCGCTTCTTCCAGGACCCGGAGTGGCAGGACAAGTTCACGAACCCCCCAGAGGTCCTCGGCGTCCAGGACCTGGCCGACTCCGCCGTGGTCATCCGCACCCTCTTCAGCACCAAACCCGCCCAGCAGTGGGCCGTGGCCCGGGAGTTCCGCCGGCGGATCAAGAAGCGGCTGGACCAGGAGGGCGTGGAGATCCCCTTCCCCCACCGGACCCTCTACTTCGGGGAGCCCCTGCGGGTGGTTAAGGAAACGCCATGAGGGAAAGCCCTTACCGGATCCTGGAGGAAACCCTCAGGCCCCACCTGGGGGCCCGGGCCCAAGTGGTGTTGGAGGAGGGGCTCAAGCGGCTGGGCAAGCGGCCGGAGGAGCTGAGCGAGAAAGACGCCGAGACCCTCCTCAAGGGCCTGGTCTTCCGGGAGCTCCAGGCCCGCCTCCCCGCCGCCCAGGCCCGGCGGGCGGTGGAGGAGGCCCTGGCCCGCCTCGCCCCGGCCCCGGAAGGGGGCCTGGAGGCCCTGGAGCGGGGCCTGGCCCGCTTCGGCCTCTACGTGGACTGGCCCGAGGTGGGAAGGCTACGGGCCCTGGTGAACCGCCTGCGCCGGGAGCCCGACCCCAGGCTCCTCCAGGAGGGGCTCGCCCTCCTGGACCACCTGGAGGAGAAGCTGGAGGAGGCCCTCCTGCGCCAGGCCCAGGACCTCGCCCACCTGGAGGAGGCCCTGGAGCGGGTCCGTCCCCTGGGCGGCCCCAAGGTGCGGCGGCTGGAAAGCCTCATCCAGATCGTCCGCGAGGCCCACCGGGAGGGGACCTTGGCCCAGGGGGAGGTGGAGCGGGCCAGGGCCCTTGCCCTGGAGCTCCGCAAGTACCTGGCCTCCAGCGCCGTCCAGCCCGCCACCCTCCCCGAGATGGTCTTTGAAACCCAGGAAGAGGACGTGCTCGTCACCGTGGAGGAGGCCCCGGCCCTCGAGGAGGAGCTGGTCATAGACCTGGAAAGCCTCGCCGAACCCCAAGCCCAGGAGATCCGGGCCCTGGAGGTGGCGGAGGAGAAGCGGCGCCTGGAGGAGCTCGTCCTCCGTTACGCCCCCTTTTTGGACCACCCCCGGGCGGCCGCCTTGCGGGCGGAGGTGGAGGCCCTCCTGGAGACGGAGCAGCCCGCCCAGGAGAAGCTCAAGGAGCTGGAAGCGGCCCTGAAGGAGGCGGAGGCGGAGGCCAAGGCCGCAAGGCGGGCGCGCCTCATCCAGCTGGAGGAGGCCCTCCGCCGCCTTCCCCTTCCCCAGGAGGCCAAGGCCCCCCTGGAGGAGGCCCTCCGCCTGGCCGAGGAGACCCTGAGGGAAGGGGGGCTTCCCGACCTCGCCGCTTTGGAGGCGGAGCTTTCGGCCCTGGAGGAGGAGGCAAGGCGCCTTAAGGAGGAGAAGGCGCGGCTCTTAGAGGAGCTTTCCGCCCTCGGCGAGGCGGCGAAGCCCCTCGCCGAGGAGCTTGCCCGCCTCGAGGGGGAGGCCCTCGCCCAGGCCCTGCCCGGGATCCGGGCCCGTTACGCCGAGCTCCTGAAGGGCGCGGGGGAGGAGGCGCGGCGGGCGCGGCTAGAGGAGAGGAGGGCGGCCCTTAAGGCCCTCAAGGAGGAGGCGGAGGCCCTGGGGCTCGGCGAGGAGGTGGCCGAGGCGGAAAAGGCCCTGGCCCGGGGGGAGCTTCCCGACCTGGAGGCCCTGAGGCGCCGCCTGGAAGAGGGCCGGGCCCTCCGGCGGAGGCTCGCCCTGGAGGAGCTCGCCCGGCTCCAGGTCCTGGCGGAGCGCTTCCGCCCCCTGGGGGGCGAGGCGGTCCTCAAGGCCATAGAGGCGGAGCGCCAAAAGCCCCTCCCCGACCCCGCCCCCATCGCCCGGGCCCTCCAGGCCCTGAAGCGCCGCCTCGAGGCCAAGCGCCAGGAGCTCGGCACCCGCCTCGCCGCCTTTTTCCGCCGCTACGCCCCCCTGGAGGGGCTCAAAAGCGACACCCAGCGCCGCATCCGCCCCTTGGTGGAGTTCCTCCGCCCCGCCCAGAAGGCCCTGGAACGGCTGGGCCCCCGTGGGGTCCTGGAGGTGGAACGCGCCCTGGCCCAGGCGGAGGAGGCCCTCAAAGAGTTGGAGAAGGAGAAGGAGGCCGCGGACCGCCTCCTCAAGGAGCTGGGCCAGGAGGATCTGGAGGCCCTCCTAAGCGCCTTGGAAGCCCCGGGGGGCGGAAGGCCGGACCTCTCCCCCCTCCGCCTCCCCGGGGTAAAGGCCCTGGGGCTTCTGGACGACCCCCTCCCCCTCCCCCGGCCCCAGCTCAAGGCCCTCCACCAGGCCCTCAAGGCCCTGGAAGCCGCCACGGGAGAGGCCTTGGGCCCTGCTCTCGTCCGCCTGGGCGGGGGCTATCTGGTCCTCGCCCCCTGGAGGGGGTACGAGGCCGTGGCCCTGGTGGAACCCGAGGCCTTGGACCCCTTCTTGAAGGCCCTCTCCGGGTAGGGGTGCTACACTAAAAGTAGTGGTCGGCGCGGATCTCGGCCTCTGGAACCGCCTGGAACCCGCCCTGGCCTACCTCGCCCCCGAGGAACGGGCCAAGGTGCGGGAGGCCTACCGCTTCGCCGAGGAAGCCCACCGGGGGCAGCTACGGCGAAGCGGGGAGCCCTACATCACCCACCCCGTGGCCGTGGCCGAGATCCTGGCCGGCCTGCAGATGGACGCCGACACGGTGGCCGCGGGCCTCCTCCACGACACCGTGGAGGACTGCGGGGTAGCGCCCGAGGAGCTGGAGCGCCGCTTCGGCCCCACGGTGCGCCGCATCGTGGAGGGGGAGACCAAGGTCAGCAAGCTCTACAAGCTGGCGAACCTCGAGGGGGAGGAGAGGCGGGCGGAGGACCTCCGCCAGATGTTCATCGCCATGGCGGAGGACGTGCGCATCATCATCGTCAAGCTGGCGGACCGCCTGCACAACCTCCGCACCCTGGAGCACATGCCCCCCGAGAAGCAGAAGCGGATCGCCCAGGAAACCCTGGAGATCTACGCCCCCCTCGCCCACCGCCTGGGGATGGGCCAGCTCAAGTGGGAGCTGGAGGACCTCTCCTTCCGCTACCTCCACCCCGAGGCCTTCGCCAGCCTGTCCGCCCGGATCCAGGCCACCCAGGAGGCCAGGGAGCGCCTCATCCAGAAGGCCATCCACCTCCTCCAGGAAACCCTGGCCCGGGACGAGCTCCTCCAGAGCCAGCTCCAGGGCTTTGAGGTGACCGGGCGCCCCAAGCACCTCTACTCCATCTGGAAGAAGATGGAACGGGAGGGGAAAACCCTGGAGCAGATCTACGATCTCCTGGCGGTCCGGGTCATCCTTGACCCCAAGCCCGCGCCCACCCGGGAAAGCCAGGCCCTGAGGGAGAAGCAGGTCTGCTACCACGTCCTCGGTCTGGTCCACGCCCTCTGGCAGCCCATCCCCGGCCGGGTCAAGGACTACATCGCCGTGCCCAAGCCCAACGGCTACCAGAGCCTCCACACCACGGTGATCGCCCTCGAGGGCCTACCCCTGGAGGTGCAGATCCGCACCCGGGAGATGCACCGCGTGGCCGAGTACGGCATCGCCGCCCACTGGCTCTACAAGGAGGGGCTCACCGACCCCGAGGAGGTCAAGCGGCGGGTCTCCTGGCTGAAGAGCATCCAGGAGTGGCAGAAGGAGTTCTCCAGCTCCCGGGAGTTCGTGGAGGCGGTGACCAAGGACCTCCTCGGCGGCCGGGTCTTCGTCTTCACCCCCAAGGGCCGCATCATCAACCTGCCCAAGGGGGCAACCCCCGTGGACTTCGCCTACCACATCCACACCGAGGTGGGCCACCACATGGTGGGGGCCAAGGTCAACGGCCGCATCGTCCCCCTCTCCTACGAGCTCCAAAACGGGGAGATCGTGGAGATCCTCACCAGCAAGAACGCCCACCCCTCCAAGGGCTGGCTGGAGTTCGCCAAGACCCGCAGCGCCAAGAGCAAGATCCGCCAGTACTTCCGCGCCCAGGAGCGCCAGGAGACCCTGGAAAGGGGCCAGCACCTCCTGGAGCGGTACCTCAAGCGCCGTGGCCTGCCCAAGCCCACGGACAGCCAGCTGGAGGAGGCGGCCAAACGCCTTTCCCTCCCCCCTTCCCCGGAGGAGCTCTACCTGGCCCTGGCCCTGAACCGCCTCACCCCCCGGCAGGTGGCGGAAAAGCTCTACCCCAAGGCCCTCCTCAAGCCGGAGAAGCCCAAGCCCCAGGTCCGCAACGAGTGGGGCATCCGGCTGGAGCAGGACCTGCAGGCCCCCATCCGCCTCGCCTCCTGCTGCGAGCCCATGAAGGGCGACCCCATCCTCGGGTTCGTGACCCGGGGCCGCGGGGTCACGGTCCACCGGGCCGACTGCCCCAACCTCCGCCGCCTCCTCCAGGGGCCGGAGGCGGACCGGGTGATCGGGGCCTACTGGGAAGGGGTGGGGGGGAAGGTGGTGGTCCTCGAGGTCCTGGCCCAAGACCGGGCCGGCCTCCTCCGGGACGTGATGCAGGTGGTGGCCGAGGCGGGCAAGAGCGCCCTCGGCTCCGAAACCCGGGTTTTGGGCCCCCTGGCCCGGATCCGGCTCCGCCTGGCGGTCCAGGACGGGGAGGAGGAGCGGATTCTCCAGGCGGTGCAGAAGGTGTCCGGGGTCAAAGAGGCACGCTGGGCCTGAGGCCACCCCATGCTGGCTTGCGGCCCCGGTAAAGGGTCCTCAAGGGGCTTCCTCGGGCTAGCCGAGCGGAGACACCGCCCTGGCGGAAAGGCCTCCTCACGGGCCCAACGCCCTGAGGGCGCGAGCCCCTTGCGCGCGAGGGAAAAAAGGGTTAGGGTAAAGGCGTACCCCACCCCACCTGGGGTGGGATAGGAGGTGGAAGGATGCTGAAGCTCAAGGTGGAAGGCATGACCTGCAACCACTGCGTGATGGCGGTGACCAAGGCCCTTAAGAAGGTCCCCGGCGTGGAGAAGGTAGAGGTCTCCCTAGAAAAGGGGGAGGCCCTGGTGGAGGGAACAGCCGACCCCAAGGCCCTCGTCCAGGCGGTGGAAGAGGAGGGGTACAGGGCCCAGGTCCTGGCCTAGCCATGCCCCATGCCCATCTGCACCTGGACCCCAAGGTGAGGGAGGAGGCGAGGAGGCGCCTCCTCTCCGCCAAGGGGCACCTGGAAGGCATCCTCCGCATGCTGGAGGACGAGAAGGTCTACTGCGTGGACGTCCTCAAACAGCTCAAGGCGGTGGAGGGGGCTCTGGACCGCGTGGGGGAGATGGTCTTAAGGGCCCACCTCAGGGACCACGTGGCCACCGCCCACGAGCGGGGGGACGTGGAGGAGATCGTAGAGGAGCTGATGGAGGCCCTCAAGTACCGGTGAAGCCATGGCCCAGGAGATCAAGGTAGGCGTCAGGGGCATGACCTGCGCCGCCTGCGTGGCCCGGGTGGAAAGGGCCTTGAAGCGGGCGGAGGGGGTGGAGGAGGCCCGGGTCAACCTCACCACCGAGGAGGCTTTCTTGCGCCTGCAGGAGGGCGTGGACCTCCGGGAAATCCTCAGGCGGGTGGAGGAGGCCGGGTACGAGCCCGTGGTGGCCCGGGCCGAGATCCCCGTGAAGGGGATGACCTGCGCCGCCTGCGTGGCCCGGGTGGAAAGGGCCCTGGCCAAGCTTCCCGGGGTACTCGCGGTGAGCGTGAACCTGGCCACGGAAAAGGCCTTCGTGGAGTACCTACCGGACACGGTGAGCCTGCCCCGCCTGCACCAGGCCATCCGGGAGGCGGGCTACGAGCCCATGGAGGGCGCGGAGGAGGCGCAAGAAAAGGCGCCCACCTACCGCAAGGACCTCCTCCTCGCCCTCCCCTTCGCCCTCCTCACCCTCCTCCTCGCCATGGGGCCCATGCTCCTCCCCCTGCCCCGCTTCCCCGGCTTCCTCCAGGCCCTCGCCGCCCTCCCCGTCCTCTACGCGGGAAGGCGCTTTTTCCGGCAGGCCCTGGCCGAGGCCCGCCACCTCGCCTTCGGCATGAGCACCCTGGTGGCCCTGGGGGCGGGAAGCGCCTACCTCTACTCCTTCCTGGTCCTTCTCTTCCCGGGGCTTTTCCCCGAGGAGGCCCGCCACTTTTACTTTGAGGCCGGGGCGGTGATCCTCGCCCTCGTCCTCCTCGGCAAGCACCTGGAGGAAAGGGCCAAGGGCAAGGCCTCGGAGGCCATAAGGAAGCTCCTCGCCCTACGGCCCAAGACCGCCCGGGTGGTTCAGGACGGGGAGGAGAAGGAGGTCCCCGCCCTGGCCCTGATCCCCGGGGACGTGGTGCGGGTGCTGCCGGGGGAGCGCATCCCCGCGGACGGGGTGGTCCTGGAAGGGCAAAGCCACGTGGACGAGTCCATGCTCACCGGGGAGCCCATCCCCAAGGCCAAGGGCCCGGGGGACGAGGTGGTGGGGGGGACAGTGAACGGCGAGGGGGCCCTCCTCGTGCGGGTGAGCCGGGTGGGCGAGGCCACCTTCCTCGCCCAGATGGCCCGGATGGTGGAGGAGGCCCAGGGCCACAAGCCCAAGGTCCAGGAGCTCGCCGACCGCATCGCGGGGGTCTTCGTGCCGGTGGTCGTGGGGATCGCCCTCCTCACCTTTACCCTTTGGCTCCTCTTAGGCCCCGGCCTCGCCCACGCCTTCGTGGCCGCCCTCGCCGTGCTCCTCATCGCCTGCCCCTGCGCCATGGGCCTCGCCACCCCGGCGGCCATCGCCGTGGCCACGGGGCGGGCGGCCCAGATGGGCCTCCTCTTCCGCAAGGGGACGGCCCTCGAGGCCCTGGCCCGGGCGGACACCGCCGTCCTGGACAAGACCGGGACCCTCACCCTGGGAAGGCCCACCCTGGTCCGGGTCCTCCCCTTCGGCCTCTCCCAAGAGGAGGCCCTAAGGCTTGCCGCCGCCCTGGAGCGGGGAAGCGAGCACCCCCTGGCCAAGGCGGTGCTGGAGGCGGCAAAGGGCCTACCCCAGGCCCAGGCGGAGGAGGTGCGGGCCCTTCCCGGGGAGGGGGTGGAGGGCCGGGTGGAAGGAAGGCGCCTCCACCTGGGAGGCCCCGCCCTCATGGAGCGCCTCGGCGTGCACCTTCCCGAGGAGGCCAAGGCCCTCCCCGAGGAGGGGTACACCCCCCTCTACCTGGCGGAGGGAACGCGGCTCCTCGCCGCCTTCGCCGTCTTTGACCCCCCAAGGCCCGAGGCCGAGGAAGCGGTGGCGGCCCTGAAGGCCCTCGGCCTGAAGCCCGTCCTCCTCACCGGGGACCACCCCGCCCCGGCCAGGCGGGTGGCCGAGGCCTTAGGCATCCCCGAGGTCCTCGCCGGGGTGAGGCCTGAGGGGAAGGTGGAGGCCATCCGCAGGCTCCAGGCCGAGGGGCGGAAGGTGGTCTTCGTGGGGGACGGGATCAACGACGCCGCCGCCTTGGCCCAGGCGGACGTGGGCCTCGCCATGGGAAGCGGCACGGACATCGCCCTCGAGGCCGGGGACGTGGTCCTCCTCACCCCCGACCTCCGGGGGGTGGTGAACGCCGTCCTCCTCTCGCGGCGCGCCTTGCGCACCATCCACCTCAACTTCTTCTGGGCCTACGCCTACAACGTTCTCCTCATCCCCGTGGCCGCGGGGGCCCTCTACCCCTTCACCGGCCTCCTCCTCAACCCCATGCTGGCCGCGGCGGCCATGAGCCTAAGTAGCCTCTTCGTCCTCACCAACTCCCTCAGGCTGAGGGGCTTCCAACCGCGCGGCTTTACCGTGGCTTAACCGGACGGGGCTAGGCTGCAACTGGGAGGTGAAGAACATGTGGTGGTGCGGAAGCGGCTGGTACCTGGGTTGGTGGGGGCCCATCCTTGGCCTCCTCTGGTTCGTGCTTCTGGGGCTTTTTGTCTACTGGCTGGTCCGTGCCCTCGCCCCGGAGAGGCGGGACCGGGCCTTGGAGGTGCTGAGGGAGCGGTACGCCCGGGGGGAGATTGACAAGGAGACCTTTGAGCGGATGAAGCGGGACCTCGCATGAAGGTCCTCCTGGTGGACGACGACCCGGCCATCCTCGAGGTCCTGGGGGCTTACCTCCGGGGGGCCGGGTTTGAAGTCCTGGAGGCGGAAAACGGCGAAAACGCCCTGGAGCTCTTCCCCCGGGCCGACCTGGTCATCCTGGATCTCATGCTACCCAAACTAGATGGATTCCACGTGCTGGCGGAAATCCGCCGGGAACGGCCGGAGCTTCCCGTGCTGATGCTGACCGCCAGGGGGGAGGAGGAGGAGCGGGTGCGGGGCTTGGAACTAGGGGCCGACGACTACGTGGTGAAGCCCTTTAGTCCCAAGGAGGTGGTGGCCCGGGTCAAGGCCCTCCTCAGGCGGGCGGGGCTTAGGGAAGAGCTCTGTTACGGCCCTCTCCGCCTCCTCCCCCGGGAGCGCCAGGCCTACCTGGAGGGAAAGCCCCTCCCCCTCTCCCCGCTGGAGTTTGATCTGCTCCTCACCCTGGCCCAGCACCCGGGCATGGTCTTTAGCCGGGAAAGGCTTTTGGAAAAGGTCTGGGGCCCCGACTTCCCCGGGGTGGACCGGGTGGTGGACGTCCACATTGCCGGGCTTAGAAAAAAGCTCGGAGACGACCCGGACCATCCCCGCTTCATAGAGACGGTGCGGGGAGTAGGCTACCGCTTCCGGGAAGGCCCCTGAGCATGCGCCTTTTCCTCAAGCTTTTCTTGAGCCACCTGCTGGTGGCCTTCTTAGCGCTTGTCCTCCTCTTTCTCCTGGCCGAGGCCCTCGCTCCCCCCTTCTACCGGGGGCACGTGGAGCGCATGTACCATGCCCTCTCCATGATGGGAGGCCTGATGATGGGCGAAGCCCTGCGGCGGGACCTGGAGGAGGGGCTTCGCTCCACCCTCACCGCCGCCCTCCTTGCGGCCCTGCCCCTCGCCGCCCTGGGAGCCGCCATCATCGCCTCCTTCGCCAGCCTCCGGGTTGCCCGCACCGCCCGGCTCCTCATGGAAGGAAGCCGCCGCATGGCCCAAGGAGAGTACCGGGTGCGCCTGCCCGTCTTGGAGAGGGACGAACTCGGGGAGCTCGCCCTTCACTTCAACCGCCTGGCCGAGGCCCTGGAGCAGGTGGAAAAGACCAGGGTAGAGCTCATCGGCACCGTGGCCCACGAGCTCAGGACCCCCCTCTCCGCCCTCCAGGCTTACGCGGAGGCCTTGGCCGACGGCGTTATGGCCCCAGAGAAGGTGGCCCGGAGCATAGAGCGGGAGGTCCGGGCCATGGCCCGCCTGGTCCAGGACCTGGCCCTGGTCTCCCAGGTGGAGGCCAAGGCGGTGGTCCTCCACCCCAAGCCCCTGGACCCCAAGGCCCTCCTGGAAGAGGCGGTGGAGCGCTTCCTCCCCGCCTTCCAGGCCAAGGGGGTAGCCCTCCGGGTGTTCTCCACCCCCACCTTGCCCCTGGTCCTGGCGGACGAGGAGCGGGCTTTGCAGGTTTTCGCCAACCTGCTTTCCAACGCCCTGCGCCACACCCCGGAAGGAGGGGAGGTCCGCCTGAAGGCGGAGGATCGGGGCAAAGAGGTCCTCTTCAGCGTGGAGGATACCGGGCCCGGCATCCCGGAAGCGCACCTCCCCCGCATCTTTGAGCGCTTTTACCGCATCGACCCCTCCCGCAGCCGCAAGGACGGAGGCACGGGCGTGGGCCTCACCATCGCCAAGGGCCTGGTGGAGGCCATGGGGGGGAGAATCTGGGCGGAAAGCGAGCCAGGCCAAGGCAGTGCTTTCCGCTTCACCCTTCCCCTTTACACGGGCTTAACGAAGGGGGAATAGCGTGGGGGCCATGAGGAAGCTCCTCGCCCTTTTCCTGGTGGGCGCGGCCCTAGGCCTGGCCCAGGCCCCCACGCCCGAGGCGCTCAAGGGGGCCAGCCCGGAGGAAGCCCTGGCCCTCGCCAAGCGGTGGAGGGAGGAAGGGCAAAGGGTCGTGAGCTACGCGACCTCCGAGGCCCTCTTCTTTGAGTTTCCCGATGGCCGCAAGGCCCAGGTGGCCCTGAAGGACCGCTTCCTCCTGGCGGTGGCCCCCTACCGCCACCGCACCCACCCCTGCCAGGTCCACTACTTCTCCAGCTGCACAGGGGAACTCCAAGGGGAGGTGTTTGCGGTGCGGGTGCTAGAAGGGGGAAAAGAGGTCCTCAAGGCCCAGGTGCAGACGGGCAAGGACGGCTTCTTTGAGCTTTGGCTCCCGCGAAACCGCCGCTACACCCTCGAGGTCCGCCAGGGGGACTGGGTGGCCCAAGCCCCCGTGGCCACCTTTCGGGATAGCCCCACCTGCCTCACAGGGCTCAGGCTTTCCCGATAGGAGGTGGGGGATGCGGCGCCTTGTAGGCCTTTTCCTCCTAAGCCTTGGGGCCTTGGCCCAAACCCCTGTGGGCCAGGTGGCCACCCGGGACATCCACGCCCTCCTCTGGCTTCCCAAGGGCTCGCTCCTCTTCGGCCACCACGACGGCATCCAGGCCTCCGAGGACGAAGGCCGGACCTGGCGGGACCTGGTGCGCAAAACGGGCTTTGACGCCATGGGCCTCGTTCTGGAGAGGGACCGCATCCTCGCCGCCGGACACTGGGTGCTTTCGGAAAGCCGAAACGGGGGCAGGACCTGGCGGAACCTCCGCCCCAGGGGGCTTCCCGCCCTGGACCTCCACGGCTACGCCGCCTCAGGGGGCCTCCACTTCGCCCTCGAGGCCACCCACGGCTACTTCGTCAGCGAAGACGGCGGGAAAACCTTCAAGTCCACCGCCCCTAAAGGGCTTCCCAAGGCGGGCATGGCGGCCATGGTCTTCCAGGGGAAGACCCTTTACGTGGCCCCCATGGGCCAGGGCCTCTACCAAAGCCCAGACGGCGGCCAGACCTTCACCCAGGTACCGACCCCGGAGCGGGAGATCTACGCCCTCGCGGCAGGGGCGGGGACCCTTTATCTCGGAGGGAAGACGGGCCTCTGGCAGAGGACCCCGGCGGGCTGGAAAAGGCTCTGGCAGGGCACGGTCCTGGCCCTCGCCGCCCATCCCCAGGAGGCGGGAAGGCTCGTCTTCATAGACGGCCGGGGGCGGGTCTGGAAGTTCCCGTGAGGGCGCGTCTCTGTCCAAAGCCCAAGGATCCCGAAGGCTGCCTCCAGATCTCCATACTGCTTGAAGGGAAACCCAAGGGAGGCTACCCTAGCTTTAGGCCCGGCATGGGGAGCCCGGAGTACGTCCTCACCCAGCACGCACGGGAGGTTCTGGAGAAGAGGGGCATCCCCCTAGAGTGGATAGAGCGGGCGCTGGCCTTTCCAGAAGCCGTGGAAAAGGACCGGGTAGACCCCTCATTGGAGCACCGCCTCGTCCGGATTCCGGAGAGGGGGAAAGTGCTCCGAGTTGTCGTGAACCCTAAGTCCCACCCCATGCGGGTGGTAACGGCGTTTTTGGACCGGAGGGTAGTCTTATGAGGCTAAAGATAGACCGTGAAGCGGATGCGCTCTACTTGACGCTAACCGAAGGTCCGGCCAGCCGCTCGGAGGAAGTAGCCCCCGGGATCATCGTGGACTACGACGAGCAGGGCCGGATCGTGGGGGTGGAGGTGCTCTACCTCAGCCAGCGGGCCCCTGAAGCGGAGCTGCAAAGGCTTTTGTTTGAAACCGTACCCTAGGAACGCTGAAGGGGGGCCCATATCCCCTACCCCTTGAAGGCGAGCCCCGCCACGTGGGGGGCCACCACGGGAAAGGGCAGGAAGAAGGCCTCCGCCTCTACCCGAGAAAAGCGGGCCTGGACCAGAGAGAGGGTCTCCCGGTTGGGGTGGCACCCGTCCCCAAGGAGGGAGAAAAACGGCGTGGCCGCCTCCTGGAGAAAGCGCAAAGGGGTTCTCCTGGGGGCGGCCACGTGCTCCAGGAAGAGGTAGGCCCCGCCCGGCCGCAAGACCCGGTGGACCTCTTCTATGGCCTTTTCGGGGTTCGCCACGGAGCAGAGGACCAGGGTGCCCACCACCAGGTCCACGCTCTCCCCAGGCAAGGGGATGGCCTCCGCCCGCCCGGAAAGGAGGGTGAGGTCTATCCCCAAGGCCCCCGCCCGGGCCCTGAGCCGGGGGTGGAAGAAGGGGTTGGGCTCGAGAGCCAGGTACCGGACCCCCGGGGGCAGGTAGGCCAGGTTGGTCCCAGGCCCAGGGCCGATCTCCAGAACCTCCCCCGGCCTCACCCGCCCAAGGGCCTCCTGAAAGAGGACCCGCTTCCTCTCCGCCACCAGGGCCTCGTGCTGGGCGGAAAGCCACGGATAGATGCGGGCGAAGAGGCGCTTGCGGACCACCCTACCAGTCTACCCGCCCCGCTTTATAGGAGCTTAACAATACAGGCCTAGGGTATAGGTGGAGGTGCACGATGGGCATGATGGGTTGGGGCGGAATGGGCGGATTCGGAGGCTTCTCTGGGCTTTTCGGCATGCTCCTTTTTCTGGGCCTTCTCATCCTCCTGGCCTACCTGGGCTTTAAGGCCCTGGAAGGGCGGGAAGGCCGAAAGGGCAAGGACGACGCCCTGGAGGCCTTAAGGCTCCGCTACGCCAAGGGAGAGTTAGACGAGGCAACCTTTAGAAAGCTCAAGAAGGAACTTGAAGGAGGGGAAGCATGAAACGGATCGGTTTTTTAGGTATCGCGGCCCTTCTGCTCTTAGGGCTCGCCCTCACCCAGGGCATGATGGGGGGCTTTGGGCCGGGAACGATGGGCTATGGCCCCCAGTACGGCCCGGGGATGATGGGCTACGGCATGATGGGGGGCCATGGGATGATGGGCATGATGGCGGTTTACCCGCCCGAGGCCAGGCCCATCTCCAAGGAAGCCGCCAAGGCTCGCATGGAAGCCTACGCCCAGCGGCTGTATCCGGGGGCCCGCCTCAAGGATTTCATGGCCTTCAGCCAGAACTACTACGCCCAGGTGGTGGATGAGAAAGGGCAAGGGCTCTTTGAACTCATCGCAGACCGCTACACCGGGGTGGTCTCCCCGGAACCGGGCCCCAACATGATGTGGAACACCCGCCTGGGCATGATGGCCTACCCCACGCCAGCCCCACCCCGTTACCCCTTGGAGGCGGCCAGGAAGCTGGCCGAGGGGTTCTTAGCTGCCTATCTCCCAGGGGCCCGGATCCTGGAGGAAGGAACCTTCCCAGGGTATTACACCTTTGACTTTGGCCGGGGAAAGGTGGAGGGCATGCTCTCGGTAAACGCCTACACGGGGGAGGTCTGGATCCACACCTGGCACGGCTTCTTCCTGGGCGAGTGAGCCCCGAAGCCCCAGACGGCAGAACCTTGGACCCGTCTGGGGCTTCCTTCGCCCGAAGCGGCAATACCCCCGGCCGAAGGAAATCCCGCTTGTGAAAAAAGCTGCTACTCTAGGCCCACCCTCGCGGATTCGGTAGACTGGGACAAGAGGGTATTATGACGGAGCTGCGCAAGACCCTGAAAGGCTCCATCCCGGAGGTGCGTTCCCGGCTGGAAGCGGCCCTCAAGGAGGAAGGGTTCGGCATCCTCACGGAAATCGACGTGGCCGCCACCTTGAAGGCCCGGCTGGGCCTGGAGAAGCCCCCCTACCTGATCCTGGGGGCCTGCAACCCCCACCTGGCGGCCCAAGCCCTCGAGGCCCTTCCGGAGATCGGCCTCCTCCTCCCCTGCAACGTGGTGCTCCGGGAGGCCGAAGAGGGGGTAGAGGTCCTGGTGCAGGACCCCGGGGAGATGTTCCGGGTCCTCCCCGAGGCGGCTCAGAAAACCCTCGCCCCCGTGGCCGAGGAGGCCCGCACCAGGCTCTCTCGGGCCCTCGCCCGGCTCTAGGGGCTTTACGCGCCCTTAACACTTCCCCTCTAGCCTAAAGAGCATGCTGGAGCGCAGGAGCTTTCTCCAAGCGGCGGCGGGCAGTCTGGTCCTGGGCCTGGCCCGGGCCCAAGGCCCTTCCTTCCCCGAGCCCAAGGTGGTGCGGAGCCAGGGCGGCCTCCTCTCCCTGAAGCTTTCTGCCACCCCCACCCCGCTTGCCCTGGCGGGGCAAAGGGCCACCCTCCTCACCTACGGGGGGAGCTTTCCCGGGCCCACCCTCCGGGTCCGCCCCAGGGACACGGTGCGCCTCACCCTGGAAAACCGCCTTCCCGAGCCCACCAACCTCCACTGGCACGGCCTGCCCATCTCCCCTAAGGTGGACGACCCCTTCCTGTCCTGGAGATCCCCCCGGGGGAGAGCTGGACCTACGAGTTCGCCGTTCCCAAGGAGCTGGCAGGTACCTTCTGGTACCACCCCCACCTGCACGGCCGGGTAGCCCCCCAGCTCTTTGCCGGCCTCCTGGGAGCCCTCGTGGTGGAAAGCTCCCTGGACGCCATCCCCGAGCTCAGGGAGGCGGAGGAGCACCTCCTCGTCCTGAAGGACCTGGCCCTCCAGGGCGGGCGCCCGGCGCCGCACACCCCCATGGACTGGATGAACGGGAAGGAGGGCGACCTGGTCCTGGTGAACGGGGCCCTGCGGCCCACCCTGGTGGCCCAGAAGGCCACCCTGAGGCTTCGCCTCCTCAACGCCTCCAACGCCCGCTACTACCGCCTGGCCCTGCAGGACCACCCCTTTTACCTCATCGCCGCCGATGGGGGCTTCCTGGAAGAGCCCCTGGAGGTGTCCGAGCTCCTCCTGGCCCCAGGAGAGCGGGCCGAGGTCCTGGTGCGCTTGCGGAAAGAGGGCCGCTTCCTCCTCCAGGCCCTGCCCTACGACCGCGGGGCCATGGGCATGATGGACATGGGGGGCATGGCCCACGCCATGCCCCAAGGGCCAAGCCGGCCCGAAACCCTTCTTTACCTCATCGCCCCCAAGAACCCCAAGCCCTTACCCCTGCCCAAGGCCCTAAGCCCCTTCCCCACCCTGCCCGCCCCCGTGGTCACCCGCCGCCTGGTCCTCACCGAGGACATGATGGCCGCCCGCTTCTTCATCAACGGCCAGGCCTTTGACCCCAGGCGGGTGGACCTGAAGGGGAAAGCCCAGACGGTGGAGGTCTGGGAGGTGGAAAACCAGGGGGACATGGACCACCCCTTCCACCTCCACGTCCACCCCTTCCAGGTCCTCTCCGTGGGCGGGAGGCCTTTCCCCTACCGGGCCTGGAAGGATGTGGTCAACCTGAAGGCGGGCGAGGTGGCCAGGCTTCTGGTTCCCTTGAGGGAAAAGGGCCGGACCGTTTTTCACTGCCACATCGTGGAGCACGAGGACCGGGGGATGATGGGAGTCCTCGAGGTGGGTTAGGGCTTCCTTCCCGGCACGAGGCCGGACCTTCCACCCCCCCCCTCCTGGGGAAGGGTATATGCTTGGAAATAAGGAGGCGCTCGGATGAAGCACGAGAACCCTCACCACAAGCACTCCCACCCCCATTCCGAACCCCAGCACGCGCACCCCTCTGGGGGGCACGCTGCCCACACGGGCCACGACAAGCACGCCGGGCACACCCCGGAGATGTTCCGGGACCGCTTTTTCGTAAGCCTCCTCCTCACCCTCCCCATCCTCTACTTCTCCGAACACCTCCAAGATTGGTTCGGCTACCGGGCAGCCCAGTTCCCGGGAAGCGCCTGGGTGAACCCCGTCTTGGGGACGATCCTCTACTTCTACGGCGGCCTGGTCTTCCTAAAGGGGGCGCTTCGCGAGCTTCGGGCGCGCACCCCCGGGATGATGACCCTCATCGCCCTGGGGATCACCGCGGCCTACGGCTACAGCCTGGCCGTCTCCTTGGGCCTTCCGGGAAAGCCCTTTTACTGGGAGCTGGCCACGCTCATTGACGTGATGCTCCTCGGGCACTGGCTGGAGATGGCCTCGGTGCAGGCAGCAAGCCGGGCCCTGGAGGAACTCTCCAAGCTCACGCCCACCACCGCCCACCGGATCTTGGGCGACCGCATAGAAGACATACCCGTCTCCGCCCTCAAAGAGGGGGACCTGATCCTTATCCGCCCCGGGGAGCAGGTGCCGGCGGACGGGGTGGTGGTGGAGGGCGCTTCCACGATGAACGAGGCCTTCCTCACCGGGGAGTCCCGGCCCGTGCCCAAAGAACCGGGAGACGAGGTGATAGCCGGGGCGGTGAACGGGGAGGGCGCCCTCAAGGTCCGGGTCACCCGCACCGGGGAGGCCACCACCCTAAGCCAGATCCTGCGACTGGTACAGGAAGCCCAAGCCTCCCGGAGCCGCTTCCAGGTCCTGGCAGACCGGGTTGCGGGGTGGCTCTTCTACATCGCCCTTACCCTCGGCACCCTCACCTTCCTCGCCTGGCTCGCCCTGGGACAGGACTTCAACTTCGCCCTCTCCCTGGCAGTAACCGTGGTGGTCATCGCCTGCCCCCACGCCCTAGGCCTCGCCATCCCCCTGGTCATGGTGAACGCCACGGCCCTGGCTGCCCGGCACGGCATCCTGGTCCGGAACCGGGAAGCCTTTGAACGCGCCCGGGAGATCCGCTTCGTGGCCTTGGACAAGACCGGGACCCTCACCGAGGGGCGCTTCGCCGTTCGGGCGGTCTACGCCCAGGAGGCCTCGGAGGAGGAGGCGCTCTCCCTGGCGGCGGCCCTCGAGGCCCTCTCGGAGCACCCCCTGGCCCAGGCCATCCTCGAGGCCGCCCAGGCACGGGGTGTTCCCCTCCCCCAGGCCGCGGACTTCCAGGCCATTCCCGGAAAAGGGGTGGAAGGCGTCCTGGAAGGCAAGAGGTACCGAGTGGGCCGGCCCGAGTGGGCGGAGGAGCTCGGCCTAAAGGTCTCCGAGCCCTTGAAGCGGGGGCTTAAGGAGGCCGAGGCCCGCGGGGAAAGCGTGGTGGCCCTGATGGACGAGGCGCAGGTCCTGGCCTTCCTCGCCTTGGCCGACCGCATCCGCCCCTCCGCCAAGGAGGCCATCCAGCGCCTTAAGGCCATGGGGCTCACCCCGGTCATGATCACCGGGGACGCCGAGGCCGTGGCCAAAACCGTGGCCCAGGAGCTGGGGATAGAACGCTACCACGCCCGGGTCCTCCCGGAGGAGAAGGCCCGGCGGGTGCGGGAGCTCAAGCGGGAGGGCCCCACCGCCTTCGTGGGGGACGGCATCAACGACGCCCCCGCCCTCCTCGAGGCCGACCTCGGCATCGCCATCGGGGCGGGGACCCACGTGGCCATAGAGGCGGCGGACCTGGTGCTGGTGGAGAGCGACCCCCTGGACGTGGTCCGCGCCCTGACGCTCGCCCGGGCCACCTACGCCAAAATGGTGCAGAACCTCTTCTGGGCCACGGGCTACAACGCCATCGCCCTCCCCCTCGCCGCCGGGGTGGCCTACCCTTGGGGGATCGTCCTCTCCCCAGCGGTGGGGGCGCTTTTCATGAGCCTTTCCACCGTCATCGTGGCCCTAAACGCCATGCTCCTAAGACGGGTGCGGCTTTAAGGCTAAACTTAAGGCATGGACCTAAGCTCCCTGAGGGAGGACTTCCCCCTCCTCGCCAAGCGCCCCGAGCTCGTCTACCTGGACTCCGCCGCCACGAGCCAGAAGCCGAGGCGGGTCATAGAGGCCCTGAAGCGCTACTACGAGGAGCAAAACGCCAACGTCCACCGGGGGGCCTACCGCCTCTCCGTGGAGGCCACGGAGGCCTACGAGGAGGCGCGGCGCCGCCTGGCCCGCTTCCTCCACGCCGAGCCCCGGGAGATCGTCTTCGTGCGCAACACCACGGAGGCCATGAACCTGGTGGCCTACGCCTGGGGCCTTAGGAACCTTAAGGAGGGGGACGAGGTCCTGGTCACGGAGATGGAGCACCATGCGGGCCTCGTCCCCTGGCACCTGGTGGCGGGCCTCAAGGGGGCCAAGGTGAAGGCCATCCCCCTCACCGAGGAAGGCCGCCTGGACCTAAGCGCCTTGGACGACCTCCTCACGGAAAGGACCAAGGTGGTCTCCCTGGTCCACATGTCCAACGTCCTCGGCACCATCAACCCCGTGGCCGAGATCGCCAAGAAGGCCAAGGAAGTGGGGGCCCTCGTGGTGGTGGACGGGGCCCAGTCCGCCCCCCACCTCCCCGTGGACGTCCAGGCCCTTGGCGCCGACTTCTTCGCCCTTTCCGGGCACAAGATGCTCGGGCCCACGGGGGCCGGGGTCCTTTGGGGGCGGTACGAGGTCCTGGAGGGGATGATGCCCTTCTTGGGGGGCGGGGAGATGATCCGGGAGGTCCACGTGGACCGCTCCACCTACGCCCCCCCGCCCCAGCGCTTTGAGGCGGGCACCCCCCCCATCGCCGAGGCCATCGCCCTGGGCGAGGCCGCGGCCTACCTCATGGAAGTCGGGATGGAAAAGGTCTTCGCCCACGACCGGGCCCTTCTGGCGTACGCCCTAGAGCGCCTGGAGGAGGTGCCGCGCCTCCGGGTCTACGGGCCCAGGGGCGAGGACCGGGGCGGGGTCATCCCCTTCACCTTAGGCCGCCTCCACGCCCACGACCTCGCCACCTTCCTGGACCAGGAGGGGATCGCCGTGAGGGCGGGCCACCACTGCGCCCAACCCCTCCACCGGAAGCTCGGCCTTGCGGCCACCGCCCGGGCGAGCTTTTACCTCTACAACACGAAGGAAGAGGTAGACCGCTTCGTGGAAGCCCTCCTAAGGATAGAGGCCAAGTACCGGGCCTGGCTATAATGGACCAATGAGCGTCCTTGACGAGCTTTACCGGGAGATCCTCCTGGACCACTACCAGAGCCCCAGGAACTTCGGGGTTCTGCCCCAGGCCACCAAGCGGGCCGGGGGGATGAACCCCTCCTGCGGGGACCAGGTGGAGGTGATGGTGCTCCTGGAGGGGGACACCATCGCCGACATCCGCTTCCAGGGCCAGGGGTGCGCCATCAGCACGGCGAGCGCCTCCCTCATGACCGAGGCGGTAAAGGGCAAGAAGGTGGCGGAGGCTCTGGAGCTATCCCGCAAGTTCCAGGCCATGGTGGTGGAAGGGGCCCCCCCGGACCCCGCCTTGGGCGACCTCCTCGCCCTCCAGGGGGTGGCCAAGCTCCCCGCCCGGGTGAAGTGCGCCACCCTGGCCTGGCACGCCCTGGAGGAGGCCTTAAGGTGAAGCGCTACCCGGCCCACAAGGTGACGCCCCTCCTGGTGGCCCACCCCGACCTCATGGAGGCCTGGAAGGAGGCGGCCAAGGAGGGCCGGATCCGGGCCAAGACCCTGGGGCGGGAGAACGTGGTCATCGTGGAGGACCCAGGCCTCATCGCCCGCCTCGAGGCCTTGGGCCTCAAGGGCGAGCCCGTGGTGGAGGAAGCATGAGGGGCGTGGTCTTCCTGCACGCCTTCCCCTATAGCCCCAGGATGTGGGAGGGCGAGGTGGCCCTCCTCAAGACCCGTCTCCCCGTCCTCGCCCCCCACTACCTGGGCCTTTCCCTGGGGAAGGCCGCCGAGAAGGTGCTAGGGGAGATGGACGAGGCGGGGCTGGAGCAGGCGGTCTTCGTGGGGCTCTCCATGGGGGGGTACCTCGTCTTTGAGCTCTTCCGGAAGGCCCCGGAGCGCTTCTTGGGGATGGTCCTCTCCAGCACCCGGGCGGGGCCCGACAGCGAGGAGGCCAAGCGGAACCGCTACGCCCTAAGGGAGCGGGTCCTGAAGGAAGGGGTGGGCTTCCTGCCCGAAGCCCTCCTCCCAAGCCACCTGGGCCGAACCACCCAGGCCGCCAAGCCCGAGGTGGTGGGGAAGGCGAGAGCCCTCATCCTGGAGGCCTCCCCCGAGGCCGTGGCGGAAACCCTCGCCGCCCTGGCGGAAAGGCCCGACTCCACCCCCCTCCTTCCCCGGATGGGGGTGCCCGCCCTGGTCCTCGTGGGGGAAGAGGACACCCTCACCCCCCCGGAGGAAGCCAGGCGCATGTGGAAGGCCCTCCCCGACGCCCGCATGCTCATCCTCCCGGAGACGGGCCACCTGGCCAACCTGGAAAACCCCAAGGCCTTCCGCACCGCGCTTCTGGGCTTCCTCGCCGAGTTCTTTTAAAGCCGGAAGGCGTCCTCGAGGGAGAGGCGAAGGTCCAAACAGGGCACGTACACCTCCTCGGCCTCCTCCTCCACAAACCCCTCCGGGGTGAGGTGGTAGGCGGTGAAGCGGCACCTCTCCGGGTCCACCAGGAGGTAGACCTGGAGGCTATCCAGACTCAGGTACATGGCCCGTTTTTCCCTGCGGTCCAAGGCCTCGGTGGCGGGGGAGAGGACCTCCACCACGGCACAGGGGGCTTCCTCGTAGTACGGGTGGGGCGGGCCTTCCCCGCAGACCACCATCACGTCCGGGTAGTAGACCGCCTCGTCCCGGATGCGAAGCTTCATGTCGCTCATGTAGACCCGGCACCCCCGGGGCCTGGCCGCCTCCAGGAAGCGGGCGGCCACGTTCAGGGCCACGCGGTTGTGGAGGGCGCTGGCCCCGGCCATGGCGTAGGGAAAGCCCCGGTAGAACTCCCGCTTCACGGGGCTTTTCGCTTCCTCCTCCAGGTAGCGCTCCAGGGAAAGGGGCTTTCGGGCGAGCATTTTCTCCATGCTACCTCCGGACCCCCTCCCCTTTCGCTTCCTTCGCCCGGCTGGTCCGAGGAAGCCCCTTGAAAACCCTTTGCCGGGGCCCCCATGCCGGCGCAAGCCGGCATGGGGTGGCCTCACTCCTCCTTGGGCTCCCGGGCCATGAGGGCCCTGAGGGCCGCCAGAGGGTCCAGGCCCTCGTAGGCCACCCCGTGGACCGCCTCGGCGATGGGAAGCTCCACGCCCCGGGCCTTCCCCCAGGCCACCATGGCCTTCACCGCGTAGAGCCCCTCCACCACCCCCCGGTCCTCCAGACGCTCCCGGGCCTCCCCCCGCACGAGCCGCTCCCCCGCCCCGCGGTTTCGCGAAAGGGGGCTGTAGGCCGTGGCCAGGAGGTCCCCAAGGCCCGCAAGCCCGTAGAAGGTGGCCTCCTCTCCCCCAAGGGCGGTGCCGAAGCGGACCATCTCCTTAAGGCCCCGGGTGAGGAGGGCGGCCTTGGCGTTGTCCCCAAGCCTAAGCCCGTCCACCATCCCCGCCGCCAGGGCCAGGACGTTCTTCACCGCCCCCCCGAGCTCCACCCCCCGCCGGTCCCGGCCGGTGTAGACCCGGAAGGTGGGCCCGGAGAAGAGGGCCTGGACCCGCCGGGCGAGGTCCTCCGGCCCCGCGGCCACGCTCGCCGTGGGGAGGAAGCGGGCCACCTCCTCGGCGTGGTTGGGGCCAGAGAGGGCCACGGCGGGCCTTTGGGTCAGGGCCTCCACCACCTCCGAGGGCGTCCGGACCCCCTCCTCCTCGTAAAAGAGGCCCTTGGTGGCGGAGACGTACCAGGGGGCCGGGGGAAGGCCGGCCAAGGTCTCCCGGAGGGCCTTGGAGGGCACCGCCACCACGGCGAGCTCCGCCCCCTCCAGGGCCTCCTCGGGGTCGTGGGTGGGGTAGAGGTAGGCGGGAAGGGCCACCCCCGGGAGGTAGTCCCGGTTCTCCCGCATGACCTTCAGGGCCTCCGCCTGCTCCCTCCGCCGGGCCCAGAGGGCCGTGGGAACCCCTTTGCTGGAGAGGAGCACGGCCAAGGCCGTCCCCCAGGCCCCCGCCCCCAGGACCGCCACCCTCATAGGAGGAAGACCACCTCCCAGGCCTCGTACCAGGCGGCGGCGAGGAGGAAAAGCGCCCCCAGGTAGAAGGCGAGGAGAAGCCCCCTGAGCCCCGACCTGTACCCCTCCCTCCGGAGGGTCTTCGCCAGGAGCACGAGCCCCCCAAAGGTCACCAAGATGTAGGCCTGAAGCTCCAGGACCAGGGTGGGCAGGTGGAAGAGGAAGGCGTTCCCGAGAAGGGCCGGGGAGAGGGCGAAGCCAAAGGCGAAGTAGCGGAGAGCATTGAGGAGGAGCACGGGAACCCCGAAAAGCAGGGCAGGGAGGAACCCCGTGAGGAAAAGCCCCTGGCTGAAATTCCAGTGAAAGATGACCCCAGCGAGGACCAAAACGCCCTTCCCCACCGCCTCCCGGAGGCCGATGGCCTCCAAAGCGCCCCCGAAGAGGACCTGCACCGCCCGGGCGAGCTCGGGCATGGCGTAGGCGAGAAGGCTCCCCAGGGCGAAGAGGCCGTAGAGGAAGAGGTTGGTGAAGAGGTAAAGGCCCCTGTGGGAAAGGACCAAGGCCCAGGCCTCAAGAAGCCACGCCCGGAAGGGGGAGGGCCTGAGGAGGAGGAGGGCCCAGAAGAGGGAGAGGAGGAGAAAGCCCCACCCCGCAAGGGGGGTAAGGAGGTAGGCGGGCACCCCAAGCCCCTCGGGGCGGAAGTAGACCCGCCTGGCCTCCCCCCCTTCCAGGACCACCACCACCTCCCCCACCTCCTCCCCCAGGGCCGCCGGGAAGAAGACCCGGTTTCCCTCCACCTTCGGGGCCTGGAGGTTCACGGAAAGCCCCTCGGGAGGGGGAGGAAAGAGGGCGAAGCGCTCAAGGAGCCTCGGGGCCTCCTCCGGAGGGGCCCTAAGGACCTCCTCGAGGCTCGGGGAGAGCTCCCCCCTAAGCCAGCGGGCCACGGCCTCTTTGGCCGCTTCCTCCGGGCCCGCCAGGGCAAGGGAAAAGAGGGCGAGGAGAAGGGGGCTAAGCAAGCGCATCCTAGACCTCCTCCAAGGGCACCCCCTCCCGGCAGAGGGGGCAGGCCTCCTCGGGGTACTGGGGGAACTCCAAGGCGAGGAGGGCGCGGAAGGGCACCCCGAAGTCCACCCTCCCCCCGCTTCGGTCCACGATGGCCCCCACGCCCACCAGCACCCCGCCCAAGGCCTCCGCCGCCCGGATGGCCTTGCGGACGCTTTCCCCGGTGGTCACCACGTCCTCCACCGCCAGGAAGCGGTCCCCGGGGTTCACGGTGAGCCCCTTGCGGATGAGCATCCCCCCCCTCCCGTCCTTCTCGGCGAAGAGGGCCCGGGCCCCGAGGGCCTTCGCCACCACGAAGGAGAGGACCACGCCCCCGATGGCGGGGGCGATGACGAAGTCCACCCTCTCCTCCTCAAAGAGCTTGGCCAGGGCCTCCCCCACCGCCTCGGCGTAGAGGGGGTGCTGGAGGAGGGCCGCCGACTGCAAAAAGAGGGGGGAGTGGAGGCCCGACCTCAGGAGGAAGTGGCCCTCCAAAAGAGCCCCCGTCCTCCGGTAAAGCTCCAGGACGTCCATCCCCCCTACTCTACCAGAGCCTTCAAGAGGGCCTCCGCCGCCTCCAGGGCGGCCTTTAGGTCCGGCCTTCCTTCGGGGTAGTAGAGGGCCCGGCTCGCGGCGAGGAGAAGCCCCGCCCCCTTGAGGGGCCTTCCCCCCTGGGCCCCCACCCCGGGGAGGAGGAGGGGGGCGTGGGGCGCCCTTTCCCGCACCCCGGCCACGGCCTCCGGGTAGGTGGCCCCCACCACCATCCCCACCCGGCTCCAGGGGCCCTCCCGGTACCCTTCCCCCTCCCGCTCCAGGGCCTCGGCCAAGTGGAGGTAGAGGGGCCTCCCCTCCACGGGGAGGTCCTGGAGAAAGCCGGAGCCGGGGTTAGAGGTCTTCGCTAGGACGAAGACCCCGCCCCCCGTGCGGGAGGCCGCCTGGAAGAAGGGCTTGAGGGCGTCTAGGCCCAGGTACGGGTTCACGGTGAGGGCGCTTCCCGGGAAGGCCTCCAGGTAGGCCCGGGCGTAGGCCTCGGCGGTGGAGCCGATGTCCCCCCGCTTCCCGTCAAAAATCACGGGAAGCCCCATGACCCGGGAGGCGCTGGCGAGCTCCCATAGGAGGGCCATCCCCTCAGGGCCCAAGGCCTCAAAGAAGGCGAGCTGGAACTTGGCCGCCGCAAGGCGCGGGGCCAGGGCCTCGAGGAGCTCCAGGGTGTAGCGGCGGATGTGGGCCAAGGGCTCGGGGCCGTGGAGCTTGGGCCTCGGGTCCACCCCGAGAACGAGGGGCGGCCGGGAAAGGGCCTCCAGGAAGTCCATGGGCTTCACTATAGGGGTTGACGCCCCGAACGCCCAAGAGGACCCAGGCCCTTCTGCAAAACGCTGAAAGCACCGCGGGCTGGACCAGCACCTCGGGCCACCCCCACCCCGAGCCCTTACCCAACGTGCACGGCCTTTAAAAAAAGCCCCGCCGGGGCCTGGCCTCGGCGGGGAAAAAAAGCACCCCCCCAAGGGGGGTGCGCTGCCAGCGGAGCGGGGCGGCTTGAAAGCGCGGGAACAGGCTTTTGTTTGCTCCTTAGAAAGGAGGTGATCCAGCCGCACCTTCCGGTACAGCTACCTTGTTACGACTTCGCCCCAGTCACGGGCCCTACCCTCGGCGCCTGCCCGCAGGCTCCCGGCGACTTCGGGTAGAGCCCGCTCCCATGGCGTGACGGGCGGTGTGTACAAGGCCCGGGAACGTATTCACCGCGGCATGGCTGATCCGCGATTACTAGCGATTCCGGCTTCATGGGGTCGGGTTGCAGACCCCAATCCGAACTGGGCCCACCTTTTTGCGATTAGCTCCCCGTTGCCGGGTGGCTTCGCTTTGTAGTGGGCATTGTAGCACGTGTGTCGCCCAGGCCTTAAGGGCCATGCTGACCAGACGTCGTCCCCTCCTTCCTCCCGCTTTCGCGGGCAGTCCCGTTAGAGTGCCCGGCCGAACCGCTGGCAACTAACGGCGGGGGTTGCGCTCGTTGCGGGACTTAACCCAACACCTCACGGCACGAGCTGACGACGGCCATGCAGCACCTGTGCTAGGGCTCCCCTCGCGGGGCACCCCAGGCTTTCACCCGGGTTCCCTAGCATGTCAAGGCCTGGTAAGGTTCTTCGCGTTGCTTCGAATTAAACCACATGCTCCACCGCTTGTGCGGGCCCCCGTCAATTCCTTTGAGTTTCAGCCTTGCGGCCGTACTCCCCAGGCGGCGCGCTTAACGCGTTAGCTTCGGCCCCCAGGAGACCCAGAGACCTAGCGCGCATCGTTTAGGGCGTGGACTACCCGGGTATCTAATCCGGTTTGCTCCCCACGCTTTCGCGCCTCAGCGTCACGGGTGGACCAGGTGGCTGCCTTCGCCATCGGCGTTCCTCCCGGTATCTGCGCATTTCACCGCTACTCCGGGAATTCCACCACCCTCTCCCACCGTCTAGCCTGAGCGTATCCCACGCTCCCCCACGGTTGAGCCGTGGTCTTTCACATGGGACGCCCCAGGCCGCCTACACGCCCTTTACGCCCAGTGAATCCGGGTAACGCTCGCGCCCTCCGTATTACCGCGGCTGCTGGCACGGAGTTGGCCGGCGCTATTACCCCGGTACCGTCAGTCCCCTCATCGGGGGTTTCGTCCCGGGTTCAGGAGTTTACACCCCGAAGGGCTTCTTCCTCCAAGCGGCGTCGCTCCGTCAGGCTTGCGCCCATTGCGGAAGATTCCTAACTGCTGCCTCCCGTAGGAGTGGGGCCCGTGTCTCAGTGCCCCTGTGGCCGGCCACCCTCTCAGGCCGGCTACCCGTCGTCGCCTTGGTGGGCCATTACCCCACCAACTAGCTGATGGGACGCGGGCCCATCCGGAAGCGGGCAAAGCCCTTTGGACACGCCCCAAGGGGCGGGTCCACATGGGGGATTAGCCCGAGTTTCCCCGGGTTGTCCCCCTCTTCCGGGTAGGTCACCCACGCGTTACTCACCCGTCCGCCGCTGACCGCAGAGTAAAACCCCGCGGCCCGCACGACTTGCATGTCTTAGGCACGCCGCCAGCGTTCACCCTGAGCCAGGATCAAACTCTCCAACAAATCAACGCCCTAAAAGGGCGTAGGACGCAGATGCTTGGCCTGTTCCCGCGCTTTCAAGATCCCCCGCCGGCCCTGCCGGCGCAACTATGAATCTACCAAGCCCCCCTCCTTCTGTCAAGATGGGGGCATGGACCTCCTCGTGGTGGTGCCCCACCCGGACGACGAGAGCTTCGGCGCGGGCGGAGCCCTCCTCCTCGCCAAGGAGGCGGGGCTTAAGACCGGGGTCCTCACCCTGACCCGGGGGGAAGCCGGGAGAACCCTTGGCCTCTGTCCCCCGGAGGAGCTGCCCCGGGTGCGCGTGGAGGAGTTAAGGCGGGCTGCGGCCGTCCTCCAAGTGGACTACCTCGAGGTGCTGGACTACCCCAACGCCCTCCCCGAGGGCGCCCAGGGGGAGCGGGGGCCCGCCACGGGCCGGGGGCTCGCCGACCACCCCGAGGCGGTGGAGGCGATCCGAGGGCGGCTCCTCCGCCTCCGTCCCCGCTTCGTCCTCACCTTCCCCCCGGACGGCATCAACGGCCACCCCGACCACGTCGCGGCGAGCCGCTACGCCCGCGAGGCCGCCCAAGGCCTCGCCCAGGTGGTCTACCTGGTCCGCCCCGACGGGCCCTGGCCCGTGACCCACCGCCTCCGCCTCCCCGAGAGGGTCTTGGCGCGGAAGCTCCAGGCCATCGCCCAACACAAGACCCAGGCCCTCTCCGTGCTGAAGTTCCTGGAGATGTTCCCCGAGCGCCTCTGGACCGAGACCTTCCACCTGCCGGGCACCTCCGGTCTCCGGGAGGGACCGTGGTGGTGAAGCCCCTGGACCACACCGCCGACGTGGGGTTTGCCCTCGAGGCCCCAGGCCTGGAGGAGCTCTTTCAGGCGGCCCTGAAGGGCCTTCTAGACGTGATGTTCACCACCCCTCCCCAAGGGGGCAGGAGGCGGCGGCGCCTCAGGCTTTTCGCCGAGGACCTGGAAACCCTCCTCGTCCGCTTCCTCAACGAGCTGATCTACCTGATCCAGACCAAGGGCTTCGTCCCGGGAAGGGCCCGCATCCGGGTGGAGGAGGAAGAGGGCGGGTACCGCCTCACCGCCACCCTCTTCGGCGAGCCCTTCCAGGAGGGTTTCGGCTTCCAGGGGGAGGTGAAGAGCGCCACCTTCCACGGCCTCTCCGTCCGCAAGGAGGACGGCCGCTGGAAGGCTCAGGTCATCCTAGACGTGTAGGGCGGAAAGCCTCTGCCGCACCCGCTCTAGGAGGCCCGCCTCCACCATGGCCTTGGCCCGCAGAAGGGCGCTTTTCACCGCCAGGGCGTCGGCGGAGCCGTGCCCGATGAAGACCGCTCCCTCCACGCCGAGGAGGGGCATGGCCCCGTACTCGGCCGGGTCCACCCGGGCCTTCACCCGGGCGAGGGCCTCCCGGACCAGGAGGGCCCCAAGGCGCGCCCGGAAGGAGGAGGTCAAGGCCTCCTTGATCCAGGTGAGGAGGACCCGGGCCTCCCCCTCGGCGAGCTTCAGGGCCACGTTGCCCGTAAACCCATCGGTGACCACCACCTCCGTGGTCCCGAGGAAGATGTCCCGCCCCTCCACGTTGCCGTAGAACCGCTCGCCCAAGGCGGCCCGGAGCAGGGGGTAGGCCTCCTGGACGAGGGCGTTCCCCTTCCCCTCCTCCTCCCCGATGGAGAGGAGGCCCACCCTTGGGGCCAAAGCCCCGCCCGCCTCGGCGTAGGCCAAGCCCATGGCGGCGAACTGGACGAGGAAGGAAGGGCGGCAGTCGGCGTTGGCCCCTCCGTCCAGGAGGAAGGTGCGACCCCTGAGGCTGGGGAACTCCACGAGGAGGGCGGGCCGCTCCACCCCCTTCACCCGCCCGAGGACGAAGAGGGCGGCGGCCAGGGTGGCGCCGCTGTGCCCCATGGAGACCACCGCCTGGACCTCGCCCCGCTTGAGGAGCTCCATGGCTACCCTCACGGAGGCCCGGGGGCGGCGGCGGACCTCCGTGGCCGCCTCCTCCATGCGGATGTGGTCCGGGGCGTGCCAAACGGGAAGGTCGGCCCCCAAGCGGGCAAGCTCCGCCCGCACCTGGGCCTCGTCGCCCACCAGGAGGACCTCCACCCCCTCCCGGGCCGCGGCCACCGCCCCGGCCACCACCACCTGGGGGGCCCGGTCGCCCCCCATGGCGTCCAGGGCGATGCGCATCCTCAGGCGGTGGCGGGCAGGTGCTTCTCGATCTTGGCCTGGTAGTTGCGCTTGGGCTGGGCCCCCACCAGGACCTCCACCGGTTGGCCGTCCTTGAAGAGGATCACCGTGGGGATGCTCATCACCCGGTAGCGCATGGCGGTCTTGGGGTTCTCGTCCACGTCCAGCTTGGCCACCAAGAGCTTCCCCTCGTACTCTTTGGCGATCTCCTCCAGGACGGGGGCGATCATCCGGCAGGGGGCGCACCACTCCGCCCAGAAGTCCACCAGGACCAAGGGGTGTTGGCCGAGGGTCTCGTCAAAGTTCTGGTCGGTCACCTCAATGGGCTTCGCCATACCCCCCTACTCTACGGCAAACCCCCTGGGAGGACAACGCCCCGGGGGAGCCTTCCTCAGCCTTCAGCGCTTCTTCCGGCCGCCCTTTTTGCCCTTGCCCCCAAACCCTCCGGTGCCCCGGAGAAAGCTCTTGAGCTTGTTCTCAAACTCGGGGGATTGCTTGGGAAGCCGCCTGGGCCTAGGCGGGGGCGCGCCCCTTTCGGGGACCGGGATCAGGTCCTTGATGGAGAGGTCCAGCCGCCCCTTGGCGTCCCGCCCTTTAATGAGGACCTGGACGATGTCCCCCTCGTTGAGGTAGTCCCGGACGTTCGTCACGTACTCGTGGGCGATCTGGGAGATGTGGACCAGGCCCTGCTCCCCCCCTGCAAGCTCCACGAACGCGCCAAAGCTTACTACCCGCACCACGCGGCCTTCCACAACGGTTCCTGCTTCTAGTTCCACGTTCCTTCTCCTCGCGCGGAGTTCCCCCGCGGTGCCCCCACTATACCACATGGGGCCGGACCCCAGAAGGGTCCAGCCCCGCGAGAAGCTCGGCGAAGGTCCGGCCCAAGAGGGGGTGCCGCCCTTGGGGAACGAGGTCGCAAAGGGGCACGAGGACGAAGGCCCGCTCGTGAAGCCTCGGGTGGGGCAGCACCAGGTCCTCCTCCTCCAAGACGAGGTCCCCGTAGAGGAGGAGGTCCAGGTCCAGGGTCCTGGGGCCGTAGCGCTCCCTGCGCTCCCGCCCCAAAGCCCGCTCTATGGCGAGCATGGCCTCGAGGAGGCCCCTAGGGGGGAGGGCCGTCTCCACCTCGGCCACCAGGTTCAGGTAGGGGGGCTGGGGCGGGCCTAAAGGCTCGGTCTCATAGAGGGAGGAGAGGCGGAGGAGGCGGGTTTCCGGGAGGCGGGAGAGCCGGGAAAGCCCCTCCAAGAGGTAGGCCGCGCGGTCCCCGAGGTTGGAGCCCAAGGCCACGTAGGCCGTCATTCCTGGGCCTCGAGGCGTTTCACCACTTCCCGCACCTCCCGGGCCCGGTCCTTGGGGACCACCAGGACCTCGTCCCCCACCTTGGCCACCACCAGCCCGGAAACCCCCAGGGTGGCCACCACGCCCCGGTCGGCGTAGACCACGCACCCAAAGGTGTCCAGGGCCACGTGCCGCCCCTCCCCCAGGACCACGTTCTCGTGGGGGTCCTGGGAGAAGACCCGCTCCAGCGCCCGCCAGTTCCCCACATCGTCCCAGGGGAAGCGGCCGAGGACCACCCGCACCTTCTCCGCCTTCTCCATCACCCCGTAGTCAATGGAGATCTTGGGGAGGCCGGCGTAGACCTCCTCCAGAGAAGCCCCGGCGAGGAGGCGCTCCAGGGCCTCGTGGTGGCTCGGGAGGTGGCGCCGGAAGAGCTCGGCCATGGTGGCGGGGGCGAAGGCGAAGACCCCGCCGTTCCAAACGTAGCCCTTGCGGATGTACTCCAGGGCCTTGGCGTAGGAGGGCTTCTCCACGAACCCCTCTCCCCGGTACCAGGCCCCCTCCCTGGGACCCAGGCGGATGTAGCCGTACTCCGTCTCCGGGCGGGTGGGCCTCAGGCCCAGGGCCACCACAAAACCCTCCTCCGCCGCCTCCAGCATGGTGGCCAAGGCCTCCCGGTAGGCCTCGTCGTCCCCCACGTAGTGGTCGGCGGGGAGGACGAGGAGCCGCTCGGCCCCCTCCTTCAGGGCCTCGGCCACCCCCAAGAGCACCGCCCCCGCGGTGTCCCGGCCCAAGGGCTCCAGGAGGAGCCGGACCCCGTCCGCATAGGGACGGGCCGCCGCCTCCTGGTCCCGGCGCACGGCGAGGAGGGTGCGCTCGGGGGGAACGAGGGGGACGAGGCGCTCCAGGGTGGCCTCGAGGAGGGTCTTCCCCTCAAAGATGGGCAGAAAGGGCTTGGGGCGGTCCTCCCGGGAGAGGGGCCAAAGCCTCTCCCCGCGTCCGCCCGCCATCACCAGGGCGTAGGTCTTCACGCTCCCACCACCTTTCGGTAAAGCTCCAGGTAGTCCCGGGCCATGCGTTCCCGGGAGAAGCGGGCCTCCGCGTAGCGACGGATGGCCCAGCGGTCCAGGCGCCTCACGGCCTCCAGGTACTCCAAGGCCTCCTCCCAGTCCCTCACCAGAAACCCCGTCTCCCCGTGGCGCACCGTCTCGGGGAGGGCCCCTAGGGGCCTTGCCAGGACGGGGACGCCGCTCATCATGGCCTCCACCGGAGCAAGGCCGAAGGGCTCCTTAAAGTTTACAAAGTGGAGGAGGGCGATGGCCCCATCCAAGAGGGCCCTTCGGGTCTCGGGGTCCACGGGGCCCAGGAACTCCACCCCTTCCCCGAGCAGGGGGGCCACCTCGTTTTGGAAGTAGGCCTCGTCCTGGATGGGCCCGGCGATCTTCAGGGGAAGGCGCGACTTTCGGGCGAAGAGGATGGCCTCCCGGATGCCCTTGTCCGGGTGGATGCGGGAGAGGACGAGGAGGTGCCTCCCCCCCTCCCCCACCCGGAAGCGCCGCGGGTCCACCCCGTGGTGGACCACCCCCAGGTAGGGAAGGCCCGGGTCCTTGTCCGCCTCGGAGATGGCCACGTAGTGGACGTGGGGAAGGGCGGCGTAGCGGCGGTAGACCTTCTTGATCTTCTCGCTGGAGAAACCGTGGATGGTGGTGAGGACCGGGACCTTCACAAAGGGGGCGAAGTAGAGGGGCATGAAGTCGTAGTGGTTGTGGACCAGGTCAAACTCCCCCGCCTCCTCCATGGCGCGGGCGATGTGGAGGAACTCCTCCACCTTCCAGTCGGCCTCCCTGTCCTCCCAGAGGGGCTTCGCCGCGGTGCACCGCAGAGGCGCCCGGGTCTCGGCGTCGCAGGTGGCGTAGAGGACCACCTCCACCCCGAGGTCCAGAAGGGCCTCGGTGAGGTCGTAGACCACCTGTTCCCAGGGTCCGTACCGCCTGGGGGGAACCCGCCAGGCGATGGGGGCCAGCATGGCCACCCTCACGGCCGCCCTCCCAAGGCGAAGACCCGCCCCAGGGCCACGCCCTCGTCCACCTGGGGGAAGACCCCCTGGACCAGGGCCTGCCAGGCGAGGAGGTAGGCGAGGAGGGCCTCCGCCCCGCGGTTTTGGTTGGGGCCGTGGGGGGTGAGGCCGTCCATGGGGCCGAAGGCGTCCACCAGGGGGGCACGGAGGCGGTTCCGCCCGTGGAACCAGAGGAAGGCCACCTCGGCGAGGACCCGCTCCCCGAAGCGCAGGTGGGCGAGGAGGGCGCACTTGGCCTCAATGGGCTGCTGGTCAAAGAGGGGCTTATCCCGGCCCCGGGCCATGAAGCGGTTGCCCACGGGGTCAAAGAAGAGGCCCTCCTCCCCCGGGGTGAAGTAGTGCTCCTTGAGGAAGGCGAGGGCCCTCCGGGCCAGGGCCACCGCCTCTTGGCGGCGGAAGGCGAGGCCGTAGGCGTACAGGGCCTCCACAGGGCGGTGGTTGGCGTAGGTGAGGGGGCCGGGGTAGGGCCAGGCGGGCTCGGCCTCCCGGAAGGCGCGAAGGAGCCCCTCCCCTAAGGCCTCGGCCGCCTCGAGGAAGGGCTCCTTGGGCAGGGCGAGAAGCCCGAGGAGGGCGTAGGCCCGCCCCCTCAGGGAGGTGAAGCCCTCGAGGGCGGGAAGGGCCCGGAGAAGGGCCTCCCGGGCGGGGCCCGCGTAGGGGGGAGGAAGCCTCTGGGCAGCGGCGAGGGCGAGGACGGCCCGGCCCGTGGGGTCCTCCGCCTCCCCCTCGTCCTCAAAGCGGCCGTCCAGGGTGAGGCCGTTCCGGAAGCGGCCGTCCTCCTTCTGCATGTGGAGGAGGAAGGCGAGGTAGGTCCGCACAAGCCCCTCGTCCCGGGCCCCCTCGGGGAGGAGGCTGAGGTAGAGGAGGGCCCGGGCGTTGTCGTCCGTGGTGTACCCCTCGCCGAGCCTGGGCACCCCGTGGTGGGCGTGCTCCAGAAGCCCGCGGGCGTCGGTCAGGCCCCTAAGCCACCCGAGGCCGAACATCCGCCACCTCCTCCAAAAGCCGCCGGTAGGCCCGGGCCACCCGGGGCCAGGTGAAGTCCCGGGCGTAGGCGTAGGCCCGCTCCTCCATCTCCCTCAGGCGCTCGGGGCTTTCCGCGAGGGCCAAAACCGCCTGGGCCCAGGCCTCCTCTTCCAGGGGAAGCAAGACCCCTCGGCCCGCAGCGAGGGCGGCGCGGGCGTGCCAGAAGGGGGTGGAGAGGACGGCCTTGCCCAGGGCCAGGGCGTAGGAGAGGGTCCCGGAGGAAACCTGCCCCAGGTTGGGGTAGGGCAGGAGGAAGAGGTCCGCTGCCCCCGCCAGGCGGTAGAGCGCTTCCTCGGAGAGGTACCCCTCCCTCAGGACGAAGGCCTCCCCCACCCCCAGGGCCTCGGCCATTTCCAGCACACGCTCCAGATACTGCCGCCCCTCGCGCCGCTCCAGGTTCGGGTGGAGCCTTCCCGCCACCAGGTAGCGGACCCTGGGGTTGTGGGGCAGGACGCGGGCGAGCACCCTCAAGGCGAACTCCAGCCCCTTACCGGGCCCAAGGAGGCCATAGGTGAAGAGGAGGAAGGCGCCCTCCAGCCCCAAGGCCCGCTTCAGGGCCTCCTTAGGGGGCCGCGGAAGATCGGGGACCCCGTGCGGAATGTGGGCCACGGGGATCCGCACCCCCAAGTTCCGCAGGAAACCTTCCCCTTCCGGGTGGAGGGCGACGAAGGCCTGGGCCCTCTCGGCCATGCCCCGGAGAAGGCCCTGCATGTAGCGGAGGTCCTCCTCGCCGAGCCCGGGGGGCGGGGCCTGGAGAAGGGTGTGGAGGACCACCAGCTTGGGACCCCGGGCCTCGAGGAGGTCCAGGACGTAGTCGCCCCACTTCCCGCCGTAAAGCCCGTACTCGTGCTGGAGGATCACCGGCCCCCGGAGGAGGCGCGCCAAGGCCCTGTACCCCTCCCGGTCCTCCCTGGCCACCACCCGGACCACCTCCTCAGGGAAGGGCAGGGCCACCTCCTCGGGGTGGGCCACCACCGCCACCTGGGAAGGCACCCCTTCCCGCAAGAGGGCCTCCCGCAGGTCGCGGTTAAAGGTGGCGATGCCGCAACGGATGGGAGGATAGGTGCCCACCAGGGTCAGCATGCCCGACCTCCGGTCCGTTTAAGGGGATACGCCCCCTTATCAACTAAGTATAGCACATATGCTAATGATGTGCTCAATCAACATGCGCCAAACAGACCCTGCAGCCGCCCCACCCCTACAGGGGAAAGACCAGGGTGAGGTCCAGGAGGTTATACACGAGGCCATAGAAGTCTCCCAAGCTCCGCTCCGCCGAAACCCGGAAGGGGGCCTGCAAGCGGAGCTAGCCCTCCATCCTTTCTCCCAGACGGAAGCGGTAGCCCAGGTAGGGGAAGGCCATCCAGGTGTCCCCCAAACCGTAGCCCGTCCCCAGGCCGAAGAAGGCGTCCCCCAGGTAGGCGTGGGCGCCCAAAGCGGGCCAGAGGGCCCCAAAGCCCAAGAAGGCCCAGCCGCCAAGCCAGAGGGCGTAGCCTTCCTCCTCGTAGGCCAGGGCCGCGACCACAGGCGTGCCGACAGGGATGGGCACGTACAGGCGGAAGCGGCGCTCGGGGTCAAGGGCAGGCGTGAAGGCCTCCCGCCCGGAGGGGTAGTAGCGAAGGCCAATCCCGAAGTGGGGCCCGCCGACGTCTAGGACCGGGCCCATGCCCTCCAGGAAGACCGCAAAACCCTCGCCCAAGAAGGCCTCGAGGCCCACGAGGCCGGAAACGCGCCTCCCGCCATGCCCCACCTCCACTCCAAGCCCCAGGTAGTAGGCCCCGGGGAGGCCGAGCCCCATAAAGCCCAAAGGGGAAAAGAGGGGATTGGTAAGCCCTTCCCGGCGCAGGTGGAGGTGGGCGCTCGCCTCCAGGTTGTGGTCCACCCCCACCCGCCACCAAAACCCAGCGGGAAAGGCCTGACCGAAGCCGAAGACGTTCCTGTCCACCGCACTAAGGCCGAAAAAGCTCTGGGCCTGGGCCAGGGCCAGGAAGAGGAAAAACGCCGACCACCTTCGCATGCGTCCATGTTACCGGGGCCGCGGTTGACACCCCACCCACCCTCCCCCTAGGCTTAAGGGGAGATGCGCGCCCGGGGCAAAAGCTGAGCCCGCCTGGGAAGCCTGGCTTCCCGGGCGGCCCCCCGGGGCTTTTCTTTATGGAGGTGCGGGCGTGGAGACGAGAACCCTGGAAGACTGGCGGGCCCTTCTGGAGGCGGAGAAGACCCTGGACACCGGGGTCTACACCAAGCACGACCTCCTCCTCGTCCGGGGCCAAGGCGCGAAGGTGTGGGACGCCGAGGGGAACGAGTACATAGACTGCGTGGGGGGCTACGGGGTGGCCAACCTGGGCCACGGCAACCCCGAGGTGGTGGAGGCGGTGAAGCGGCAGGCGGAAACCCTCATGGCCATGCCCCAGACCCTCCCCACCCCCATGCGGGGGGAGTTCTACCGCACCCTCACCGCCATCCTCCCCCCGGAGCTCAACCGGGTCTTCCCGGTGAACTCCGGCACCGAGGCCAACGAGGCCGCCCTCAAGTTCGCCCGGGCCCACACGGGCAGGAAGAAGTTCGTGGCCGCCATGCGGGGCTTCTCGGGAAGGACCATGGGAAGCCTCTCCGTCACCTGGGAGCCCAAGTACCGGGAGCCCTTTTTGCCCCTGGTGGAGCCCGTGGAGTTCATCCCCTACAACGACGTGGAGGCCCTTAGGCGGGCCGTGGACGAGGAGACGGCGGCGGTGATCCTGGAGCCCGTGCAGGGGGAAGGGGGCGTGCGCCCGGCCACGCCGGAGTTCCTGAAGGCCGCCCGGGAGATCACCCAGGAGAAGGGGGCCCTCCTCATCTTGGACGAGATCCAGACCGGCATGGGCCGCACGGGGAAGCGCTTCGCCTTTGAACACTTCGGCATCGTCCCCGACATCCTCACCCTGGCCAAGGCCCTAGGGGGCGGGGTGCCCCTGGGGGCCGCGGTCATGCGGGAGGAGGTGGCGAGGAGCATGCCCAAGGGGGGGCACGGGACCACCTTCGGGGGGAACCCCCTGGCCATGGCCGCCGGGGTGGCCGCCATCCGCTACCTGGAGCGGACGCGGCTTTGGGAGAGGGCCGCGGAGCTTGGCCCATGGTTCATGGAAAGGCTCAGGGAAATCCCCTCCCCCAAGATCCGGGAGGTGCGGGGCATGGGCCTCATGGTGGGGCTGGAGCTCAAGGAGAAGGTGGCCCCCTATATCGCCAGGCTGGAGAAGGAGCACCGCGTCCTCGCCCTCCAGGCGGGCCCCACGGTGATCCGCTTCCTGCCGCCCTTGGTCATTGAAAAGGAAGACCTGGAGCGGGTGGTGGAGGCGGTGCGGGCGGTGCTAGCATAGGGAGATGAGGCGGCGTTACCGCGTGGTGGTGGAGCGGGACGAGGAGGGCTACTTCGTGGCCCACGTGCCTGAGCTCCACGCCCACACCCAGGCCCAAAGCTTTGAGGAGCTCCTCCGGCGCCTGCAGGAGGCCATCGCCGTATCCCTGGAGGAGGAGAGGGCGGAAGTCGTAGGCCTGGAGGGCGCGCTGGAAATTGAAGCGGCGTGAGCCCCCGCCTCATCCCCATCACCGGCCAGGAGCTTGTCCGCCTCCTGCAGGAGGAGGGGTTCCAGGTGGTGCGGGTCCGGGGAAGCCACGTGCGCCTTCGGCACCCCGACGGCCGGGCCACCACGGTACCCGTGCACCCGGGGGAGACCCTAAGGCCGGGAACCCTCCTCGCCATCCTCAAGGACGTGGGCTGGAGCAAGGAAACCTATGAGCAAAAGTGCCTTGGATCCCGTTGAGTTCCTAAAGGGGGCCCTGGAGATCCCCTCCCCATCCGGACAGGAGCGGCCCGTGGCCGAGTACCTGGCGGAGGGGATGCAAAAGCTGGGCCTCAAGGGCTTCGTGGACGAGGCGGACAACGCCCGGGGCCAGGTGGGGGAAGGCCCCGTCCAGGTGGTCCTCCTGGGGCACATTGACACCGTACCCGGCCAGATCCCCGTGCGCCTGGAAGGAGGCCGGCTCTTCGGCCGGGGAGCGGTGGACGCCAAGGGGCCTTTCGTGGCCATGATCTTCGCCGCGGCGGGGCTTTCCGAGGAGGCCAGAAGGCGCCTCACCGTCCACCTCGTGGGGGCCACGGAGGAGGAGGCCCCAAGCTCCAAGGGAGCAAGGTTCGTGGCCCCCCGCCTCAGGCCCGACTACGCGGTGATCGGGGAGCCCTCGGGCTGGGAGGGGATCACCCTGGGGTACAAGGGAAGGCTTCTGGTGAAGGCCCGGCGGGAGAAGGACCACTTCCACTCGGCCCATCACGAGCCCAACGCCGCCGAGGAGCTCATCAGCTACTTCGTGGCCATCAAGGCCTGGGCCGAGGCCATGAATGTGGGCCAACGGCCCTTTGACCAGGTGCAGTACACCCTCCGCGACTTCAAGGTCCACCCTGCGGAGCTCAGACAGGTGGCGGAGATGTTCTTTGACCTGCGCCTTCCCCCGAGGCTTCCCCCCGAGGAGGCCATCCGCCACCTCACGGCCTACGCTCCCCCCACGATTGAGCTGGAGTTCTTCGGCCGTGAGGTCCCCTACCAGGGGCCTAAGGACACCCCCCTCACCCGGGCCTTTCGCCAGGCCATCCGCAAGGCCGGGGGAAGGCCCGTCTTCAAGCTGAAGACCGGCACCAGCGACATGAACGTCCTGGCCCCGCACTGGAAGGTGCCCATGGTGGCCTACGGCCCCGGGGACTCCACCCTGGACCACACCCCCTACGAGCACGTGGAGGTGGCGGAGTTCCTTAAAGGGATTGAGGTGCTGAGGGGGGCCCTCGAGGCCCTGGCGCAAACGCACGCGGGGGAGAAAGAGGGGTAGGCTAAGCTAAACGCGTGATCCTCCCCTCGCTGGCCCTGCCCCTCCTGGTCCTCCTCGCCCTCTACCCCCCCACCGCCCCCTGGAGCGAGCGCTTCCTCACCCCCCTGGTCGCGGTGGGATGCGGCCTCTACCTCCTGAGGCGGCGGGAGAACCTCCCCTGGGGCCTGGGCCTTCTCCTCTGGGGGTTAGGGGACCTGGTGTGGGCCCTCGAGGACCTGGCCGCCTCCCCCCGGGGCTTCCTCTGGGAGTCCCCCCACCTCGCGGGCTACCTGGCCCTGACCTACGCCCTGTGGCGCCTGCCCCCTAGACCCCCAAGGCTCACCCTGGGCCTCCTTCCCCTAGGGCTTCTGGGGCTTTTGGCCCTCCTCCACCCCGAGCTGGGGATGGACCGGCTCTACGTGGCCTGGGACGCCCTTCTCCTCCTTCTTCTCCTCCCCAGGCTTGAGGGGCTTTTCCAGGAGCGCTTCCAGCCGGGCCGGGCCCTCCTTGGGGTGGGGGTTCTCCTCGTGCTGGTGGCGGACCTGGCCCACGGCTACCTGGAGGCGATGGGGGGCTACCCCACGGGCCACCCCCTCCACCTTCTTTACCCCCTGGGCTACCTCCTCCTCGCCTTGGGGGTGGAGGTCCAGAACGTCCCCACCTTTCCCGCCCTGGTCCTGGGCCTCGGGGGGCCGGAGGAAAGGGAAGCCCTGGAGGCGTGGATCCTCAAGGCCGACTACGCCCTCCTCCGGGTTAAGGAAACGGGGCGGGACCGGGTGACCCTGGCCTAAGCACCCCACCGCAGCGAAAGCCGCGGTGGGGGCCCCAGGAAGGGCTACTTCTTGGGCATCATCTTGGCCATCATGGCCTCGAGGGCCTTCCGCTCCTCGCTCATGTGGCCGAAGGCCTTGCCCAGGGCCTTAAGGAGGAGGAAGAGCACCCCCAGGGCCTGCTGCACCTCGGGGTCGGAAAGCTGCTTGAAGAGCCCGGCGAGGCCCACCCGGGGCGGGTCTTGCATCACCTCAGGGGTGAAGGTCTCCGCCAGGCCCTTTTGCAGGGCCCCCGCCATCATGCCCACCGCGGCGGGCTCAATGCGGGAAAGGAGGTCCAAGACGTTGGCCCCGTGGGAGACAAGGCGGAGGAGCTGGGGCTCCATGAGCATCCCCAGGCCCTCCCCGAAGTTCTCCGAGAGGTGCCCGAGGAAGGCGAGGGCCCCGGACTTGTCCAGCTTCTCCAGGGTCTCGGCCAGCTTCTCCAGGGCCTCCGCCTGGTCCAGGAAGCGGGCCAGGAGGGAGACGAGCTGGAGGTTCTTGGGGTCCATGAGGAGGCCCAGGTTCTCGGCAAGGGTCTCCCCCACCTCCATCCGAGCGAGGAGGGCGAGGCCGCTTTTTTCCAGGACCTCCTCAATGCGGTCTAGGCGTTCTTCCACCGTCAAGGTCTTCTCCATGGCCGCCTCCTACTCAATCAGCGTGGCGAACCAGAAGCCTTCAAAGAGCATCTTGGTCACCCGCACCCACTTGCCCACGGCCATGACCCCGCAGGAGGGCATGCCCGTACCCGCCAGCACCCGGTCAAAGGCGCACTGGGGCAGGAGGGCGTTGTCGCCGAAGTCCATGATGCACATGGCCACGGGGTTGAAGGGCTCGCCGATGTAGGCCCCCTTGAGGTCGGAGGCGATCACCCCGGCCACGTACTCCCCCTGGAAGTGGGCCACCACCCCGGCCGGGGGAAGCATGAGGGCGGGGTTCACCGTGTCCCCGATGACGAAGACGTTGGGGAACCTGGGGGAGCGGAAGGTCATGCGGTCCACCTCGGGGAAGCCCTGGGGCCCGGCGAGGGGGCTTTCCCGCACCACCCGGTTGGGGGCGAAGGGGGGAGTGAGGATGAGGAGGTCGTAGGAAAGCTCCCGGCCGTCCTTGGCCTTGACCTTTCCCCCCGCGAACTCCACCGGCTCAAATCCCCCGTGGAAGGCGATGCCCTTGGACTTCAGGATCTCCAAGACCTTCCCCGAGATCACCGGCCCCATGCCCGCCAGGGGCGCGGGGTTGATGTGGAAGACCTCCACGGTGCTCTTTCCCCGCACCCCCTTGACCTTAAGGGCGAACTCCACCTGCCCTGCCACCTCGTAGGGCGCCGGGGGGCAGGGGTAGTAGGGGGAGGAGACCCCCACCACCACTTTCCCGCCCTTGAAGGCCCGCAAGGCCTCCCGGAGTTTCAAGGCCCCCTCCAGGCTCCAGGGAGCATGGCCGTCGGGGGCCGGAGAGGGCAAGGCCTCGGCCCCCAAGGAAACGATGAGGTAGTCGTAGGCGAGCTCCCCGGCGGTGGTCTTCACCTTGTTGTGGGCCGGGTCCAGGGCCTCCACCGTGGCCTGCAGGTACTGGATGCCCCGCTTCTCCAGGTTGGCCAGAGGGCGGCGGATGTCCTCGGGCTCCCGCATGCCGAAGGCCACCCAGGGGTAGGCGGGCATGAACTCGTGGTGGGTGTTCCGGTCCACCAGGGTGACCTCCACCTCCTTCCCCAGAAGCCGCTTCACCTTGTTCGCCGCCACCAGGCCGCCGGAGCCACCGCCCAAAACCAGAACCCTCGTCATCCTTCACCTCCCGGATACGCGTACCGCGTACTCCTATCCCCAGGGTGCGCCCGGGAGGCTTGTGAGGGTAGGTGCAAATGCCCCTACCCCCGCAGGCGGGCGGCGAAGAGGAGGCCGAGGCCCAAAAGGCCCAAGGCCTCCCCCACTCCAAACCCCCGCCCCAGGGCGGGGAGGAGGTACCAGGCGAGGTGCACCAGGCGGAAGAAGGCCACCCAAAGGGCGGCGGGGAGGAGGTAGCGGGCCTCCCGCTTGGGCAGGTTGGTGAGGAGGTAGAGGAAGGGAAGGAAGAACCCCCCCACCACCCAGAAGGCGGCCACCTCGTCCCAATAACCTTGTAAGCGCTTCAGGTAGAACTCCACCTCGTGGGGGAAGTCCGCCCCCCAGACGATGATGAGGGTGGTGGCCTCCAGGTAGATCCAGACGATGGAGAGGGCGAGGAGGAGGTTGGTGTGGTTCTGGGCCTGGCCGCGGAGGGCGGCCGTGCCCTGCCTCGCCGCAAGGCCCACGGCCACGGCGAGGGCCAGGAGGGCGGCGGAGAGGAGGAGGATGGCCCCGAAGGAGGCGGAGTAGAAGTGGGCCTCGAGGCTCTTGAAGAGGTCAAAGGAGAGGAAGGTGCCCGCCACGAAGACCAAGGGCAGCCCCCAGGCCCCCACCTCCGCCCGGTGCTCCCCGGGGCGGAGCCGGGAGAGGACGAAGGCGAAGAGGGCGAAAGCGAGGGCGTAGCGGAGGAACATGAAGGGCGCGTTCAGGTAGGGGGCCCGGTGGAGCAAAACGGGGTCCAGGCGGGCCTCGGGCCTCGCCCAGGGGAAAAGCTCCGGGAGAAAGAGGAAGAAGGGGAGGCCCAGAAGCCCCATCAGGGGAAGGAGCCGGGCCAAGGGGTAGAGGTAGGGCTCCAAAGGCAGGCCCCAGTGGCTCCTTAGGGCGTTGTGCAGGAGGAGGACGAGGAGGGCCCCCAAGGAGAGGAGGAGGAAGAAGGCGAAGGGGAAGTAGGCGGCGGGCGCGCCGAAGAGGAAGGCCGAGGCGTAGAGCAAAAGCCCCAGGGCCCCCGGGGCCAGGCGGCTTGCCTCAATGGACCTCTGCATGCACCACCTCCTCAGGGCAGGCCTCCAAGAGGAGGCACCGCTTGATGTAGTGGGCGATGAGCCAGCGCTCCCTCTCGGGGATGCGGCTCTTGTAGGGGAGCATGCGGCCGAAGCCGTTGGTGGCGGCGAAGTAGAAGTAGCCCTCGGGCTGGTCCCGCACGGCGGGGTCGTGGAAGGAGCGGGGCTTGGGCACGCCCAAGGGGATGGCCCTCCCGTCCCCTTCCCCCCTTACCCCGTGGCAGATGGCGCAGAAGCTCTGGTAGAGCGCCTTTCCCCGGAGGAGGTCCGCCTCGGTGAAGGCGTAGGGGCTTTCCGCAAAACCCCCCTCGGGCTTGAGCCCAAGCCGCACCGCCTGGTCCAGGTTCTCCCCCAGGGCGACCCGGTCCTCGGGGAAGGCGAGGGGGAGGGGGCTTTCCCGGAAGGCCTTGACCTTGGGCTGGTCCCACATCCAGCCGCATCCGGAAAGGAGAAGGGCGAGCAGGAGAAGGCTACGCACGCCGCACCTCCTCCACCTCCGCCCCTAAGGCCCGAAGGAGGTCCCGGGTGGCCTCCGGGTCAAACCGGGGGTCGGTGGCGTAGACGAAGAGGGCGGGCCGGTCCACGAGGGCCTCCCGGTAGCGGGGGGCGAGAACGGCGGGGTGGGCGGCCAGGGGGAGGCCGTTCAGGTAGAGGAGGTAGAGGAAGATCCCCACGGTGATGGTGAGGATGGTGATCTCAAAGGTGACGGGGATGAAGGCGGGCCAGCCCAAAAGGGGCTTCCCCCCGGCGTTGTGGGGGTAGTCCAGGGTGGTGTAGACCTGGAGGAAGAGGCCGAGGCCTGCCCCCAAGACCCCCAGGAAGAAGGCCATCCAGGGAATGCGCTCGTCGTGGCCGTACACCGCCTCGAGGCCCTCCAACGGGGTCGGGGTGATGGCCTCCAGGTGGCGGTACCCCGCCTTCTTGAGGGCCTTCAGGGCCTCAAGAAGCTTCTCCTGCGCGTCAAAGTAGGCCATGTACCCGTACAGCATGGCGCCTCCCTAGTGCTTCCTAAGCTTGTGGTAGAGGTGCAGCATCTCCGCCACGGCGATGGGGGGGAAGAGGCGGATGAGGACCGCAAGGCCGAAGAGGAAGAAGCCCAGGGTGCCCAGGAAGAGGGTCCAGTCCACCCAGGTGGGGGAGTAGAGGTGGAAGTTCCCGGGGAGGAAGTCGTGGGAGAGGCTGATGATCACGATGACGAAACGCTCAAGCCACATGCCCACGTTGGCCAAAATGGAGAAGACAAAAAGCCAGGCCACGTTCCTGCGGAACCTGGGGAACCAGAGGGTCTGGAGGAGGACCACGTTGATGAGCATCATGGCCCAGTAGTAGGGGGCGTAGGGCCCGGTCATGCGCCAAAGTTGCTGGGCCCACTCCGCGGGTTCCGCCGAGTACCAGGCGATGAAGATCTCCAAGAGGTAGGTGTAGGCCACCCCGAGGCCGCTGGCCAGGGTCACCTTGCCCATCCAGTCCAGGTGGCGCTCGGTGATGACCCCCTCGAGGCGGTACCACTTCCTCAAGGGGATGAGGAGGGTGAGGGCCATGGCGAAGCCCGAGTAGATGGCCCCGGCGGCGAAGAAGGGGGGGAAGAGGGTGAGGTGCCAGCCCGGCACCACCCCGTAGGCGAAGTCCATGCTCACCACGGAGTGCACGGAGATGACCACGGGGGTGGCGAGGCCCGCCAAGAGGACGTAGGCCGCCCGGTAGCGCCGCCAGTGGAGGGCGCTCCCCGTCCAGCCTAAGGAAAGCCAACCGTAAAGCTTCTTCCGCCAGCCCTGGCTCCTCTCCCTGAGGAGGGCGAGGTCGGGGATGAGGCCCAGGTAGAGGAAGAGGGTGGAGATGGTGAGGTAGGTCATGATGGCCAAGACGTCCCAGGAGAGGGGGCTTTTGTACTGGGGCCAGAGGGCCAGGTGGGTGGGGTAGGGCAGGATCCAGTAAAAGTTCTGGGGCCGGCCCATGTGGATCAGGGGGTAAGTGGCGGCGCAGAGGACGGCGAAGAGGGTCATGGCCTCGGTGATCCGGTTTAAGGAGTCCCGCCAGTTTTGGCGCATGAGGACGAGGATGGCGCTGATCAGGGTCCCGGCGTGGCCGATGCCGATCCACCATACGAAGTGGACGATGTCAAACCCCCAGAGGACGGGCTGGTTGATCCCCCAGGTGCCGAGGCCCTTGGTGAAGGTGACGAAGATGGCGTAGAGCCAGGCCAGGGTCAGGACGAAGCCCACGGCCACCACCACCTTCCAGGGCCTGGGCGGGGGCTTCTCCACGGGCTCTAAGAGCTTCTCCACCAGGGTCTTTTCCGTCCACTCCCCCTGGATGAGGTCGTGGTCCGGGTGCCGTTCAGGCATGGCCTCCCTCCTTCCTAAGCCTGGGGTTGGGGTTCTTCAGGTGGGCGAGGTAGGTGGTCCGGGGCCAGGTGTTCGCTTCCTCCAAGAGGACGTAGTGGCGGCCCTCCCTCCGGTGGGCGTGGATGGGGTCCTCGGGGTCCAGGAGGTCCCCGAAGTGGATGGCCTGACCGGGGCAGACCTCCTGGCAGGCGGTCACCACCTCCCCGGTGCGGATCCTCCGCCCCTCCCTCGCGGCCTCGGCCCGGGCGAGCTCAATCCGCTGCACGCAGTAGGTGCACTTCTCCATGACGCCCCGGCTTCTCACCGTCACCTCGGGGTTCATGAGGAGGGCGAGGGGGCTTTCCTTGGCCCGCCTCGGGTCCCCTTGGCCGATGAAGGCCTCGGCGTAGGGGAAGAAGTTGAAGCGCCGCGCCTTGTAGGGACAGTTGGCGGAGCAGTACTTCGTGCCCACGCAGCGGTTGTAGACCATGAGGTTGAGCCCCTCGGGGGAGTGCTCCGTGGCGGCCACGGGGCAGACCGCCTCGCAAGGGGCCTTCTCGCAGTGCTGGCACATCACGGGCTGGTGGAAGACGCCCTCCTCGGCGAAGTAGCGGTCCAGGCGGATCCAGTGCATCTCCCGGCCCTTCCCCACCTCCTCCTTCCCCACCACGGGGATGTTGTTCTCCACCTGGCAGGCAAGGACGCAAAGCCCACACCCCACGCAGCGGGCGAGGTCCACGGTCATGGCCCAGGCGTGCTCCCCCTGGGGCCAGGGGGGGTAGAAGGAGACGCGCTTCTCCTCCTTGGGCTGGGCCTTGCGCGCCTCCTCCTCGGTGAGGACCTTCACCGCCTCCACCTCCCCCAACTCGCCGTGGTATTGGGTGGAGACGAGGGGGTAGTCCCGGCCCGTGGGCAGGACCTCCGCGGGGAAGACCGTCCCTTCAGGGTGGAAGAAATGGGAGAGGGGGGCCACGAGGCTTCCCTCGGGAAGGAGGGGGAGGGGCCAGAGGGGGAGGAGGGCCTCCCGCTCCCCGGCCCGCACCCGAAGGAGGGGCCTCCTGGGGTCGGCGCGCCGCTCCCGGGCGCGGATCCCCTCAAGAAGCCCCCAGGCCTCCGCCTCCCTCTCCCCGGCGAGGAGGGCCCCGTCCCAGACCAAGAGGGAGAGGGGCCGGGGAAGCTCTTGGAGGTAGGGGTTTTCCCGGTAGCGGCCGTCAAAAAGGCGCGCGTCCGGGCGGAGGGTGAGCTCCAGGGGGGCCTCCCGGCGCAAGGCGGGAAGGCGGCCCTCCAGGCCGGGGAGGGGCTCCAGGGCCAAAGGCTCCGCTTCCTCCAGGGGGCGGCCCTCGGCCAGGGCCCGCTTCTCCTCCGGGGAGAGGGCGGGAAGTTCCTCCCCAAGAAGCCCCGCCAGCACCTCCTCCAGGCCCTTCCCGCCGTAGAGGGGCTTGAGGAGGGCTTGGGCGGGCCAGAGGCGGCCCCAGGCGTCCCGGGCAGGGCTTGCCGCCTCCAGGGGGTGGGCCAAGGGGAGGCTATAGGGGGCCTCCTTCGGGTAGAGGGAGAGGACCGCGGCGAAGGCCTTTCCCCGAAGGCCCGGCAAGGGGCCTTCCGCCGCCCAGACGAGGCGGGAAGCCTCTTCCGCCTCGAGGAAGGCCCGGGGGGTGGCGGGCTCGGCCTCGGGGGGCGATACGTAGGCCACGGGGGCCCCAAGCCTCGCGTTCACCGCCATGGCCAGGGCCTGGGCCGCGGGGGTGAGGTGGACCCCGGGGAGGAGGAGCCCTCCCCGCCCGAGGTCCTCCACCAAGGCGGGGAGGAAGCCCCCGTAGTCCGAGGCGGGGCTTCCCGGGAGGACCCCGAGGGCCTTCGCCAGGTCCAGGAGGAAGGCCTCGAGGGCGCTGGGCTTTAGGGCCAGGCGGTGGTCGGCCACGGCGCCAAGGAGCCCCGCCCCGCTCTCCACGGCGTAGATGCGGTTCATGGGGGGAAGGCGCCTCTGGCTTAGGGCGGCCCACCAACCGTAGCCCGCGGGGTGCTCGTGGAGGTCCACGTCCAAGAGGAGGACCGTCTCCGCCTTCTCGGGGCTATAGACGGGCCAGGCCCTCTGCCCGAAGGCGAGTTCCGCCCCCCGGTAGACGTTCTCCAGGCTCCAGGCCTCAAACCGGGCCACCTTGAGGTTGGGAAAGCGGGCCTGGGCCCGCTGGAGGAGGGCCTCGAGGCGGGGCGAGGTGGTGCGGGGGAGGACGAGGAGGGTCTCCCCTTCCCCCAAGGCCTTCCGCCAGGCGGCGTAAAACCCCTCCCAGTCCGGGGCTTTGCCCTTGCGGGCCGGGTCGTAAAGGCTGTAAAGCCCCGCAAGGGGGTAGGGCCCCATGGCCTCCCCTTGGGGGACGAGGAAGAGGGGCCTTCCCTGGTAGGTGCGCACCCGCACGGGCTCAGCGAAGCCCGCGTGGGGCAGGGCGGTGAAGAACTCCCTGCGCCCGCCCTCCACCACCCCCTCGGGCTGGCGCACGTAGGGCACCCCCTTGCGCCGCACCACCGGGGTGCAGGCCGCCAAGGAGACGAGGCCCAAGGCCAAAAACCCCCTCCGGGTCACGGGACCGAAGGGAAACTCCTCCCGGAAAAGCGCTCGCTCCAACGCCTCCTGGGGTCCTCTGCGCATACCTCCTCCCTAGCGGTGGCAGGTGTTGCAGCTCGTGAGCTCCTCGGGGGGCCGGACGTGGTAGAGCTTGAGGAGCTCCCGTCCCAACTCGGGGTCCGGAACGTAGGCCATGTTGAAGACCTGCTCCCGAGGCCTCAGGTGCGGTGCGGGGTTCCGGTGGCAGTCCAGGCAGAACTTCATGGTGAAGGCTTGGGGCTGGTAGACCACGGGCATCTGGTCCACCCGGCCGTGGCACTCGGCGCAACCCACCCCCTTGGCCACGTGAGGGGCGTGGTGGAAGTAGACGAAGTCGGGGAGGTTGATCACCCGGTTCCAGCGGAGGGGCTCCCCTTTCTCCCAGCTCTCCCGCACGAGGGCCAGGTTGGGGCTATCCGGCTTCACGTAGAGGTGGCAGGTCATGCAGGTCTCCGTGGGGGGAAGCCCGGCGTAAGGGGCGTACTCCACGGCGGAATGGCAATAGCGGCAGGAAAGGCCGAGCCCCCCGGCGTGGAAGGCGTGGTTGAAGGGGACGGGCTGGGGCACGGGCCGCCCTTCCCGCTGCTCCAAGGCCCCCACCGCCACCCCGGAGAAGACCAGGACCAAGGCGAGAAAGACCCCCAACACCGACCCCCAGAAGAGGGTCTTGAGCCAGCGGTTTCTCCGTCTCATAGGCCACCCCGTCAAAGAGGTCCACCCGATACCCGCTCCTAAGGCTTGCTCAGGGGTACACTACACCAGGGGCCTCGGGACATTTGTCCCTAACGCAAAAGGGCCGCCCGGGAAGACCCGAAAGCGGCCTCTTCGCCTTCGCTCTCTGGGGAACGCCTCAGCGCCCTAGGGGCACCATCTGGAAGCGGAGGACCCGGTCCCCGCTCACCTGGAGCGTCTGGACCAAGGTGCGGTAGCCCGGGGCCACCAGGGTGAGCTCGTGCTCGCCGAAAGGCGCCTCCAGGCGGAGGTAGCCCCCCTTGGCCACGCCCACCTCCTCCCCGTCCAGGAAGACCCGGGCCTCCACGTTGAGGTAAAGCTCCAGGACCGCCCGCACGGGAAGGAGCTCCACGAAGAGGCGCAGGCTCTCCCCGGGGCGCACCTCCACCTGGGCCCGGTACTCCGCGTGCCCCGGGGCCAGGACCCGGACCTCGTGGAGCCCGGCCTCGAGGCTCACCCTAAGGGGAGCCCGCCCCGCGAAGCGGCCGTCCAGGTAGACCTCGGCCCCCTCGGGCCTGGCCTCCAGGAAGAGCTCCCCGGTGCGCAGGGGCCTGAGGCTCGCAACAAGCCTGGTCTCCCGGCCCCTTTCCACCCGCACCGTGGCCCCATAGGGCTCGTACCCCGGGAGGCGGAGCTCCACCCGGTAGGTGCCCTCGTTCAGGGTGAGGCGCAGAGGGGTGCGGCCCTGGAGGCGGCCGTCCAGGTAGACCTCGGCCCCTTGGGGGCTAGACTCCAGGAAAAGGGTGCCGGTGCGGGGGATGGGGGTGAGGCGCACGTCCAGCCGGGTGGTCTCCCCCCGGCGCACCGACACCTGGGCCCGGTAAGGCTCGTGGTCCGCAAGCCTAAGCTCCACCCCGTACCGCCCCTCGGGCAGGCTCAGGGTGAGGGGCGTGCGGCCCCGCAACGCCCCGTCCACGTAGACCTCGGCCCCCGGAGGGGTAGAGCTCACGCTCAAGGTCCCCTGCCGGGGCTCGGGGGAGAGGGGGGCGAAGACCTGCACCCGCTCCCCCGGCTTGGGGTTCACCGTCACCCGGTAGGGCTGGTAGCCCGCAAGCCGAAGCTCCACCTCGTGCCGCCCGGGGTTCACGGAGAGGACGAGGGGGGTGCGGCCCTGGAGGCGGCCGTCCAGGTAGACCTCGGCCCCCTGGGGCCTGGAGTCCACCGCCAGGGTGGCCGTGGCCGGGGTGGGGGGCGGGGCGGAGGTCCGGCCCACGTAGTAGCGGGCCACGTCCGTCACCCAGTCCTTGGCGGGAACCGGCCTAACGACAATGGAGAGGGCGCGGGCCAAGCCCTCCCAGCCCTGGACCCGCGCCTCGCCCCGCTCCACGTCCAGGATCTCCGCCACGGAGAGGGGGCGGCGGCTCGCCACCGCCAAGATCCTGTCCTCCCCCTCGGGGCCGGTGATGGTGTAGCGGTAGCGGGCCCCCTCCGGGGGAAAACGCCGGGTCTCCCCCGCCCGGAGGAGGTTCTCCCTCTCGTAGGGGTTGGGCAGGATGGGGTCAATGCGGCCGTCGGCGTTGATGTTGAAGAGGTAGACGTAGGCGTCCTGGTTGACGCGCACGTAGATGTAAATGGACTCGCCGATCTGGTAGACGGCGTTCCCCCGCTTGGCCGGATCCTTGTCCACCCAGACCCGGACCTCGAGGTCCGTGGGCACCGGGTTGACGATGATCCCCTGGGGGTTGATCTCCTGGGCCAACGCGGCCCCAAGCCCTAAGACCGCCAGCCAAAGCTTCCGCATAGGCCTCACCTCCACCCCCAGGGTACGCCTTCCCTGTGAAAACCCTGAGGGACCTGGCCCAACGTCCCTTAAGGCTCGGCAAAGACGCCCAGGGAGCGGAAGCGGCGGTAGCGGTCCTCGTAGAGGGCCTCCGGGGAGAGGCCCCTAAGCTCCTCCAGGGCCTTTAGGAGGGCCTCCTTGATGTTCTGGATGGCCTTCTCGGGGTCCTTATGGGCCCCGCCCTCGGGCTCGGGGACGATGGCGTCCACCACCTTGAGCTGGAGGAGGTCCTTCGCCGTGAGCTTCAAGGCCTCGGCGGCCTTGGGGGCCTCCTTGGCGTCCCGCCAGAGGATGGCGGCGCAGGACTCGGGGCTGATCACGGAGTACCAGGCGTTCTCCAGGATGAGGACCCGGTTGGCCACGGCGATGGCCAAGGCCCCCCCGCTTCCCCCCTCCCCCAGGATCACCGTCACGGCGGGGACCCGGAGGCGGCTCATCCGCTGGATGCTCTGGGCGATGACCCAGGCCTGGCCCCGCTCCTCGGCGGAGACCCCGGGATAGGCCCCGGGGGTGTCCACGAAGGTGAGAAAGGGGTAGCCGAAACGGTCTGCCAGGTCCATGAGGCGCATGGCCTTGCGGTACCCCTCGGGGTGGGGCATGCCGAAGTTGCGCTGGAGGTTCTCCTTGGTGTCCCGGCCCTTCTGGTGCCCCACCACCACCACCTTCTCCCCCTCGAGGTAGGCGAGCCCCCCCACGATGGCGGGGTCGTCGGCGAAGGCCCGGTCCCCGTGGAGCTCTATGAAGTCCTGGAAGGCCTTCTCCAGGACGTCTAAGGTGGTGGGCCGCCCTTGGGCGCGGGCGAGCTGGACCCGTTGCCAGGGGGTGAGGTTCTCGTAGGTCTCCTTCTTGAGCCGGGCCAGGCGCTCCTCCAGGAGGCGGATCTCGGCCTCCAGGTCCACCCCCGTGGCCTTGGCCGTCTCCTTGAGCTCCTGAATGCGCCGTTCCAGCTCCAGAATGGGCTTTTCAAACTCCAGGGGCATAGGCTACTCCCGGGTGCAGGTGGCGGAGGACCCGCACGAGCTCCGCCTTGAGGCGGCGCCGGTCCGTGACCCGGTCCACCATGCCGTGCTTCAAGAGGAACTCGGAGCGCTGGAAGCCCTCGGGAAGCTCCTGGCGGATGGTCTGGCGGATGACCCTAGGCCCGGCGAAGCCGATCAGGGCCCCGGGCTCGGCGAAGATCACGTCGGCCAGGGCGGCGAAGCTCGCCGTGACCCCTCCCGTGGTGGGGTCGGTGAGGACGGAGACGTAGGGCAGGCGCCGGGCCCAGACCCGGTCCAGGCTCATCACCGTCTTGGCCATCTGCATGAGGGAAAGGGCGGCTTCCTGCATCCTCGCCCCCCCCGAGGCGGCCACGATGACGAGGGCCCTCCCCTCCTCCGCCGCCCTCTCCGCCCCGCGGGCGATCTCCTCCCCCACCACGCTCCCCATGGAGCCCCCGGCGAAGGCGTAGTCCATGACGAGGAGGACCGCGGGCACCCCGCCGATCTGGCAGGTGCCCCCGAGGACGGCATCGGGCCTACCCGTCTCCTCCTGGTAGGCCTTGAGGCGCTCGGTGTAGGGCTTGGTGTCCACGAAGCCCAAGGGGTCCAGGGGCCGAAGCCTCGTGGTCTCCCGGAAGGTCCCAGGGTCGGCCAGCATGGCCACCCGCTCCTGGGCGGGGAGGCGGTGGTGGTGGCCGCACTTGGGGCAGACGTGGAGGTTTTCCTGGAACTCCTTCTTGTAAATCTGGGCCCCGCAGGCCTCGCACTTGGTCCAAAGCTCGGGAACGTCCCGGTTGCCCCCGCTCGGGCGCTTTCTGCGGAAGAGCCTTTCCAGGGCCATCAGGCCTCCTTGGGGGCCTCGAGGGCCTTGTGCTCCCCGGTCACGCTCTGTCCCACGAAGACCGCCCCCGCCTCCACCTCGAGGGCCTGGGCCTTGAGCTGGCCGGTGAAGCGGGCCGTCTTGGAGAGGACCACCTTCTCGGCGGTGAGCTCCGCCTTGACCTCGCCGTGGATGACCACGGACCTGGCCTCCACCCTCTCCCCTTCCACCCGGCCCGTGGGGCCGAACTCCAGCTCCCCTTCCACCAGGACGGAACCCCGCACCAGGCCGTCAATGCGCACCTGGCCCTTGGCCCTCATGTCGCCCAGGACCTCGGTGTCGGGGCCGAGGTAGGTGAGGGTGCGCTCCCTTCTTCCCAGCATCCGCCCCATTCTACCGGGTGTACCAGGTGGGGTCCAGGTAGGCCCTGGGGTCCACCGGCGTCCCGTAGCGGTAGACGCCGTAGTGGAGGTGGGGACCCGTGGACCGGCCCGTGGAGCCCACAAAGCCCAATAGCTCGCCCCGGGCCACCCGCTGGCCTGGGCGGACGGCCAAGCGGGAGAGGTGGCCGTAGAGGGTCTGGTAGCCCCGGGCGTGGTCCACCACCACGGCGAGGCCATAGGCCCCCATCCACCCTGCCTGGACCACCACCCCACTCCCCGTGGCGTAGACGGGGGCCCCGTAGGGGGCGGAAAAGTCCAGGCCGTCGTGGAACTCCACACCGGGGCCGAAGGGGTTTTTGCGGTAGCCGAAGTAGGAGGTGACCCCCCCGTGCCCCCGGAGGGGAAGGCCGGCGGGGAGGCTTCGCTCCACCTCCAGGGTCCGCTCCAAGGCGGGGGCGAGCTCGGCGAGCTGGGCCTTCAGGTCCAAAACCTCCACCCGCACCGCCCTCCACCCCTCCATGGCCCCGCCCCCTTGCCCGCCCTCCTGGTAGCGGACGGGGAGGGCGTTGATGGGGGAAAGCCCGGCGCGGCGGCGGAGCTCGTTGATGGCCTCCTTGAGGGCCTCAAGCTCCTTCTTGGTGCGCTCCGCCTCCTGGGAGAGGACCCCGTTTTTGGCCTTCTCCGCCTCCAGGGCCAGGGAAAGCCGCCTCGCCTCTTGGGAGAGGGCGTAGAGCCTGGCCTCGAGGGCCCGCACCTCCCGGGCCCGGTGCCAGAGGTAGAGGTTCACCCCCGTCCAGAGGGCGAGGAAGGCCAGGAAGAGGCCAAAGGCCCAGCCGGGAAAGGTGAGGGCCCGGCTCCCCCCACCGCTTCGGGCAAGGAGGAGGGTGTACCGGACAGGCCGCCTTTTCATCCCCGGAAGTATACCATCCCCCCGGGGGCCCAAGCCCCCGCGCCTGGGGTCGGCGCGGGGCGGCCCCGGTTTGGGCCCGGGGACCCGCTTTTTGGGCATTTCACCCCTTGGTTGCGCCACCGGTTGGGGTACCTAGATGGCCTCCAAGACCAAGGGGGCGGGGTGCGCCTCCTCCCCCAGGGCGTAGGCCTCGCGCAGGTGCCCAAGGGCCTCCTCCAGGCCCCGCCTCCGGTGGTAGACCAGGGCCAAGGCCTCCCCCCGTTCCACCCGGTCCCCGGGCTTCTTGAGCAGGTAGACCCCCACCCCGTGGTCAATGGCCTCCCCCTTCCGCCTCCGCCCCCCGCCCAGGGCGAGGACGGCGAGGCCCACCTTGTAGGCGTCCACCTCCCGCACCACGCCCTCCTCCTCGGCGAGTAGGGGGTGCTCTTCGGCGAGGGGAAGAAGGGAGAAGTCCTCCACCACCCTAGGGTCTCCCCCCTGGGCCTCGAGGAAGGCCCGGAACTTCTCCAAGGCCGCCCCGCTCTCCAGGGCCTTCCGGGCGAGGGCGGGGTCCAGGCCCTCAAGCTTTAGGGCCTCCTCCGCCAGGGCCAGGGCCACCTCCAAAAGGTCCCCGGGGCCTTCCCCCTTGAGGGCCCGTATGGCCTCCCGCACCTCCAGGGCGTTTCCCACCGCCCGCCCCAGGGGGGCCTCCATGGAGGTGAGGAGGGCCCTCACCCGCCTTCCCGCCCCCTGGCCGATGGCCACCATGGTCTTAGCGAGAAGCCTCGCCTCCTCCAGGGTCTTCATGAAGGCCCCCCGGCCCACCTTCACGTCCAAGACGAGGCTCCGCGCCCCGGCGGCGAGCTTTTTGCTCATGATGGAGCTCGCGATCAAGGGCACGCTCTCCACCGTGGCGGTCACGTCGCGGAGGGCGTAAAGCTTCCCGTCCAGGGGGGCGAGGTCCGGGCTTTGGGCGGCGATGACGAGGCCCACCCTCCGGGCCCTCTCCAAAAACTCCGCCTCCGTCATCTCCCCCCGCCAGCCCGGGACGGATTCCAGCTTGTCTATGGTCCCCCCGGTGTGGGCCAGGCCCCGGCCCGACATCTTGGCGAAGGTGCACCCGCTTGCGGCGAGGATCGGCCCCACCACCAGGCTCACCTTGTCCCCCACGCCCCCCGAGGAGTGCTTGTCCACGGGGTGGGGAAGGCCGGAGAGGTCCAGGACCTTCCCCGAGCGGGCCATGATCTCGGTGAGCCAGAGGGTCTCCTCGGCGTCCAGGCCCCGCAGAAAGGCCGCCATGAGCCAGGCGGAAACCTGGTAGTCCGGCACCTCGTCCCGCAGGTAGCCGAGGAGGAAGGCCTCGAGGTCCTCCCGGCGGTGCTTGCCTCCTTCCCGCTTCTCCCGGATGAAGGCCACGGGGTTCATGGGCCCATGCTACGCTATAGCCATGGCCACCCGGTACCGGTTCGGCCTGGAGGAGTACGAGAGGCTCTTCCGGGGGGTACGGGGCGTGGAGCTTTTGGGAGGGGAGGTCTACCGGATGAGCCCCATCGGCCCCAAGCACGCCTGGAGCGTGGCCCGGCTAACCCGGCTTTTCACGGAGGCCCTGGGGGATCGGGCCGTGGTCTGGCCGCAAAACCCCATCCGCATCCCCCCCCACTCCGAACCCCAGCCCGACCTGGCCCTCCTCCGGCCCAAAAGCTATGGGGAGGGGCTTCCCACCCCCGAGGACGTACTCCTCCTGGTGGAGGTGGCCGAAACGAGCCTAGAGCACGACCAGGGTCTTAAGCTTTCCCTCTACGCCCAGGCGGGCATCCCCGAGGTGTGGATCCTGGACCTCAAGGAAAACCGCCTCCACGTCTACCGCACCCCCAAGGCCGGGGTCTACACGGAGCACCGCATTCTCCTCCCCGGGGAGGAGGCGGAGCCTCTGGCCTTTCCCGGGGTGCGGATTCCCTGGAGCTAAGTGGCTGCACGTTGATTTCGCAACACGGGTTGCCCGAAATAAGGCTTGGGAAGGTCCTTTTGGGGCCCCCACCGCGGCGAAAGCCGCGGTGGGGTACTTAAGCCCGCCCCACGGAGCCGAAGAGCTCCATGCGGCTTTTCACCACCTCCTTCACCGCCTCCCGGGCGGGGCCCAGGTACTTCCTGGGGTCAAACTCCTTGGGGTTTTTCCCCAGGGCCTCCCGGATGAGGGCGGTGAAGGCGAGGCGCAGGTCGGTGTCGGTGTTGATCTTGGCGACGCCCAAGGAGATGGCCTTCTTGATGTCCTCGGGGTGGATGCCCGCGGCCTCCCCGATCTCGCCCCCTGCGGCCCGGAAGCGCTCCACGAGCTCTTGGGGCACGGCGCTTGCCCCGTGGAGGACGAGGGGGGCCGGGACGAGCTCGGCGATGCGGGCAAGCCGGGGGTGGTCAATGAAGGGCCTCCCCTTCCCCTTGTAGGCCCCGTGGCTCGTGCCGATGGCCACCGCCAGGTAGTCGGCCCCCGTGCGCTCCATGAAGATCCGGGCCTCCTCGGGGTTGGTGAGGAGGGCGTCCTTCTCGTCCACGGCCACGTGCTCCTCAATCCCCGCAAGCCGCCCAAGCTCCGCCTCCACCGTGACCCCCACGGCGTGGGCCGCCTCCACCACCCGCTTGGTCTCCCGGACGTTCGTCTCAAAGTCCTCGTGGGACTTGTCAATCATGACGCTGGTGAAGCCCTCCCTGAGGGCCTTGAGGACGCTCTCGTAGCTAGAGCCGTGGTCCAGGTGCACGGCCACGGGCACCCGGGCCTCCTGGGCCAAGGCCACCACCATGCGGGTGAGGGCCCGGCCCCCGTACTTCATCGCCCCCTCGGAGAGGGCGAGGATCACGGGGCTCCGCATTTCCTCGGCGGCCTCGAGGATGGCCTGGGTGAACTCCATGTTGTTGGTGTTGAAGGCCCCGACCCCGTAGCCTTCCGCCCGCGCCTTGCGCAAGATCTCTAGACCCGTTACCAGCATAAACGCCTCCCGCCCGATTATACCCCCTCTGGAAGCGTGGAACGGCCCCATCCCATATGGACTCGGGCCAGCGTGGGGGCCCGGAAAAGGGTTTCCAGGGGGCTTCTTTTGGGCCAGGCAGGCGAGGGGAAGAGCGTCAGTAAGTCTGCCCCGTGGCCTTGGTGAGGAGGAGCCGGAACTCGTGGGGGCCGGTGGCGGCGGAAAGGGCGTCCTCCAGGGAGATGAGCCCCTCGGTGTAGAGCTCCACCAGGTGCTGGTCAAAGGTGCGCATCCCGTAGAGGGACCCCTCCATCATGGCCTCCTTGATCTGGGGCGTCTTCTCCTCGTCCTTGAGAAGCTCCCGCACGTAGGGGGTGGCGATGAGGATCTCCAAGGCGAGGACCCGGCCCTGGCCGTCGGCCTTGGGGAGGAGGCGCTGGGAGAGGATGCCGAGGAGGGACTCGGCGAGGAGGATGCGCACCTGACGGTGCTCGTGCAGGGGGAAGAAGTCAATGATCCGGTTGATGGTCCGCCAGGCGTCCAGGGTGTGGAGGGTGGAGAGGACCAGGTGGCCCGTCTGCGCCGCCATGAGGGCGGCCTCCACCGTCTCCTTATCCCGCATCTCCCCCACCATGATCACGTCGGGGTCCTGGCGGAGGGCGTACTTGAGGCCGGTGTAGAAGCTGTCCGTGTCCAGCCCCACCTCCCGCTGGACCACGAGGCTCTTCTTGTGCTTGTGCAGGAACTCAATGGGGTCCTCAATGGTGATGATGTTCTTGGCGTAGTGGAGGTTGATGTGGTCAATGAGGGCCGCCAGGGTGGTGCTCTTGCCGCTCCCCGTGGGCCCCGTGACCAGGATGAGGCCCCGCTCCTTGGCGGCGAGGCCCTCCATCACCTCCCGGGGGAGGCCCAGGGCCTCAAAGCTCGGGATCACCTCGGAGACCACCCGCATCACCAGGCCTAAGCTCCCCCGTTGCCTCAGGAGGTTGCAGCGGAAGCGGGCCACCCCGGGAATGGTGTAGGCGAAGTCCATCTCCTTGCGGTACTCCAGCTCCTCCAGCTGTTCCGGGGTGAGGAGGGCCCGGGCGATGGCCTCGGTGTCCTTGGGGGTGAGGGGGCGGCTACCGAAGGGGCGGAGCTTGCCGTCTATCCGGACGGTGGGGGGGGCTCCGGCCTGCAGGTGGATGTCCGAGGCCCGGGCCTGGACCATGGCCTTCAGCATCTCCACGAGGCTCTGCTTGCCCTGGCCTTGGGCCTCGCTCATGGGTAGACCTCCAAGTTGTCAATAAGCCGCGCCTCGGGGAACCTCCCGGCCACGATCCCCCTGGCCCCTGCGACCCAGTCGGAAAGGGGCAGGAGGGTCTCGGGGTGGACGATGGCGAGGTAGTCCTTGCGGAACTCGGGCACCCCCGCCAAGACCTCCTCCCCCGCCCGGAGCGCCTCGGCCACGCTTCCCCCCCGCCCCGCCACCTCCCGCATGGCCAAAAGGGCCCGGTAGAGCACGGGGGCCTTCCTGCGGGTCTCGGGGGAGAGGTAGACGTTGCGGCTGGAAAGGGCGAGGCCGTCCTCCTCCCGCACCGTGGGCACCCCCACCACCTCCACGGGGAAGCCCAGGTCCCGGACCATCCGCCGCACCACGAGGAGCTGCTGGTAGTCCTTCTCCCCGAAGTAGGCCCTTTGGGGCTGGACCAAAAGGAAAAGCCGCGCCACCACCGTGGCCACCCCCTGGAAGTGGCCGGGGCGCACCGCCCCCTCCCAAAGGGCGGTGAGGGGACCCTCCACCTGGACCCGGGTGGCGAAGCCCTCGGGGTACATCTCCTCCACGCCGGGGGCGAAGAGGAGGTCCACCCCCGCCTCCTCCAAAAGGGCCCGGTCCCGCTCCAGGTCCCGAGGGTAGCGGTGGTAGTCCTCCCCGGGGCCGAACTGGAGGGGGTTGACGAAGACGGAGACCGCCACGAAGGGGTTCTCCCGCCGGGCCCGTTCCACCAGGGCGAGGTGCCCCCGGTGGAGGTAGCCCATGGTGGGGACGAAGCCCACGCCCTCCCGGGGCAGGGCCCGGCGCAGCTCGGCCACGGTGCTCACGGTTCTCACGGTCCCCAGTATACTTTCCCCGTGGGCAAGAAGAAGCGGCAGGAGAAGCTCAAGAAGAAGGCCCTGAAGGAGTGGGAGGCCCGCAGGCCCAAGACCTTCCGGCAGTTCCTCCCCTACCTTCCCGGGATCTTCCTCCGGACCACCCTGGTCATGACGGCGGCCGTGACGGTGATCGTGGTCCTCGGGGCCCTGGGCCTCCCTTGGGCCGCCCACTTCTGGTTCCAGTTCGCCGTCTACTTGGCCTTCTACCTGGCCTTTCAGCGGTTCATCATGGGGCCCCTGGCCCCGCCCAAGGTCTAGGCCTACCCCCACGTCGGCCTGCGCCCGCACGGGGCGGTCCCCAGGGGGCCGGGGTACTTAAAGCCGCTCGGCGTCGGCCCAGAAGCCCTCGAGGTCGTAGTACTCCCGGGCCTCGGGGGTCATGAGGTGGACGACCACCTCCCCGTAGTCCAGGACCACCCAACGGGGGCTCTGGCCCGCGGTGGGCCGGGGGCGGAGGTCCTCCTCCTCCAGCTTTTCCAGGAGGTGCCGCTCCAGGGCCTGCAAGTGGGGGGTGCTGGTGGCGCTGGCGACCACGAAGTAGTCCAGGGTCTCCGAGACCCGGCGCAGGTCCAGGGCCACCACGTTTTCCGCCTTCTTTTCCGCGAGGAGTTCCTTGATCCGCTGGATCAGCGCTACCGCCTCCTTGGTCTTGACCATCTGCCCCTAGTGTAGCAGGTCCGGCCCGAGCTCCACCACCACCTCGGCCAAGGGCTGGTGGGGGGCGATGACGGGAAGGTGGAACAGGCCCGCGTAGTAACGGCCCACCGCCGGGTCGGTGGCGTAAACGGCGCTCCGGGCCACCTCGGCCTCCTCCGTCCACACCTCCACCCCCTCCCGCTCCAGGAAAGCCCGGCCCCAGGCGATGAGCCCGGCGTCCCCCCTCAAGCGCACCGGGAGGCCGGGGGGCGGGGTGAGGGGCGGCCCCCCGAAAAGGGCGGAAAGAAGCTCCCCCCTGCGCGCCTCGTCCACGTAGAGGTAGGTGCCCGCCCCCTCCCGCGTGGGCAGGGTGGCCAGGGCCACCTGGAAATCCCGGGCGTAGGGAAGGTAATCCAGAACCTCCTCCAGGCTGAGGTCGGTGTCCAGCTCGCGCCACACCTCCCGCAGGGCGGCCGCCAGGGCGGGCCAGACCCGGGGGTCCTGGGCCTTTCGGGCCACCTGGGTGGCCACAGCCTTGATCCGGTCCAGGCGAGCGTAGTCCCCCAGGGCATCGTGGCGGAAGCGCATGTACTTCACCGCCTCTTCCCCGGAGAGGTGGAGCCTGCCGGCGGGGAAGTCAATGTAGAGGTTCGCCGCCCGGTCCACGTAGCGCATGGGGCGGTCCAGGTACACCTCCACCCCCCCCACGGCGTCCACCACGCGGGCCACCCCCTCCAGGGTGAAGACGAGGTGCCGCTCCGCCACGAGGCCCGTGGCCTCCTCCACCGCTCGTTTCAAGAGCTCAGGGCCTCCCCGGCCGTAGGCGGCGTTGATCTTCCCGCCCACAAGGGGGCTGTAGAGGTCCCGGGGAACGGCCACGCCCACGGCCTCCCCCCCGCGGACGCGGACGTAGAAGATGGTGTCCGTCCGGCTTCCCGGGCCGCAAGGGGTGCGGGGGGCGCAGTAGTCGATGTCCCGGGCGGCCACCACCACCCCCATCTCCGGCACCGGGCCCGTCCGCTTGGGGGCGGAGGTGGAAAGGGCGGCGGGCCTCGGCCAGGAGAGGACCCCCCCAAGGGCGAAAAGGGCCAAGGCGAGGAGGAAGAAGGAGAGGCGGGGACGCATCAGAGGCTGTGGTAGACCTCCAGGGTCCTGGGGTGGATGGGGATCTTCTTGGCCTTGAGGTAGTGGACCTTGTTCCGCACCGCCAGGCGGTACGCCTCCTTAAGCCGGCCCGCCAGGGCGAGCTCTCGGATCTCCCCGTTCACCCCCCGGCCGGGCTCGGAGACGTCCGCCACGTAGAGGGCCATGCCGATCCCGTTTTCGGGGTCCACGCCGTAGACGTGGCCCTCGATGGCCTCGAGGACCTCCTCGTCCCGCACCCCCCAGGAGGCGGCCAAGGCCCGGGCCGCCCGCCCGTGGAGGGCGAGGGGGTGGGCCTCCTCCACCTCGTTCTCCGGGGGGGCGAGGCGCCTCAGCTCCTCCTCCGGGAGGTCCCGGGCGGCATCGTGGAGCAGGCCCGCCAGGTAAGCCCGCTCGGGGTCCAGCCCGTTGTTGCGGGCGATCTCCCGGGCGAGCTCCGCCACCCGGCGGATGTGCTCCATGCGCTCGGGACGGACGAGGCTTTGGACCTTGGCCTCCAGATCAGCGATAGAGACCGTGCTTTTCAATGTACACCTCCACCGCGCGCGGAACCCAGTAGCGCACGCTCCTTCCCTCCCTTAGCCGGCGGCGGATCTCGGTGCTGGAGATGCCCACCTCGGGCACGAAGAGGGGCACCACCGGGAGGGGCGCCTCCTCCAAAGGGTAGCCGGGCCGGGCCACGGCCACCAGGGTGGCGTACTCGGGAAGCCGCTCCCCTTCCTTCCAGGTGAGAACGTCCCGGTAGGCGTCGGCCCCGGTAATGAAGAAGAGCTCGTCCTCGGGGAAAAGGCGCCGCGCCTCGCGCAGGGTGTCCACCGTGTAGCTCGGGCCCGGGCGGTCCAGCTCCAGCCGGGAGACCGTAAACCGCGGGTCCTCCGCCACGGCCAGGAGGGTCATCTCGTAGCGGGCCTCGGCAGAGGCCACGGGGACCTTGTGGGGCGGGCGGGCCGCCACCACGAAGAGCACCCGGTCCAGGCGCAAAACCTCCTGGGCTTGGCTTGCCGCCAGGAGGTGACCCAGGTGGATGGGGTCAAAACTCCCCCCGAAGAGCCCGATCCGCACTCAGACCTCCGGGATGTACTCAAACTCCAGCCCCCCGATGCGCACCAGGTCCCCCGCCCGCACGCCCTTGGCCCGGAGGGCGGCCTCCACCCCCTGGCGCCGGAAGACCTCCTGCAGGTATCCGGCCGCCTCCATCAAATCCCCCTTGATCCGGGCGAGGTACCGCTCCACCTCGGGGGCCCGGACCTCGTAGACCCCCTCGGCCACGGGCACCACCTCCACCCCGGCCTGGACCTCCTTCCGGGGCACGGGCTTGGGCATCTCCGGCGGGGGGGTGGAACGGACCAGGGCGTGGAGCGCCTCTTTAAGGGCAGGAAGCCCCGTCCCCGTGAGGGCGCTTACGGGAAGCACGGCGAGCCCCTCCCGGGCCAGGGCGTCCGCCAGGGCCTTCACCGCCTCCTCCTCGAGGAGGTCCACCTTGTTGAGGGCCACGAGGCTCGGCCGGCGCAGGAGGGCGGGGTCGTAGGCCCCGACCTCCTTCCTGAGGGTCTCCAGGGTCTTAAGGGGTTCGTCTGCGGCGTCCAGCACGTAGAGCAGGACCCGGGTGCGGGCGATGTGGCGCAGGAACTCGAGGCCCAAACCCTTCCCCTCGCTCGCCCCCTCAATGATCCCGGGAATGTCCGCCAGGGTGAAGCGCTCCTCCTCGGAAACCTCCACCACCCCGAGGTTGGGGCTCAGGGTGGTGAAAGGGTAGGGGGCGATCTTCGGGTGGGCCCGCGTCATGGCGGCGAGGAGGCTGGACTTCCCCGCGTTGGGGTAGCCCACGAGGCCCACGTCGGCGATGAGCATGAGCTCCAGCCGGAGCCTGCGCTTCTCCCCTTCTTCCCCCGCCTCGGCGAAGCGGGGAGCCTGGCGGGTAGGGGTGACGAAGTGCATGTTGCCCCGGCCGCCCGCGCCGCCCCGGGCCACCAGAACCGTCTGCCCCTCCTCGGTGAGGTCGGCGAGGAGCTCCCCAGTGTCGGCGTCAAAGACCCGGGTCCCCCGAGGAACCTCGATGACGAGGTCCGCCCCCCCGCGGCCGTGCTGCTGGCTTCCCCGGCCGTGCTCCCCGTCCTCCGCCTTGTAGATGCGTTTGGAGAGGCGGGAAAGGGAGTCCACGCTCCCCCGGGCCCGGAGGTAGACGGACCCTCCCCGTCCCCCGTCCCCCCCGTCGGGCCCCCCTTTGGGAACGAACTTCTCCCGGCGGAAGGAAACGGCGCCGTCGCCACCCCTACCGGCGGCGACGGTGATCACCAGGACGTCTTGGAACATTACGCCCGCTTAAGCCAAGGGGCGCACGTGAACGTACCGGCCGAGACGGCCCCGGTCCTGAAACTCCACCACCCCGTCCACCAGGGCAAAGAGGGTGAAGTCCCGGCCCATGCCCACGTTCTTGCCGGGCTTGAACCTGGTGCCCCGCTGGCGCACCAGGATGTTGCCCGCCCGGACCACCTGGCCTTCGTACCGCTTGACCCCGAGGCGCTTGGCCTGGGAGTCGCGGCCGTTCTTCGTGGAACCTAGACCCTTTTTATGCGCCATACCTCACCCCCGGATCTCCTTGATGAGGAGCTCGGTATAGGGCTGGCGGTGGCCCTTCTTCCTGCGGTACTGGACCTTGGCCTTGAACTTGGAAACCAGGATCTTCTTGCCCCGGCCATGGCCCAGCACCTCGGCCACCACGCTGGCCCCCTCCACCACCGGGGTGCCCACCACGGTCTTCTCCCCGCCCAGGAGGAGGACGGGAAGCTCCACGGTGGCCCCGGGCTCCGCGTCCAGCTTCTCCACCCGAAGCTTAAGGCCGGGCTCTACCCGGTACTGTTTGCCGCCTGTCTTCACGATCGCGAACATGCCACACCTCTGCCGGGCCCCCGGGCCCTACCGGTCTTCCACTATAGACCAGCGGGGGCGTAACCGCAAGCTAAAACCCCCCTTTCGGGGGGTGTTTTGGTGGAGCCGAGGGGATTCGAACCCCTGACCTCCTCAATGCCATTGAGGCGCGCTCCCAACTGCGCCACGGCCCCAGGCAACGCCCATGGTACCGAGGAGGGCCCGCTTTGTCAACGGGGCCAGAGGCCGATGACCAAGGCCAGGGCCGCGAAAACCACCCCCAGGATCACCGTGAGGCGGTAGAGCCCTCCCGTCACGCCCCGGGCGGAGAAGAGGTCGGCCGAGCCCCCCATGAGGTCCCCGGCCCCCTGCTTGGGCTCCTGCACCAGCACGAGGTAGACCAGTAGCCCGGCCACGCCGAGGTAGATGAGGATGACCAAGGTGTAGAGCAGGTCCATGCCCCCCACTCTACCAGAGGGGGACCGGTTGCGGGAAGTGGCCCCTTGGTTTACACTCTCAAGGGGCGGGCCGGTGTAGCTCAGCGGTAGAGCAACCGCCTCGTAAGCGGTAGGCCGCCGGTTCAAATCCGGCCACCGGCTCCACACCAGAACGCAAAAACCCCCGCCTTACTCTCAGGGCGGGGGTTGCTTTTGACCAATACCTTCGTGTGCTACTTGATCTGGACCCTCGGGGTGTGAAAAAAGAGGGGGTGCTATGCAGCAAAATCGTGAGCACCCCCTTTACCATCTTGACGCAGAAACCCTCCTCGTGGCTACCTACATCTGGGTAGGTCACGGGCTTAGCCCGTACCTTGCTGACGAACCGAAAGCCCTGCAGGCCCAAGGATTCAAGCTCCCCCCAAAGCAAAAGCACCAGAAAGCTACCCTGGCCGAGCTCCTGACCCTCGCCATCTGCAAGATACGGCCTTCGGCCGTGACCCTCCTGTTGCAAGGCCAGGACCTCGCCAAAGGCTACCTGGCCGCCAAGACCACCCTCAAGGCCTACTTCCCCTCCCTCCCCCACCTCTCCCGCTTCTATCGGGTCCTTCAGAAGGCTCAGGGGTTGTTGGCTCACCTGGCCATAAGGCTCTCCGGAGGGCAAGGTCTTCTGCAGGTGGTGGCCCCCAAGCTACGGGCCTCGCCCGTGACCAAACCCATCCCCCTGGCCCACGGCCACCGGATTCACGGCTTGGACCTCCCTGAGGCCGCTGTGGGGGTGGGCCCCCTGGGGGCTTTCGCGGGCTACGTTCTCATGCCGGTGATGAACGAGCGCGGCCTCTTTTGGAACCTAGCCCCTTCGGGGCTGACCCGTTGGGCTATCCTCGTGGCAGGAAGGGGTGGTGCCCCCGGGGGCGGAGGCCCTGCCGCGCCCTGACCAAGAAGGGACGGGTGGTCCACGACGCCCTCGAGGCCGTGGTCCGGGCGGTGATGACGCGGGGGGCAGAGGGAAGGGGGCGGGCGTTTTAAAGCGCCTCGAACTCCTCGGGGGTGAGCCCTGCCTGGCGTAGGATGCTCCTCAGGGTGCCCACGGCGATTTCCCGGTGGGCGGGGACGATGGCCACGTGAAGCCCGTGCGGGTCTTCCCTGACGAACTTCACGTGACTTCCCTTCTAGGAGTGGACGACAAACCCCGCCGCCTCGAGGCGGCGCTTCACCTCCCGGTAGGGAAGCGGCCTAAGCGGCGGGGCCAAGCTCCACCTCTACCGTGCGCACCACGGGGGCGCGCTCCGGGGTGGGAGGCTCGAAGTAGAGCTCCAGGGCCTCCTTAAGGTTCTTCAAGGCCTCCTCCTCGGTTTCCCCCTGAGAGGCCACGTCTACCTCGAGGCACTGGGCCACCCAGAGGTCCCCTTCCCGCCAGAGGTGGGCCGTAAAGCGCCGGGTCATGACCTCATGATAGCGCCCTCTACACCGGCGGGAGGCTCACGCGGCGGCGGGAAGGAGGGGGCGGGGCGTTTCTGCAAGTTTTGAGTCAACCTGGACGTGGCCGAGGTGTTCAGGCCCGTCCTCGCCGACCGGTTGGTCTTCCGCCTCGTGCGCAGGGGGCAGGTGAAGCCGGGGCACTTCCTCCGAGAGGGGGAAGGGGTCTTCCTCTCCGAGGCGGGAAGGAGGCTTGTAGTGGAGGAGTGGGAGAAGACCCTCCAGACCACCTACCAGCACCGCGCCTTGAGGCGGGCCGTCTCCTACAGGACCACCTTGCGCCTGGAGCTCTACAAGCTGGAAAAGCACCTGATTGGGGAACAGCCCTACACCCCCTACCGCCTGCGCTGAACTTTGACCAAGTCCAAGTTGGCGCCAACCCCCAATCCCCCCCAAAACCCGGGGGGGTTGACGCACACCCCCCGACCTGCTACATTGACCCTAGGCGGCTGGGCCTTTTCCACCTCGGCCGCAGGGGTTCTTGAAAACGAAGATTAGAGTTCCGTGAGAGCCTAGCGTGCAGGACAGCATTTTGGCTCTTTTGACCGTACCTATGAGGGTTTGAAACAATACGCCCTGGCCTGGGAGGGCCTAGGGGTGCGCACCTTTTGACCGTACCTATGAGGGTTTGAAACTGGTACGGGACTGCCCGAAGTATCTCCGCCACAGGAACCTTTTGACCGTACCTATGAGGGTTTGAAACCCTGCCCACCTGGTCCGACGAGGAGCTGGAAGAGTGGGCTTTTGACCGTACCTATGAGGGTTTGAAACTTCAAGTCGGATGGCTGGTTCACCATTCCGAGGCTGCTTTTGACCGTACCTATGAGGGTTTGAAACAGCCAAATGTCCTGCCCACCCTCTTCATCGGGGGGCTTTTGACCGTACCTATGAGGGTTTGAAACTAGCATTACCAGTCGGTTTTGCAAAGTCCCACCCCTCTTCTTTTGACCGTACCTATGAGGGTTTGAAACAGCCCCGCGAAGGCCCAGGGGGGCACCCCCAGGGCCCTTTTGACCGTACCTATGAGGGTTTGAAACATGGGGAGTGGAGTTTCGGCGAGCGTGGTTTCTAGGCGCTTTTGACCGTACCTATGAGGGTTTGAAACAGCGTCACGGTCACGAGGTTGGAGGAGGTCCGCTTTTGACCGTACCTATGAGGGTTTGAAACCGTGAATAGCTCCCACCCTTTCATGTGGTCCTCGCGAGCTCCTTTTGACCGTACCTATGAGGGTTTGAAACAAGGCCTGGGCGCTCCATGCCACCTGGCTGGACCTTCTTTTGACCGTACCTATGAGGGTTTGAAACAGGTCTTCGGGAGGGGGTGGGTGCGCCGCGTGGCCGCCCTTTTGACCGTACCTATGAGGGTTTGAAACCGAATAGCCATAGCGGCTTTCTCTTCTGTAGCCACCCTTTTGACCGTACCTATGAGGGTTTGAAACGCCGCCCTGGGCTCATCCCGAGGACTGGGAGGCTTCCTTTTGACCGTACCTATGAGGGTTTGAAACTTGAGGAGCCTATCTTCCGCCAGCAACTTAAGCATCGCTTTTGACCGTACCTATGAGGGTTTGAAACCCCTTTACGCCCGCAAGGACGCGGCGGACCAGCTCCGCTTTTGACCGTACCTATGAGGGTTTGAAACATCAATTCGGCAACTTGGCAAGAGGCTGAGCGGCTTCTTTTGACCGTACCTATGAGGGTTTGAAACCGCCTACCCCTCGGCCTCGCCGAGGGGCTTAAGCGCCCCTTTTGACCGTACCTATGAGGGTTTGAAACCTGGTAGACCTCAACCGAGCGGCGCCAGAAACCGGGCCTTTTGACCGTACCTATGAGGGTTTGAAACTTGCGGTTCCCCGGAGTGGCCTCCCGGGCGAACTCGTCTTTTGACCGTACCTATGAGGGTTTGAAACAGGAACTGGTGGGGGTGCTCAAGGCTCTCACCGCGGCCCCTTTTGACCGTACCTATGAGGGTTTGAAACGCCCCACAAGTGGAAAGCCTTATGGCCCGCGCCCTGGCTTTTGACCGTACCTATGAGGGTTTGAAACTTAGTAGAGATTCTCCGTCTCCTCCAATGCACTTTGCTTTTGACCGTACCTATGAGGGTTTGAAACCCTCAAAGGCAATCTCCGGGGCGATGCTATAAACCTTGCTTTTGACCGTACCTATGAGGGTTTGAAACCGCAGAGTTCCCCCCGGAGGGGGGGTCCCCCCCAGAAGCTTTTGACCGTACCTATGAGGGTTTGAAACTTTTTTTCCTTCATCTCCTCCTCCTTTCCCCCTGGCTTTTGACCGTACCTATGAGGGTTTGAAACAGTTCTCCCTCGATCCACCAGCGGTGCTTCACGTTTCCCCTTTTGACCGTACCTATGAGGGTTTGAAACTCTTTAGGGGGGGTTATAGGGGGGGAGGTGGGAGATTTCTTTTGACCGTACCTATGAGGGTTTGAAACTTTGCTGCCAATAGATTGCGTCACGAGCGGCCCCCACCTTTTGACCGTACCTATGAGGGTTTGAAACTTGTAGTCCACGGACTGGATGATGCACCGCTGCCACACCTTTTGACCGTACCTATGAGGGTTTGAAACCCGGGTATAAGACCCACTCCGATTATGGGCCCGGTCGTTTTGACCGTACCTATGAGGGTTTGATAAGAAATCCCCCTGATCCATTCCCTCAGCATCCTCCCGGCCACCAGTGAAAGAGGGTATGGCTCCGAATCAGGCCCGGCTGGGTCTGCAGGTAGGCGCACCGGGCCTCCACCCTCGCCCAAAGCTCCTCCTCCGTCTCCACCCGCCCGTTGGCCACCACCGCGTCCACCAGGGGCCACACCCGCGTCCAAGACCAAAAGCAAAAGCTTCCCCTCCCCAGCCCCACGCAACCGGGCAAAGCGCCCCAGGACCTCCGAGAAGGCCACAGCGTTCACCGTGGGCAAAAGCCAAAACTCGCTCTCCCCTGTACCCGGACGCACGAAGCCGTACACGTAAAGCCACCGGTACCGCGGCCGCACCCAGGCCAGGGGCGTCTTCCCCCGGGGCGCCCACACCCGCCGGTACACGGGCTTCAGGCCCAACCTGTGTTCGTCAAAAGCCCAAAGCTCCAGGACAAGCCAGGGGAAGAGGCACTTCAGGAGGACAACGGTGAAGAAGAGTTTTTTTTGAAGGCCTCCCCCTCTTCCACGTCCCTCTCCCGGTGCCGGGGACGGGGGCGGAGGGGGGCGAAGCCCAGGCGCTTCATCCAGGTCCAGGCCCGCCTGGGGTCCACGGGACGGCCCAGCCTCTCCGAGAGCCACAGGGCGGCGTTCCTTATCGTCCATATCCCCTCCTGGGGATGGGGCTGGAGGAGGGCCTGGCGGAAGGCTTCCTGAAGCTCCGGGGAGAGCAAGGGGGGCTGGCCTGGGTTTTGGTGCCGGAGGTCGGCCATGGGCTGGCCTTCGTTGTAGCGGTGGAGGGTGTTGCGGACCCAGCGGGTGGAGTAGCCCAGGGTCTGGGCCACCTGGGGGATGGAGTGGCCTGTGGCGAGGAGCCAGATGGCGTGCCAGCGGGCGCGTTCCACGGGGTCCTCGCTTTCCCGGTAGAGGGCGTGCAGGTTGTCCGGGTGATGCCGCAGCTTGAGTTCCAGCCGGGGGCGGCGTTGGTGTTTGGTCAGCCGCATGACCCCATACTAAGAGAAAAACCCAGGGGGAGTTCTTATGAGGGACTTGGCCCGCTTCCTTTGGGAGATGGCAAACCGCTTGGAGGGGTGGGCGCGGCAAAACTCCTCCAAAGCGCAGTCCCTGAGGGAAAAAGTCAGGGGTTTGGCCTGAGGATAGACCAAGATTTTGACCAATAAGCAACGGGGAACAGCAAGAACCAACGGCAACCAAAACCCCCCTAAAGTACCCTTTTGAACGCTTTTCGCCACAACCGCCTTCCCCAAAAGCCCGGTTTTAGGGGAGCTCGTAAGCGGTAGGCCGCCGGTTCAAATCCGGCCACCGGCTCCAGCCGAGGCCCCGGGTGCACCCGGGGCCTTCTCCTTGCCCTCAAGCGCAAGCCTTGACGCATAACGCATAAGGGGTTAGCCTAAAGATGAGCCCGGGCCGTCTGGCCCGGACGTTGTTTTTAGAGGAGGGCCCCATGCGCTTTGAGAAGATCGCCCCCTACACCTACCGCATCCCCCGGCAGGGGAAGATGCGGGTGGACGCTGTTTTCTTCGCCTCAAAGGAGATCCTAAAGGACCTCGAGGCGGAAAACTACGCCTCCTTGCAGCAGCTCATGAACGTGGCCACCCTCCCGGGCATCGTGGAGCCCGCCCTGGCCATGCCCGACATCCACTGGGGCTACGGCTTCCCCATCGGGGGGGTGGCGGCCTTTGACCCGGAGGAGGGCGGGGTGGTGAGCCCGGGCGGCGTAGGGTTTGACATCAACTGCCTGCCCCCAGGAACCCGGATCCTCTTCCGCGACGGGTACACCCGCCCCATAGAGGAGCTGGCGGAGGAAAGAGCCCCCAACCTGGTGGTGTGGCGGCTTGGGGAGCGCCCGGAAGCGGCCCAGGCGGCGCTTCTCCTTTCCCGGGAGGCGGAAGAACTCCTTAGGCTCCGCACCGAGGGCGGGTTCGTCCTGGAGGCGACCCCGGACCACCCCCTCTACACCCCCGAGGGGATGCGGCCTGCGGGCGCCTTGCGGCCGGGGGACCGGGTGGCGGTCCACCCCTTCCGGGGCCTTCCCTACGAGCCCCCTCCACCCCTATCCCTCCTCGAGGAGGAGGAAGCGGAAGCCTGGGCCCGGACCCTCGGCTTTCCCCAGGCGCCCCGGGAACTCCGGGCGCGGGGCCTTCTTCCCCTCCGGGCGGACCATCCCCACCTCCCCGCCCTCCTCCGCCTCCTGGGCTACGCCTTCGGGGACGGCACCCTTTACCGCTCGGGGGGGCGGGCCTACCTGGTCCTCTACGGGGAGGAGGAGGGGTTGCGGGAGGCCAAAGCCGACCTGGAGCGTCTGGGTTTCCGGGCAGGGGGACCCTACTTGCGCCGCCGCAACCCCACCTTCCGGGGGCGGACCTTTGACGCGGCGGAGGCGGGTCTGAAGGTGTCTTCCCGTGCCCTCTTCCTCCTCTTCCGCGCCCTCGGCCTCCCTGAGGGGGCCAAGGCCAAGCAGGGCTTCAGGCTGCCTGCTTGGCTCTTTGCCCTTCCTCCCTGGCTTAAGGCGAACTTCCTCGCGGGCCTTTTCGGGGCAGAGCTTTCCGCGCCCAAGGCCGTAAGCGGCCACGAGTACAACCTGGTCCCTCCGGTGCTTTCCCAATCCAAGCGCCGAAGCTTCCTGGAGGAAGGGCGTGCCTTCACCGAAGACCTCGCCCGCCTGGTGGCCTCCTTGGGCCTCGAGGTCCAGGACCTTCGCGAGGAGGCCGACTGGGAGGAACCCGAGGACCCCTCTCACCGCTTCAAGCTCATCCTCCGCTCCACGCCGGAGAACCTCGCCCGGCTTTACGAGGAGGTGGGCTACGCCTACGCTCCTAAGAAGGCGCGCCTCGCCCTTCTCGCCGCCCTTTACCTCCGCCTGAAACAGGCCCACCTGGCTCGGAGGGAGTCTATGGCCGCGGAGGTTTTGGCCCTGCGGGAGGCCGGCGAGAAGGTGGCGGCCATCGCCCACCGGCTTGGGGTGCCCCGCCGCTTCGCAGAGCGGACGCTTTACGAGAAGCGGGGCGCTTTCCGGCCCCAGGGCCTTCCCACCTTCCCCGAGTTCGTGGCGGCGCAGGGGGCGATGCTCTTTGACCGGGTGGTGGCCGTGGAGCGGGTGCCTTACGGGGGGAAGGTGTACGACCTTTCCATGGCCCACCCGGACCACAACTTCGTGGCCGAGGGGTTCGTGGTCTCCAACTGCGGCGTCCGCCTCCTCGCCTCCCACCTCACCCTGGAAGACCTCCTCCCCCGCCAGAAGGAGCTCGCCGACGCCCTCTATCGCCTCGTCCCCTCGGGGGTGGGAAGCGAAAGGCGGGACGTGCGCTTTAGCAAAAAGGAGCTCAAAGAAATCCTCAAGGAGGGGGCGGGCTGGCTCGTGAAGCGGGGCTTTGGCTACCCCGAGGACCTGGGCTTCATTGAGTCCCAAGGCCGCCTCCCCTGGGCCAACCCCGACAAGGTCTCGGAAAGGGCCTTTGAGCGGGGGGCCCCCCAGATCGGCACCTTGGGAAGCGGGAACCACTTCCTGGAGGTGCAGTACGTGGACGAGGTCTACGACGAGGAGGCGGCCGAGGCCTACGGGCTCTTCCGGGGACAGGTCACCGTCCTCATCCACACGGGAAGCCGGGGCTTAGGCCACCAGGTCTGCCAGGACTACGTGGAGCGCTTCCTCAAAGCCGCCCCCCGGTACGGCATTGAGCTCGTGGACAAGCAGCTCGCCGCCGCCCCCATAAAGAGCCCCGAGGGCCAGGACTACCTCCAGGCCATGGCCGCCGCCGCCAACTTCGCCTTCGCCAACCGCCAGCTCATCGCCCACTTCGTACGGGAGGCCTTTGAGAAGGTGGGCTTTACCCCCAGGGACCACGGCCTTAGGGTCCTCTACGACCTCGCCCACAACAACGCCAAGTTTGAGGAGCACGGGGGCAGGCGGGTCCTCGTCCACCGCAAGGGGGCCACCCGGGCCTTCGGCCCCGGCCACCCGGAGGTCCCCGAGGCCTACCGCCGGGTGGGCCAGCCCGTTTTGGTGCCCGGGGACATGGGCCGATACTCCTACGTCCTCGCGGGGACGGAAAAGGCCATGGCGGTTTCCTTCGGAAGTAGCTGCCACGGGGCCGGGCGCAAGATGAGCCGCCACCAGGCCAAAAAGGTGGCCCGGGAGCGGAACCTGGTGAAGGAGCTTGCGGAAAGGGGCATCCTGGTGCGGGCCGCCACCCGGGCCACGGTGGACGAGGAGATGCCCGAGGCCTACAAGGACGTCTCCTTGGTGGTGGAGGCGGTGGAGGGAGCGGGGATCGGGAAAAAGGTGGCCCGCCTCAGGCCCCTCATCGTGGTCAAGGGGTAATCCCACCCCATGCTGGCTTGCGCCAGCATGGGGGTCCTGGCAAAGGGCTTCCTCGAGCCAGCTAAGGCCCCCACCGCGGCCTTCGCCGCGGTGGGGGCCCCAAAAGAACCTCCCCGAGCCTTATTTCGGGTAACCCGTGTTGCGAAATCAACGTGCAACCACTTAGGCGAAGGAAGCTCTGGGAAAGGGTATAAGGCTCCATCCGCTTCTCAGAAAGTTTTGGTTTCCTGGGAGGATGAGGCGGTTCGCCCTCCTCCTCTTTTTCGGCCTCGCCCTAGGCCAGACCCTCCTTCCCGTGGAACAGCTGGGGCTCACCTTCCGGGAGGAAGGGGGGGCCTGGGTGTACCAGGGGAGCGGGAAGCGCTTCGTCTACGTCCCCGGGGTGGGCTGGAGCGAGCCCCTTGGGGCGGAGCTCCCCCCGCCCCAAGAAGACCTCTTTCCCTTGGAGGCCCTGAAGGCCCTGGGGTACTTCCGGGTGGCGGAGGCGGGGGTGCGTTTCGGGGAGAGGCCCTCGGGGCTAAGGGTGGTCCTGGACCTGCCCGCCCCCTACCCGGCCGAGCCCCGGGAAGAGCGGGGTAAGGCGGGGGCCACCCTCTACCTGCCCTACCTCGCCCCAGACCTCCTCAAGGCCCCCTGGCCTAAGGGCCTAAAGGCCAGGGTCCGCCTCCTCCCCGAGGCCACCGAGCTCGCCCTGCGGGCGGAAGAGGGCCACCTCTACTACCGCCTCTTTCCCCTCGAGGACCCCCCCCGCCTGGTCCTGGACCTCTACCTCCTCGCCCCCGAGGTGGAGGAGGTCCTCTCCCCCGGGGTGCGCTACCGGGAGGTCTACGGCTTCGCCCCCGAGCCCCTTAGGCTTTACCTGGTGGAGGCGGAACGGGGAAGGCTCCTCCCCGTGGGCACCCCGGGGAAGAGGGCGCTTCCCAAGGACCTGGCCCCGGGGGCCCTCGCCGTCTTAAACGGCGGCTACTTTGACCCGAAGACGGGCACCCCCATCGGGCTTTGGGTGCAGGACGGGGTGACCCTCTCCTACCCCTACGGCCGGGTGGCCCTCCTCTGGGACGGCTTCGCTTTCTTTCTGGGTTTCCCCCAGTTCGTCGCCGAGGCGGTGGGGCCGGACGGGAGCCGGGTACGGGTGGGGGTGAACGCCTCCCGCGCCCGCTACACCGCCCACACGGTGCCGGGGACCGTGGGGCGGGAGGGGGAGGAGGTGGCCCTGGTACGGGAGGACCGGGTGGTGGACCTCCTCCCCGCCCCGGCCGAGCTTCCCCCGGGGCACTGGGCCCTTACCTTCCCCAGGGACGCCCCTCCTTTTCCCCTCGAGGTGGGAGGCAGGCTCGCCCTCTACGGCACCCTCACCCCCCCCTTCCGCTACGCCCTGGAGGGAGGCCCCCTCCTCCTCAAGGAGGGCCGGTACGCCTACGACCCCGCCAAGGAGAACTTCAAGGACCCGAGACCCCTCCAGGCCGTAGCCCCCCAGGCGGCGGTGGCCTGGACGAAGGAGGGGAAGCTCTGGCTCCTCGTCTCCGAACCCACCACCCCCGGGGCCCTGGCCCGGGCCCTCCTCTCCTTAGGCGCCTGGAACGCGCTCAGGATGGACGGGGGCGGTTCGGCCCAGCTCTGGGTGAAGGGGCAGCTCAGGAGCCCCTACACGGGCTCCCCCAGGCCCGTGGTGAACGCTCTGGCCCTCTATCTGGAGTAACTGGAGTAGACTTTTACGAAGGAAGCCCCTTCTGGGCCTTTGCAGAGGGTTTATGCCGCTAGACATCACCTTAGAGAGTTGGCTTTGGGACGCCGCCTGCGCCATCCGTGGCCCCGTGGGCGCACCCAAGTTCAAGGACTCTATCCTGCCCCTCGCCTTCCTCGAACGGCTTTCCGACGTGTTGGAGGAGGAGCTATACCGGCTGGCCGAGGAGTGCAGCAACCGGGAGGTGGCCTTAAGCCTCGTGGAGGAGGAGCGTAAAGAGGGCGCAATCGCCCAGGGACGTGGCCTGGTGCGCTTTTACATCCCCGAGGAGGCCCGCTGGACCAACATCCGCAAGCAGGATAAGGGACTAGGCCAGTACCTGACGAATGCCGTACGGAAGAAGAAGCTTTCTAGAATGGTTATGTCGGTCGAAGCGGAGCTGCGTAAACGCGTAATTGAACATCTCCGGGAACTTGGCTTTAAGGTTGAGAATGGGGAATTGGCCTTGGAAGGTAACAGCGATAAGCACTTCCTACGCCGATTGCACGATGCTGTCCGTCGTCTAGCCTTGTACCAGATGCAGGGATGGGTGGAAAACCTGTGGCCGCGCCTCCGTCCCTACTTCGCCGACGGTCGGGATATTAACCCAGAAGCGATCCGTCCCGTGTTAGTAGAGGCCACTACCCCCTGGCAACGCGAGCTTTTCCGGCTGGCGCGGCTCACATGGTCCCTCCCTTACTCCAAGGGATATGGGCGCCGGTTGCGGTTTCTGATTCTGGACGAGGGTAACAGGAACCCAGAAGGCCAGCCGTATCTGATGGGTATTCTGGCGCTCCAATCCCCGCCTCTTTCCTTCCCTCCTCGTGACAGGCGGTTTCAATATCCGCCGGGGCGGAAAACGGAACTGGTCAACCAGACGATGGACATCCATACGCTAGGGGCACTTCCTCCGTACAGCTACCTACTAGGGGGAAAACTAGTCGCTCTGGCTGCTGCCTCAAACGAGGTGCGGGAGGCCTACCGCCGGAAATATGAGGGTCGACGCACCGAAATAGAGGGACGAGTCTTACCAGCCCACTTGGTCGCTCTGACCACTACCAGCGCCTTTGGCCGAAGTAGCCTGTATAATCGTCTCAAATACAATGGCGAGCCGATTGCCATTTCTATCGGCTACACGGAGGGCTACGGAACCTTCCACCTGGAGCCACTCTATCCTCTCTTCCGAGAGTATCTGGAGGCGCAAGGTATCAGCACACGCGGAGGATACAATGTCGGTCCCCGCATCAAATGGCAGACCTGCGTTCGGGCCCTGGAGCGGCTGGGGTTCTCCGGTGCACTATTGAAACACACAATCCGACGGGAGGTGTTCCTTTTCCCTCTGATCCACAACTTGGACGACTATATGGAAGGAAGGACAGACGAACCAGAGTACAAGGATCTCCCCTTTGCGGATTTGGGTGCTTATTGGCGAGAGCGATGGTTACTTCCCCGAGTAGCACGGGTGGATGGCTGGTATAAGTGGGAAGCCGAGCAGTTGCTGGAAAGCCTGCTCGTGCGAAACGAAGCAACTGGAGTGCGTTCCGATGAACGGTGAAAACGAACGTCCATTTGCTGATCTACCCGCTGCTTTGGTGGAAGAGATGCTGATCCGGACAGAGCCATTGAGTCAGCGGATGCAGGCCGATTTTGAACGACTGCGGGCTGAACGCCGTCAGCGCCGTCAAGCGCTGGAGGAAAGCGGCCTTCTCCGCCGGGAAGGAGAACTACCTGCTGTCTCCGTCCCCACCACCTGCGGGGTAGATGGGGCCTACGCCCTGGAGCGGCTGGTGGCGACCGATCTGGTGGCGGCCGCCGCGGTCGCGGTGGAGGGGCTTACGCCACCTTCGGAGACCCGCTTCTGGCCGGAGCCACGCCACCGGGTTTATGTGGATGCCGAGGCGCACGAGGAGGAGACAGGCACCCTGGCCCGGGCGGTGATGATGGGAATGGAACTGGAACTGGCGAGCCAGGCCCCGCACGATGTAGTCTTCCTGGACGGCTCCCTTACTACCCCGCTCATCTACTTCAACCAGGCCCTCAACCGAGCGATCCAGACCCCCGACCTTCGCCTCACCGCCCACTTGCGCGATCATACCCTGAACTACCTCAAGGCTTACCACACGGTCCTCCAGGCCCGCCGCACTGACAGGGCATGGGTAGCGGTGCCCAAGTACTCAGTCCGCCGGGAGATCGGTGAGCGGTTTAAATGGGAGATGGACGACCGGGCAATGCTCACGAACCTTCTGGAGCCTGGGGAGTTTACCGACCCCCAAAGGCTGGAATCGCCAAGGCAGCCCTGGCACATCAATCTGGATCTTCTTCCCGAGGAGATCCGTGGGCAGGCGGAAAAGCTGCGGGATGAGATCATCCATCTGCTGGAGGAAGTGCGCGTTGTTTATTACCGCCCTTGGGCCTGGCTGCCGGCCCTGCGGCTGGAGATGAGCCGCACCGTGGCGGAGAACCGGGCTCGGCTGGCAACGGTGATCCAGGCGCTGCGCTTTCAGTGCAGCGCGCCGGGGATGCTGGAGCCGTACCCCCTTTACCTGGCCGACCGGATGGTGAAACACCTGGGCCGGGCAGTACCTGCCCTGCGCCAGGTGACCAGCCAGCGGCTGGCCGTGACTTACGGCGGGGACATCGGCGATGTGTTCCTGAACCTGCACGGCTACCGTACAGAAGGCGGCCGTTAGATCACGCTTGGGGAGGAAATGCTATGTTGGAGCAAGCGGTGGACATCGATCGGCTGATCGACGAGGCTGAACGCATCGGTGTTGTGGGATCGCCCTCTTCGACCTCGGAATTGGCGCTGGATGTTCTGGCCAGCGCGGCGGATAAGAAACTGGTGGGGGAGTTCGGTCTCTTCCGGTTCCGGCAGGACGGCAAGAACCACTACGCCCTGGGGCAGATCACCGAAGTGAAGTTGCGCAACGTGTGGCACGAGGACCCGACAATGCGCAGCCTCATCCGCCAGCGGGGACGGGTGGACGCGGTGAGCGAGCGACAGGACACCCACCAAGGGGAGATGACGGTCAGCGCCGTGTTCGCTCGCGACGGCAGCAACTACCGCCCCAGCATCCTGGGCACCGTCCCCGCTACCGGCACCCCCATCTGTCTGGTAGACGACCGGGTCCTGGACGCCTTGCTGGCCCCCTACCGGAACCAACTCTTCTACCTGGGGCGGGTGTACGGCTCCACGCCCAAGTTGCCCCTTTGGTTCAAGCACTTCGGCCACGGTCCCGATGGCGCCGGCGAGGCGTATCACCTGGGCATCTTCGGCAAGACCGGATCCGGCAAGTCGGTGCTGGCTAAGATGATCCTCCTGGCCTACGCCCGATACCCGCAGATGGCCATGCTGGTGTTGGACCCCCAGGGGGAGTTTGCCAAGGATCTGCGCGGGGAACCGACGGGGGAGTTTCGTCTTCCGATGAACGACGTGCTCCGCCGGCTGGGTAAACCCACTAAGGTTCTTAGTGTACGGGATTTGGTTCTAGATCGGTGGGAACTGTTCGCTCAGATTCTCTACGAGTCGCCTTTCTTCGAGCAGTTGAGTGTCCCCAAAGGGGAGAACCGTGAACTGGCATGCCAGACATTGACCGATCGGCTCAGGCGGGCAAAGGTGCATCTGCGAGACCTGCACACTCGGGACGCCTTTGATAAGGCTTGGCAACTCCTGGGGGAGGAACAGATCCAAAAAGTGTTTTACCGTTCGGAGAGTTCTCGGGCGCGGTTCCAGTCGATGTATGAAGAGGCCGACCCCGACCAGTTTTACAACGCCTATTGGAGGCCAGTCACCTGGTTGTTCCGCGAGGATCGAAAGGATGCTCAAAAGGTGGACTCTCTGCTTTACCAACTGTTGGTACCCAAAGAGAAAGAGGGAACCCGGCCGCTGATGGTCATCGATCTCTCCGAGGAACAGGCGAGGAAAGCCTCGGGCGACGTTTCCTCTCTGCCCCTGTTCGGAGGCAATGCCGACGTGCAGGATCAACCCACGATGCTCTGGAACGAAACGATTCAGGCCCTCGTGGTCAAACGGCTGCTGGAGGGAATCCGAAGCGCGGCCGAGGCGGCTTACAAAGAGAGCCGGAGCCTCAACACCCTAGTTCTTATGGACGAAGCCCATCGGCTAGCGCCCCGAGAGGATCCGGAGAATCAGGAGAAGAAGGCCATTCGGGAATTGCTCATCGATGCCGCGCGCACGACCCGCAAGTACGGCGTGGGCTGGATGTTCATCAGCCAGACCCTCTCCAGCCTGCATCGGGGGATCGTGGAGCAGTTGCGCATCTTCTTCTTCGGCTTCGGCCTGGGAATGGGGCAGGAGTTCCGCGCGTTGAGCGAGTTGGTCGGCGGCCGAAGCAAGGCTCTGGACCTTTATCAGTTGTTCAGAGACCCACACTCGGCCTTCGATGTGGCTTCGCGGGAGTACTCATTTATGACTATTGGCCCTGTCTCTCCACTTTCCTTCTCTGGAACACCCCTTTTCTTCAACGTCTTTAACAGGGTTGAGGAGTTTTTAGAAGCAAACTTTGGGAAACACAACTTAGGCCGCTCTTCTTGACACTCCATGAGCTCATGGACCCCTAAGAGCATCAGAAACCCCTTCACCTGTCGCCAGATGCTTTCCACAGGGTTCAAGTGCGGGCTGTACCGCAGCAGGTAGGCCACCTCTAACCCCCGCTTCCTCCATCCCTCCGCCGCCTCCCGAAAGGCCCGGGACCGGTGAAAGGCCAACGTACAGCTGCTCCCCCTCCCGGCCCCGCACCAGATGCCCCACCACCTTCACCCGGCCCAGGGAACCCCACCCCCGCAGCACCACCTTGGCCTCCCCCCTCCGGCACCAGGCGTAGATGGGAGGAAGGGAAAGCCCAAACCCGCTCTCGTCCAGAAGGAACACCCTCAGCCCCCCCTTTCGGCCTCAAGGTGTTTCCCTGGCGGGAAAGCATCCCCCAAGGCTGCCCTGAACCCCTCCACTTCGCGGGGCTTCCCCGTGGGTACATACCGCATCCTCTTCCACCAGTAGCCCATCTCCAAGAGCTTCCGCCGCACCGTCCCCGGATGGAAGGTGACGAAGAAGCGCTTCTCCAAAGCCTTCAGAAGCTGGGGAGCTGTCCAGGCCTCCTCCCCCTGCAGACGCTCCCGCAGGAAGGCGCTCATGGCCGAGGTAGACCGGGGCCTGGCCCCAGGGGGCTTGCTGTCCGCAAGACCCTCTATCCCCCTCTCCAACCACCGCCTAAGGTCGCGGTGGACGGTGGTGCAGTCTAGGCCCAGGTGGCGGGCGATTCTGGGGGCGGTCCACCCCAGGACGGCCAGGCGTACCGCTACAAGGTAGCCCTTCCGGGCTGACGGGCCCGGCGCCGGACCTTGGAGGGAACCATGGGATCGGTTTCCAGCTCCCAGAGCCGGGCCTCCTGTTCGGGGGGTCAGGCGGATGCGAAGAGGGGCAGGCATGTGGATGGCTTAATGCATGGGCACTTATGGGAGGGTGCGGCGGTGAGCCGGGAGATCCTTCTGGCAGAGGTACGCGCCTGGGCGCAGCGCATCGGCGTAGAAGACCGCCTTCGCAAGGTGCAGACCCGCCCCATGCAGCGCAAGTGGGCGAGCGTCTCCTCCCGCGGCCGGCTGACCTTAAACGAAGAGCTTTTGACCCAACCGGCGGAGGTGCGCTGGGCGGTGATTGTCCACGAGTTGGTGCACCTCAAGCTCCGAAACGGGGCCCACAGCGAGCTTTTCCGGGCGCTGGTGCAGGCCTATTTGGAGGGGACTTTGTAGCCTTCCTGGCCCCGCCCTACAATGCCCTTGTGGGCCCCGGCTTCCACCGGCTTTACGCCGCCCGCCTGGCCTGGCGGTACCGCCTCCTCTTGGCCCTTGCCCTCGCCCTCCTCGGGGTGTTTCACCCGCTTCTCGCCCTTCTTTCCCCCTTAGGGCTTCTGCTCCCTGCCCGGCTTTGGGAGGGGCGGGCCCTAAAGGAGATCTCCCGGGTGAGCCTGGCCTACGCCACCGCCTTGGCCTACGGGGAGGAACGGCTTTGGGCCGAGGCGGGCAAGGTCCCCGCGAGGCTTCCCCCATTCCCTTGGGGCCTACTTCTGGCCTACGTTCTGGCCCTCCTTCTCGTCTTAGGGCTCCACCTGACCAGGCCCGTCCCCTTCTCCCTCCCAGGCCCCGCCGGGGTGGAGAGGGTGGCCCCCCCATCCCGGGAAGGCCAGGCCCAAGACGGGGCCGCCGGGGAAAAGGAAGCCCAAGGCGAGGCGAACGGCGAAGGGCAGGCCGGCCCTTCGCAGGGGAAGGAACAAGGCCCCCCCCCAGAGGCCCCCGGGGAAGGCTCCCCCCAGGGCGAGGGCGCAAGCCCCGCCCAGCCCGAGGAGGGCTCCTCTGTCCGGGCCCTCCCCCGGACCGGAAGCCCGGGGGAAGAGGCCGGGCCTGCGGAAGCCCCCCCTAGGGAGGACGGAGGAGGCCGGGAAACGCCTCCGCCCCAGGCCTCGAGGCGGGGGCCCAGCGCGGGGGGTGCCCCGGAGGAGAAAGAGGGTGCCCTCCCCCCCACCCAGGCCCAAGGGCCGGAGGTGGGCCTCCTGGGCGAGGGGGAGGAAGGGGAAAAGGCCGCCCTTCCCTCCCCTTGGCCCGCAGGCCGGCCCCCGGAGGCGGTGCGCCGGGGGGTGGAGGTCTACCTGGAGAAGACCCCCCTGCCTCCAGAGGCCCGGGAGCTCCTCAGGCGCTACTTCGCCCCTTAAGGCGGGCCAGGGCCTCCTCCAGGGAGACCGGCCCCACCTCCACCCGGTCGGCCAGGGGGAAGGCCCCCAAAGACCCCTTGTGGCCGAAGCGGGCCCCCACCTTGAGGTCCACGTCCCGGAGAAGCTCCCGCATCTTGGCGTGCTTCTCCTCCCCGTGGGCCTTGGCGTAGGGGTTTTCCCGGATCTCCAGAAGGACGAGCTCCCCGGAGGGCCCGGCCTCGTAGATGGCGTACCGGGGAGCGTGGCCGAAGGGGCCGGGGTAGACCCGGGTGGCGTCGTCCTTGGCTAAGGCAATGGCGACCCGCATGGACTCAGCGTACACCCCCGGGGTAGGCCTACTGCGCCCTGCGCCACTCCCCGCTCTTTCCCCCTGCCTTGTGGAGGAGGCGCACCTGGGAGACGACGAGGCCCTTGGAAGCGGCCTTAAGCATGTCGTAGACGGTGAGGGCGGCGACGGCGCAGGCGGTCATGGCCTCCATCTCCACCCCCGTCTCCGCCTTGGTCTTCACCGTGGCCTCAATGCGCACCCGCTTTTCCTCCTTAAGGAGCTCCACCCTGACCTCCACCCCGGTGAGGGGAAGGGGGTGGCAGAGGGGGATGAGGTCCGCCGTCCTCTTGGCGGCGAGGATCCCCGCAAGCTGGGCCACGACGAGGGGGTCCCCCTTCCCCACCCCGCCCTTCTCCAGGGCGGAAAGGGCCTCCTCGGTGAGCTCCACGAAGGCCTCGGCGGTGGCGGTGCGGAAGGTTTGGGGTTTCTCCGTCACGTCCACCATCCGGGGCCGGCCGTCTTGGAAGTGGGTGAGGTCCATGCCCTGAGTCTAACCCCTCGGGGTGGGGAGCCTCAGGCCAAGCCTCCGGCCGAAGAGGCGGAGGGCCACGGTGGCCCCGGCCCCGAGGAAGAGGGCCGGGCCCGGGCCCAAGGGGTAGGCCAGGTAGACCACCCAGGCCCCGAGGAGGGCCGCCGAGGCGTAGAGGTCCCCCGCCCGGTAGAGGATCACGGGCACCTCCCCGGAAAGCACGTCCCGGAGCACCCCGCCCCCCACCCCCGAAAGCGCCCCGGCCAAAGCCACCCCGAAGGGCCCAAGCCCTGCCTCCACCCCTCGCTCCGCCCCCAAGGCGGCGAAGAGGCCGAGGCCCAGGGTGTCCAGGTAGTAGATGAGGGGCCCGAGGGCCTGGACCCGGGGGTGGAAGCGGAAGACGAGAAGGCCGGCGAGGGCCACGCTCCAAAGGAGGGGTTCGTTCCGGAGGGTCGTGGGGGGCAGGGTCCCCACCAGGACGTCCCGGATGGACCCGCCCCCCACGGCCGTCACCGTGGCCAGGACCAGGACCCCGAGGAGGTCAGACCCCTTCTCCACCCCCTTCAGGGCCCCGGTCACGGCGAAGACCAAGGTGCCGAGCCAGACCAGGACCTCAACCATCCAGAAGCACCACCGCCCGGGCCTGGACGTGGGAAGGCGCCAGGCCCTCCGAGGTCTTGAAGGTGAGGCCGATGCGGTCCTGGGGGAGGCTTAGGAGGCGGGATAGGCTATCCACCAAGGCCTTGCGGTGGGGGCCCAGTTTGGGCCGGTCCAGGGTGAGGACGAGGCTTGCCTGAAGTAGCCTCGCCCCCCGCGCTTCCACGAGGCGAAGGGCCTCCCGGAGAAACACCTCGCTCCGCTCGCCCCGCCAGCGGGGGTCGGTGTCGGGGAAGAGGAGGCCGATGTCCCCAAGGCCGTAGGCGGAAAGGAGGGCGTCGGTGAGGGCGTGGAGGGCGGCGTCCCCATCGGAGTGGGCCAGGGCCCCCACGGGGCTTGGAATGAGGAGGCCACAGAGGTAAAGCGGCCTCCCCTCCTCCAGGCGGTGGCTGTCCTCGCCGTAGCCGATGCGCATGGGTATACTTTAGGGCATGCCGCGCTTCCAGGAAGCCCTCGCCCTCATGGAGGCCTGGACGGAAAGCGCCTCCCTGAGACGGCACATGCGGGCGGTGGAGGTGGCCATGCGGGCCTACGCCCGCCGCTATGGGGAGGACGAGGAGCTTTGGGCCATCGCCGGCGTCCTCCACGACATGGACTACGAGAAGTACCCTGACTCAAAACTTGCACCTCCCGCATACCCCGCATAAACCTTCACCCCCTCCCCCCGGCGGCCCCAGACCCAGGGCGTGGAGCTCCCGCAGGATGACCTGCACCACCAGCTCGGGCAAGAGAACCCGAGCTGCCCCCTCCCTGGCCTCCCGCCAGCTCCCCTTCCCCTCCACCCCCACCCAGTGGGCCAGCAGGTAGGCCAGAAGGGAGAGCACCAGAAAGCGGTGCACCCCCAAGGCCGTCCGCTGCCCGAACTGCCCCAGGGAGAACTCACTCTTCGCAGCCCGGAAGAAGTGCTCTACCGTGAACCGCCTCCTTCCCCAGGTGAGCATGGTCCGGGGCGTGGCGGGAAAGGTGGCCACCACGTACCGCCACTCCCAGCCCCCTTGGGGCAGGGGGTAGCGGTACCAGGCCACCCAGACCGGGAAGGAAAGCCCCCACAGGTAGACCCGGCTCCCCTGCCGCCTGAGGTCCAAAAGCCTTCCCCCTCCCCGCAGCCTCCGGTCCCGCCGCATCCCCACCACCGTTTCCAAGCCCAACCGCCTCACCCCAAAGAGGAACCAGGCCGTACCAAAGGCCGCGTCCGCGGCCACCCGTATCCGGAAGGTCCGGCGCATCCAGAGGGGCAGAGAGGCCAGGAGGCTCAGGGCCAGGAGGGAGAGGCCTTTCTCCCCCTTGCCCCGCCATAGACGGTAGGCCCAGGGGACGCGGAGGTCCCCGTAGACGAGGTAAAGGACCACGAGGTGGAGGCCCCACTTGCCGTGAAAGAAGGAGAGGGGGAGGTGGGGGAAGTGGCCCCGCTTTTCCAGGGTGACCAGGTCCAGGACCACCAGGAGGCGGGGCTTGGGGCCCTTTCTCCGCCTGGCCCGGTCCAGGGCTTTCTGGGCCTCCTCGCGGGCCAGGCGGATGAGGGCGCGGGTGGGCCAGGGGTAGCGGTTGAGGAAGCGGGAGAGGGCGGAGGGGGACTTGGTCTTGCTGTGCTGGGGTCTAGCCTTGCCGTGACCGGTGAGGAAAAGGAACAACAGGGCCTTCAAGGATTCCCGCAGGTGGGGGGTTGGCATGAGGGCCAGGATGGTCCAAAGTAGGGATAGGGCTACTGGTCTCATGGCACCCCTCATAAGAGGGGAAACCAGTAGCCCTCTTCAAGTGGTCCCCAAGCATACTCATGCCCGCGGTGAATAAGTGCAAGTTTTGAGCTGAGGAGCACCCCTACAGGGCCGTGGAGGAGCTTAGGCGCCTGGGCTACCCCGAGGAGGTCCTCGAGGCCATCCTGGGCCACGCCAGCTACACCGGCACCCCCCGCAGAACCCTCATGGCCAAAGCCCTCTTCGCCGTGGACGAGCTCACGGGCCTCATCACCGCCGCGGTGTACGTGCGGCCGGACCGGTCCATCCTGGGCCTGGAGCTCCCCAGCCTCAAGAAGAAGTTCAAGGACAAGGCCTTCGCCAAGGGGGTGAGCCGGGAGGAGATCCGGCTTGGGGCCGAGGAGCTCGGGGTTCCCCTGGAAGAGCACATGGCCTTCGTCCTCGAGGCCATGAAGCGGGAGGCCCGCCTCCTCGGCCTGGAGGGCGCCTAACGGCCCGGGCGCAAAAGAGCCCTTGCCCCGCCGCCCTCCCCGCGCTAGGGTGGGAACCGTGGAGCTACCCGACCTTACCCCCTACCTGGGCCAGATCACCTTCGGCGGCCTCGCCGGCTACGCCGTGGGCTACGCCCTGAAAAAGGTGGGGCGGCTTTTGGCCATCGCCCTCGGCCTCCTCTTCGTGGCCCTCCAGCTCCTGGCCCAGGCGGGCTACGTGGAGGTGGACTGGACCCGGATCCAGCGGGACGTGGAGCCCCTTTTGCAACAGCCCGCCCTCCAAAACCTTTGGGACAGGCTCCTCGCCACCCTCACCTACAACCTCCCCTTCGGCGCGAGCTTCGTGGGCGGCCTCGTCCTGGGCCTCAGGGCCGGCTGAGCCAAGCCACCCCCAGGGCGAGCAGGGGGAGGACCCTAGCCGCCATCCTTGGGGGTCCAGCGCGAGCGGTCCCGGGCTCGGTACTTGGCCATGACCCGGCGGAAGGCGGCCTCGAGGTCCACCCCTTCCCGGTTGGCCAGGGAGATGAGGACGAAGAGGAGGTCGCCGAGCTCCTCGGCAAGGTCCCCCTCCGCCTCCCCCGGCTTCGGCGTCTTGCCGTGGCGGTGAGCCAGGACCCGGGCGAGTTCGCCGAGCTCCTCCGCCAGACGGGCGAGCATCAGGAGGGGCGGGAAGTAGCCCTCCCGGAAGGAGGAGATCCAGGCGTCCACCTCTTCCTGGGCTTCGCGGAAGGTGAGGGCCACGGCCTACCTCCCCCCCGGGTTCCCGTACCTCAGCGCTCCACCCCGGCTTTTGCGGTGGGGTCTCCCCAAAGCCCCAACCTGGGCGCCCCGTGTGGCGAAGCCAACCTGCGGGCCCCCAAAACCCCAAGGCACGCGCCCCATGCCCTAAGCCTACAATATGCCCATGAAGGCCCTGGCCCTCATCGCCCACGACGCCAAGAAAGACGAGATGGTGGCCTTTTGCCTGCGGCACAGGGACGTCCTGGCCCGCTACCCCCTACTCGCCACGGGGACCACGGGGGCCCGGATCCAGGAGGCCACGGGCCTTGCCGTGGAGCGGGTGCTCTCCGGTCCCTTGGGCGGGGACCTGCAGATCGGGGCCCGGGTGGCCGAGGGAAGGGTGTTGGCGGTGATCTTCTTCCAGGACCCCTTGACCGCCAAGCCCCACGAACCGGACGTCCAGGCCCTGATGCGGGTCTGCAACGTGCACGGGGTGCCCCTGGCCACCAACTTGGCGGCGGCGGAGGCCCTCATCGCCTGGATCCGCAAGGAACCCCCCCAATAGCGCGGCCGGAATTTGCGCCTCGGCTACAATCCTGCTAGCCTAAGAAGGTGCGCGCCGGGAGGCCCAGGAAGCGCTCCGTGGCCCTGGCCGCCTGGGGCGAGGAGGGGCTTGTTTTGGTCCTCCGTCCCCAGGACGACCCCGAGTTCGCCGGGGCCTGGGGGCTTCCCGCGGTGAGCCTCCAGGGGGAGGAGGCCCTGGAGGAGGCCGCCTTAAGGGTCGCTCGGGAGAAGCTCGGCGCCGAGGTGGCCGAGGCCCGGCCCGTGGCCTTCGGCGTGGAGGAGCGGCCGGGCTACACCCTGGAGCTTTGGGTCTACGAGGGGAGGCTTCTGGGAAGGCCCCGCCTCCCCGAGCCCAAGCCGGGCAAGACCTACTACGCAGCCTTCCGCTTCGGCCAGCCCGAGGAGCTTAAGGCGGCCGCAAGGCAAGGCTCCCTCTGCAGCCGGCTTTACCTCGCGGTCAAGGGGCTTTGCCCCTAGAAAGGACACCATGGAAACCCTGCTTCTCGTACGGCTTTTCCACGAGCTCGCCCTTAAGGGGAAAAACCGCCCCTTCTTCCTCAAGCGGGCCAAGGCCCACGTGCGGCGGGCCCTGAAGGGTTTAGGGGCGGTCTTGGAGGGGGAGTGGCCCATGGCCCTTCTCTTCCGCCTCCCCGAGGCGGCCTGGCCCGAGGCCAAGGCCCGCCTCCAGGACACCCTGGGGGTGGAGGGCTTCGCCCGGGTGGTGCGCACCCCGCCCGACCTCGAGGCCCTGAAGGCCGCCCTAGAAAAGGCCCTGGAGGGCCAGGCCTTCCGGAGCTTCCGCATCACCGCCAAGCGCTCCGACAAGGCCTTCCCCCTCACCTCCCCGGAGATAGAGCGGGCCCTCGGGGCCTTCGTGAAGGAGAGGACCGGGGCCCAGGTGCGGCTCAAGGGGGCGGAGCGGGAGTTCGTGGTGCGCATCCTCCCCGGGGCGGCCCTTCTGGAGGTGGAGCGCCACCCGGGCCCCGGGGGGCTTCCCCCCGGGGTCTCCGGCAAGGTGGTGGCCCTCCTCTCCGGGGGCATAGACTCCCCCGTGGCCGCCTACCGCCTCATGCGCCGGGGGGCGGAGGTGGTCCTCGTCCACTTCCACCCCTTCCCCCTCCTCTCGGGGGCGAGCCGGGAAAAGGCCAAGGCCCTCGCCGAGCGCTTGGCGCGCTTCCAGCACCGCCTGAGGCTCCACCTGGTCCCCTTCAGCGAGGTGCAGCGCCACATCATCGTGGAGGCCCCCACGGCCTACCGGGTGGTCCTCTACCGCCGCTACATGCTCAGGATCGCCGAGGCCATCGCCAAGGAAGAGGGGGCCCTCGCCCTTTGCACCGGGGACAGCCTGGGCCAGGTGGCCTCCCAGACCCTGGAGAACCTCCACGCCGTGAACCAGGCGGCTACCCTCCCCGTCTTCCGCCCCCTCATCGGGTGGGACAAGGAGGAGATCATGGCCGAGGCCAGGAGGATCGGCACCTACGAAACCTCCATCCTCCCCGACGAGGAGTGCTGCACCCTCTTCGCCCCCAAGCACCCCGTGACCCGGGCGAGGCTGGAGGTGGTCCTCCAAGCGGAGGCCCGCCTCCCCACGGAGGCGCTTTTGGCCTTGGCCCTAAAGGGGCGGGAGGTCCTCACCTACACCTGGCCCGGAAAGCCCCTACCCAAGGCGCCGGAGGACGCTTTTATAATGGAGCATGGACCTGCTTGAGGCGAAGCGCCTTCTGGAAACGGGGGCCACCACCCCCCTCGCCCTTCTGGAGGAGGCCCTGGAGCGGGCGCAGGCCTTCCGGGACCGGAACGCCCTCGCCTACCTGGACGAGGAGGCCGCCCGTAAGGAGGCCCTGGCCCTCACGGAGGAACTCAAGCGGGGCCAGGTGCGGGGCCCCCTCCACGGCCTTCCCCTCACCGTAAAGGACCTCTTCCCCGTGAAGGGGATGCCCACCCGGGCGGGGACGAAGGCCCCCCTTCCTCCCCTTCCCGAGGAGGCGAGGGCGGTGCGCCGCCTGAGGGAGGCCGGGGCCCTCCTCTTCGCCAAGACCAACATGCACGAGATCGCCCTGGGCATCACCGGGGAGAACCCCTGGACGGGCCCGGTGCGAAACGCCGTGGACCCCACCCGGCAGGCCGGGGGGTCTAGCGGCGGGAGCGCCGTGGCCGTGGCCTTAGGGATTGGGCTCGCCTCCTTGGGCTCGGACACCGGGGGGTCCATCCGCATCCCCGCGGGCTTCAACGGGGTGGTGGGCTTCAAGCCCTCCTACGGCCGGGTGAGCCTGGAAGGGGCCCTCCCCCTCTCCCGCTCCACGGACCACGCCGGGCCCCTCACCCGGAGCGTGCGGGACGCCCACTTCCTCACGGAGATCCTGGCCGGGGAGAGCATCCCCTTGGAGGGCGTCCAGAACCCCGTCTTCGGGGTCCCCCTGGACTTTTTGGAGGGGAGGCTTGGGGTGGAGGTGCGGAAGGCCTTCACCCGGCTCTTGGAAGACCTCCCCGCCCTAAGGGCCGAGGTCCGGGAGGTCTCCTTGCCCTTAAGGGGGGTCTACGAGGTCTACACCCGCCTTGTGCGCTACGAGGCGGCCCGGATCCACGAGAAAGCCCTGAAGGAGCACCCCGAAGGCTTCTCCCCCCAGGTGCGGGAAGCCCTCCTCGCGGGCCTCGCCCTCACGGAGAAGGACTACCGGGACGCCGTGGCCGAGCGGGAGGCCCTGCGCCTGGAGCTTGCCAAGGCCTTAAGGGGGGTGGACGCCCTCCTCCTCCCCGTCCAGCCCCTCCCCGCGCCCCCCTTGGGCACGGAGGAGGTGGAGCTGGAGTCCGGCAGGAAGGGTCACCGGGAGGCCTTCATCACCCTCACCCTTCCCTTCAGCCTCCTCGGGGTCCCCACCCTCGCCCTCCCCTTCGCCAAGGTGGAGGGGATGCCCGTGGGGCTCCAGGTGGTGGGGCCTTACGGGGAGGACGGGAGGGTCCTGGCCCTCGGGGGGTGGCTCGAGGCCCGCCTCAAGTGAGCCAGAGGTAGAGGGCGGCCAAGGAGAGGAGGGTGAGGGGCAGGCCCAGGCGGAGGTGCTCCAGGAGGCCCACCTGCACGCCCTCCCGCTTGGCCCCTTCCGCCACGATGAGGTTCGCCACGCTGGCGAGGAGGGTGAGGTTGCCCGCCAGGGTGCTCCCCCCGGCGAGGAGGAGCCACTCCTCCGGGGTCTTGGCCAAAGGGGCGAGGAGGAGGACCGCGGGCACGTTGGAGATGAGGAGGGAGAGGAGGGTGGCGGCGAGGAGGAGGCCGAGGGGACTAGAGGCGAGGGGCAAAAGGGCCTCCGCCACCCCCAGGCGGCGCACCCCTTCCGTGAGGACGAAGAGCCCGCCGAACATCACCAAAAGCTCCCAGTCCACCCGGGTGAAGTACCGCTCCGAGCGGAGCCTCCGGGTGAAGAGGAGAAGCCCCGCCGCCACCAAGGCCCCCTGGGCCATGGGGTAGCCGAGGAGGAAGGCGAGGAGAAGCCCCGAGGCCACGAGAAGCCCTTTGCGGAGAAGCCCGGGGTGGAGCCGGTAGCGCAAAGGGGGAGGGGGCGGGAGGGGCCTTAGGGAGCGGGTCTCGGGGTAGAGGAGGGCGAGGAGGCCCACCTGCAGGGCGAGGCCCAGGAAAGCCACGGGGAAGAGGGCCCGGAGGAAGTCCAGGTAGGCCATCCCCGAGAGGTTCGCCACCAGGATGTTCTGGGGGTTTCCCGTGGGGGTCATGAGGCTTCCCGTGTTCACCCCCGCCATGAGGGCGAGGAGGTAGGGCACGGGGTTCAGGCCCAGGCCCCGGGCGAGGCGGAGGACGAGGGGGGTGAGGAGGAGGGCCATGGTGTCGTTGAGGAAGAGGGCGGAAAGGAGGCCCGAGCCCAGGCTGAGGAGGACGAGGAGGGCGAAGGGGGTCCTGGCCCTTTTCCAAAGCCCCTCCGCCACCCAGCCGAAGAAGCCCGCGTAGCCCAGGTGGGCGTTCAGGACCATGACCCCGAAGAGGAAGACCAGAGTGGCGGGGTCCAGGGCCCGCCAGGCCTCCTCGAGGTCCAAGGCGCCGAGGAGCACGAGGAGGCTTGCCCCCACCAGGGCCACCCCCGCCCGGTTCATGCGGTAGCCGGGAAGCCCCCCCAGGGCGAGGCCCAGGTAGGCGAGGAGGAGGACGAGGAGGCTAAGGGTTTCCCAAAGCGCCATAGAGCCTGGCCTCTAGCCTCGCCTTCACCCCCGGCCACTCCTCCTTGAGGACGCTATAGACCACGTCGTCCCGGAAGGTGCCGTCGGGAAGCCTGCGGTTTTTCCGCAAGACCCCTTCCCGCACCGCTCCCAGGGCCTCCAGGGCCCTTTGGCTCCTTTCGTTCCTCAGGTCCACCTTGAACTGGACCCTCTCCGCCCCGAGGACCTCAAAGGCGTGGCGGAGGAGGAGGTACTTGGCCTCCTTGTTGACGGGGCTTCCCCAGAAGGGCTTGAAGAGCATGGTGCCGAGCTCCAGCTTGGCGTGCTCGGGCTCGGGGGCGATGACGGAGATGCGCCCCGCGAGGGCGTCCTCCCGGTAGACGGCCCAGTTCACCCGGCCGGGTTCGGCGAGAAGCCCCTCCAGATGGGCCCTCAAGGCCTCGGGCGTGGCCTCCCGCGGGGCCCGGCTCAAAAAGCGGTAGACCTCGGGGTCGTAGGCCTCGAGGAAGCCCGGCAGATGGGCCAAGGAGAGGGGCTCGAGGCGGACGTACCGCCCCTCAAAGCGTTCGGGGAAGGCCCACATGAGGCCATTATGCTGGGAAGGTGGGGACGCTGGAAGAGGTCTTGGAGCTCCTTAGGCTCCCCCACCGGGGAAGCGCCACCCCCCTCGAGGCCGAGGCCTTCCGCAGGCTCCGGGGCTTCCTGGAGGCGAGAGGAGTGAAGCCCCTGGAGATCCCCTTCCGGGGGGTGCGAAGCTACGGCCCCGAGCTTTTGGCCCTAAGCCTCCTCCTGGGCCTCGGCTTCCTCTCTCCCCTTTTCCCCTTGGCGGGGGCCATAGGCTTCTACCTCTACTTCACGGGCAGGAGGCCCTGGGGCTGGCTTTTGGACCGCTACCCCTCGCGGAGCCTCCTCGCCTGGAAGGGGGAGGGGACAAGGGCCCTCGTCCTCATGGCCCACGTGGACACGGCCAAGACCTACTTCCTCTACCACCCCAAAAGGGTGAAGGGCTTCCGGAGGAGCTTCCTCCTCAACGCCTTCCTCGCCCTGCTCTCTCCCCTTTTGGCCCTCACCCCCCTGAAATGGCCCCTAAGCCTCTACTTCCTCCTCCAGGCCGCCCTCCTCCTGCACCGGGAGCTCTCTGCGCCCTACGTGGAAGGAGGCAACGACAACGCAAGCGGCGTGGCCGTGGCCACGGCCCTCTTCCTGGAAACCGACCCCCCTCCGGGCTTCCGGCTCGGCCTCGCCCTCACGGGGTGCGAGGAGGTGGGGGCCTTGGGGGCGAAGGCCCTCATCCCCCACTTGCCCAAAGGGGCCCTCGTCCTCAACCTGGACAACGTGGGTCGGGGGGAGCTCTTTTATGCCGAAGGAGAGGGGATGCTCCGCTACGTCCCCTACCGGGGGCCCCTCCTCGAGGCCGCCCGCAAGACCCCAGGGGCGAGGCCCATCGCCTACCGCCTGGCCTACTTTGACACCCTCCCCCTGGCGCAAAGGGGCTTTCCCACCCTCACCCTCGTCCGCCTGGAAGGGGGCGTCCCCCCGGACTGGCACTGGCCCACGGACACCTTCGCCCGCCTGGACCAAAAGGCCCTGGAGGACACCCTGGCCCACGCGCGAAGCCTCCTCAAGGCCCTGGTGGGCTTGCCTAGTAAATCGCCTTGTACCCCGGAGGGGGCGGGAGGAGGGAGAGAAGAACCCTAAGGCCGTAGGCGATGAGCTCCAAAAAGGCCCGGAGCATCGCCGTCCAAGGCTTCCGCTCCAAAAGGTACCCCCCATCCAGCCGCGTCTTCATCCCCGCCCCAAAGCCGGATCACCGGCCGCACCCTCGCCTCCCCCTATCCCACCCCATCAGCGCCAGAAGCCGCGCGTGCCCCCGCACCCGCCGCACCTCCTTCCCCCGGCGGAAGCGGAGAAGCCGGGCCCTGGTTGACAAAGGCCAAGGGGATTTGCTACATTAACCAATGGCGACGCGGGGTGGAGCAGCCTGGTAGCTCGTCGGGCTCATAACCCGAAGGTCGCGGGTTCAAATCCCGCCCCCGCAACCAGAACCAAGCCCCGGACACCCTGGGTCCGGGGCTTTTCCCTTACCCTAGAAAGCATGGACTGGGAGGAGCGGGAAAACCCCAAGCGGCTCGTCAAGACCTTCGCCTTCCCCAACTTCCGGGAGGCCCTGGACTTCGCCAACCGGGTGGGGGAGCTCGCCGAACGGAAAAACCACCACCCCCGCCTCACCGTGGAGTGGGGCCGGGTGACGGTGGAGTGGTGGACCCACTCCGCAGGCGGGGTCACGGAGAAGGACCGGGAGATGGCGAGGCTCACCGACGCCCTTCTCCAGCGGTAACCTGGGGAGGCTATGGAGGCGCGGACCCTAGAGCTCGTCTTCCCCGAGCACACCAACCCCTTGGGGGCCGCCTTCGGCGGCTTCGTCCTCGGGCTCATGGACAAGGTGGGCTCCTACGCCGCCGCCCGCCGGGCCAAGCGCCCCGTGGTGACCGTGGCGGTGGGGGGCGTGGAGTTCAAGGTGCCCATCCGCACCGGGGACCTCCTGGAGGTGGTGGCCCGGGTGGTGCGGGTGGGCCGGACCTCCCTCACCGTGGAGGTGGAGGTCTACAAGGAGCGCTTCGGTGAGGGGAACGGAAGGGTCCTGGCCACCCAGGGGGTCCTCACCTACGTGGCGGTGAACGAGAACGGGGAGCCGGTCCCGGTGGAGGCCCATGCGGGTACTGATTGACGGCGCTTGCCCCTACTGCCGCGCCCTGGGGCGGACCCTCAAGGCCCTGGACCTTGGGGGCACCCTCCAGGTGGTGCCCTTACAAGAGGCCTCCGGCCTGGACCCGAAGGCGCTTCTGGAGGAGCTTCACGTCCTGGAAGGGGACCGGACCCACCGGGGCTACGCCGCCCTCCTCGCCCTGGCCCGGCGGCTTCCCCTCCTCTGGCCCCTCTACCCCCTTCTCCTCCTCCTCGTCCCCTTTGGGGCGGGCGAGCGGCTCTACCGCTTCTTGGCCCAAAGGAGGCCCCGTGCCCGAGCTTCCCGAGGTGGAGACCACCCGTAGGCGGCTGCGCCCCCTGGTCCTGGGCCAGACCCTTAGGCAGGTGGCCCACCACGACCCCGCCCGCTACCGGAACACGGCCCTGGCGGAGGGGAGGCGGGTCCTGGAGGTGGACCGCCGGGGGAAGTTCCTCCTCTTCGCCCTCGAGGGCGAGGTGGAGCTCGTGGTCCACCTGGGGATGACGGGGGGGTTCCGGCTGGAGCCCACGCCCCACACCCGGGCGGCCCTGGTCCTCGAGGACCGGACCCTCTACTTCCACGACCCCCGGCGCTTCGGGCGCCTCTTTGGGGTGCGGCGCGGGGACTACCGGGAGATCCCCCTCCTCCTCCGCCTCGGCCCCGAGCCCCTTTCGGAGGCCTTCACCTTTCCCGGGTTCTTCCGGGGGCTGAAGGGGAGCGCGAGGCCCCTCAAGGCCCTCCTCCTGGACCAGCGCCTCGCCGCCGGGGTGGGCAACATCTACGCCGACGAGGCCCTCTTCCGCGCCCGCCTAAGCCCCTTCCGCCCCGCCCGAAGCCTCACCGAGGAGGAGGCGCGGCGCCTCTACTGGGCCCTGCGCGAGGTGCTGGCGGAGGCCGTGGAACTCGGGGGAAGCACCCTCTCGGACCAAAGCTACCGCCAGCCCGACGGCCTCCCCGGGGGCTTCCAGACGCGCCACGCCGTCTACGGCCGGGAGGGCCTCCCCTGCCCGGCCTGCGGGCGCCCGGTGGAGCGGCGGGTGGTGGCCGGGCGGGGCACCCACTTCTGCCCCACCTGCCAGGGGGAAGGCCCCTAGCCGAACCGCCCCCGGCCCCGGTCCAGAAGGTAGAAGAGCCCGGCGGAGAGGAGGGCGAGGACCAGGGCCAGGGCCACCGCCTCCCGGAAAGGGCCCTCCCCGGGGCGGCCCAGCCGCTCGTAGATGGCCAGGGCCAGGGTGGTCCACTCGGGCCGCCAGAGGACGAGGCTCGCCCCGAACTCCCCCAAAAGGGCCGCCAGGGCCAACGCCGTCCCCGAGGAGAGGGCGGGGAGGAGGAGGGGAAGCTCCACCCGAAGGAAGGCCCGGAAAGGGCTCGCCCCCAGGACCCGGGCCGCCTGGAGGAGGCTCGGGGGGAGGCCCCGGAGGGCGGGGAGGAGGGCCCGGGCGAGGAGGGGGTAGGCGAGGAGGGCGTAGGCGGCGAGGAGGAGGAGGAGGGAGCCCCGGAGGCCGGGGTAGGCCACGAGGTACCCGAGGCCCACGGCCACCGGGCTCACCATGAGGGGCAGGAGGCCCAAAAGGTCCACCCAGAGCCTCCCCCGGGCGGCGAGGGCGTAGGCCACCCCCAAAAGGAGGGCCAGGCCCAAGGCCCCCAGGCTGAAGCGGAGGGTGTTGGCCAGGGCCAGGGGCAAAGGGGTGAAGTCCTCCGAGGCCCAGGCGGAGGCCAAGGCCAGGGGCTCCAGGCGCAAGGCCAGGGCGAGGAGGGGGGCGTAAACCCCGAGGAAGAAGACCCCCATCCCCAGGGCCAGGGCCCACCCCCGCCCCCGCGGGAGGGGGCGGGGCGGAACGGGGGGCGGGAGGGCCGCCCCCTGGAGGCGGAGGTAGAGGAGGGCCACCCCGGCTAAGGTGGCCACCTGGAGGAGCATGAGGGCGCTGGCCTCGGGGAAGGCCAGGCGGTAGGCGAGAAGGGTGTAAATCTCCACCTCCAAGGTGGCGTACCGGGGCCCTCCGAGGAGCAGGGGCACCCCGAAGGCGGAGAAAGCGTAGAGGAAGACGAGGAGGCCCGCGGAGGCCAAAGCGGGGAGGAGGAGGGGAAGCCCCACCCGAAGGAAGGCCCGGAAAGGGCTCGCCCCCAGGACCCGGGCCGCCTCCAGGGGCCTTTCCAGCGCCAGGGCCACCGGGAGGAGGATGCGCAGGGCGAGGCCCAGGTTGTAGAAAAGGGCGGCCCAGTAGAGGACGGCCCGGGTGCCGTAGAGGTCCAGGCCCAGAAGCCCTCGAGGCCCCACCAGGGCCAGAAACCCCAAGGCCACCACCGGGGTGGGCAGGACGAAGGGCAGGGTGGAAAGGGCGAGGAAGCCCGCCCTACCGGGGAAGCGCCAGCGGAAGAGGAAGGCGAGGGGTAGGGCTAGGGCCAGGGTGAGGAGGGCGGAGCCGAGGCCGTATTCCAGGCTGAAAAGGTAGCGCTCCCAGTAGTAGGGGTTGGCCAGGGCGCGGCCGAACCCCTCCCCCACCCCCAGGACCAGGACCCGGCCTAAGGGGTAGAAGAGGGCGAAGGCGAGGAAGGCGAGGACCAGGGCGGCCGCGCCCACCCCGGCTCACCGCCGCCCGGCCCGCACCGCCTCGGGGTCCTGGCCTTGGAGGACCACCCGGGTCCACTCCTCAATCCACCGCTCCCGGTTCGCCGCCATGCGGGCCGGGTCCAGACGCACGGCCCCGGCGGGAGGCGGGGTGAAGCGGAAGACCTCGGGCAGGCGGGCGTCCCGCCTGGCGGGGTAGACCCACATCTCCGTGGGAATGTTCTCCTGCACGGGGCGGGAGAGGAGCCAGTCCACGAAGCGGCGGGCGGCCTCCAGGTTCTTGGTCCCCTTGAGGATGCCCACGAACTCCACCTGGAAGAAGGCGAGCTCCGGGAAGAGGTTCCCGCTGGGCGGCTCCTTGTACTTGCCCTCGGAGTAGTAGACCTCGGCGGCGGGGCTCGTGGTGTAGGAGACCACCAGGGGCCGGTCCCCGCCGTGGAGGGTGAAGTGGGTGTAGTAGGCCTCGCTCCAGCCTTTGGCCACCCGGACGCCCCCGTCGCGGAGCCTGGCCCAGAAGTCCAGGTACCCGTCCTCCCCGAAGCGGGCCACCGTGGCCATCAGGAAGGCGAGGCCGGGGGAGCTGGTGGCGGGGTTCTCCACCACGAGCAGGCGGGCGTACTCCGGGCGGGCGAGGTCCTCCGGCCTTTGCGGCAGGGCCTTGCCCCGGAAGTAGGCCCGGTCGTAGTTGAGGCTGACGAAGCCGTAGTCCACGGGAATGGCCCGGAAGCTGGGGTCCAGAAGGAGTTCGGAGCGGAGGTTCCGGATCTCCGGGCTCACGTAGGGGAGGAGGATGTCCGCCTCGAGGGCCCGGGAGAGGAAGGTGTTGTCAAAACCGTAGAGGACGTCGGCGATGGGGGCCCCCTTGGAGAGGATGGCCTTATTCAGGGTCTCCCCCGCGTCGCCTCCCTTGAGGAAGCGGAGCCGGATCCCCGTCTCCTCCTGGAACCGGGCGATGAGGGCCTTGTCCAGGGAGAAGCTGGAGTGGGTGAGGACCACGAGCTCCTGGGCCAAGCCCAGGGTCAGGAACGCCAAAGCCGCCAGGACTTTCCGCATCGCACCCCTCCTTGTCACCGGGAGGGGATGGCCGTCACCTTCCCTACGCCGGCATGACCCGGATCAGGTTCCAAGGGTATGCTCTCAGCCCCTTTGGGGCACCCCCGGTGACGGCCTCAGTCTACCAGAGGCCCGCGGAGGGCGGGGACCAAGGCGGCGAGGGCCTCCTTGAAGGCCTCTTCAAAAGCCTCGGGCGCGTCAATCCAGGGGTAGTGGCCCGCCTCCGGGAGGACCCGGATGGGGGCGCGGAGCCTCGAGGCCACCTCCTCGGCGTAGGGGTAGCTCGTCCCGTCCCGCTCCCCCACGAGGACGTAGAGGGGGCGGCGCTCCGGGGTGAGGTAGGGGGTGTAGTCCAGGCGCCACAGCCCGTTGCGCAGGAAGGCGAGGCCGGGCGCGTCCGCGCCCAAAATCCCCGCCCCCTCGGCGAGCCACTCGTAGGCCATCCGCCCCCGGGGGGTGGGGAACATGAGGCGGTCAAAGAGGGCCTTGGGCTCCTCCCGCTTGAGGGCCTCTTTAAGGTTCTCCTCCGGGTCGGGGAGGGGGACAAGCCCCGCCGCCTCCGCCAGGCGGGCGGCGAGCCAAGGGAAGTTGACCCAGGGGGCGAGAAGGATGGCCCCTTCCGCCTGGGGAAAGCGCCTGAGCACCTCCAGGGCCACCACCGCCCCGAAGCCGTGGGCGAGGAGGCCGAACCGCTCCATCCCCAGGGCCTCGGCGAGGAGGAGGGTGTCCTCCACCAACGCGTCCACGGTGAAGAGCCTGGGGTCTTGGGGAAGCTCCAGGCTCCGCCCCGAGCCCCGCTGGTCAAAGTAGACCACGCGGAAGCCCTCCAGGTAGTCCTGGAGGCCTTCCCGCAGGACGTAGGCGTTCCCCCCGGGACCGCCGTGGAGGACGAGGAGGGCGGGCCCCTCCACGGGACCCACGTCCTCCACGTAAAGCTCCGCCTCCCCTACGGGGACGTACCCGATCTCTTCCCGCATCCCCTATAGACTACCCCATCCTCCAGGCGGAAGGCCCAGACCCTGACCCCGGGCACGGCCTCGGCCCGGGCCCGGGCCTCCTCCCCGGCCCCGAGGACCTGGAGGAGGAAGACCCCTTCGCCCTCGAGGAGCCAGTAGGGATGGGGAAGGGCCTCCGCCAGGGCCACCAGGGCCTCCCGGTCCTTCCCCTCCACGAAGAGGACCCTCATCCCCCACCCCCCAAGGCGGGCCCCGCCCCCTGCCAAAGGCGGTGGTAGAGGAGGATCTGGGCGCTCTCCTCCAGGGTGGTCATGAGGCCGTAGGCCTCGAGGAGGGCCTCCTCCGGGGCCTCCTTCAGGCCCACGGCGAAGGCCCCGTGCCCCTTAAGGAGGCAGGCCCGGTGCTCCCGCAAGGCCTCGGCCACGCTCAAGGCCGCCTCCTCCGTGGCGGAGACCGTCTTGGGGGTGAGGACCGGGACCTCCTTCAGGTAGTGCTGGCCCTCGAGGTCCAAAGGCCTGAGGCAGGGGAGGTGGAAAGAGAGGGCCACGGCCACCCGAGGGTGGGCGTGGACCAGGGCCCGGGCCCCGGTCCTGCGGTAGACCTCCCGGTGGACCACGCTCTCCACGCTCGCCCCTTCGGGGATGGGCCCTTCCAAGGGCACCTCCAGGAGGTCCTCCGGGGTGAGCCTCGCCTTCTGCACCCCGCTTTTGGTGATGAGGAACCCCCCCTTGGTGCGCACGGAGAAGTTCCCGGCCGTGGCGGAGATGAGGCCCTGGGCGAAGAGGTCCTCGCCCACCTGACGGAACGCGGCGTACAACCGGGCGCGCACGGACCCATTATGCCGGAAAAAAGGCCCCCGGGAAAACCGGGGGCCTCCACCTTGCGGGGCAGGCTCAGACCTGCTTGCCGGGCTGCTCCCGCCTGACCCCGCGCCGGGCGGCGGGCCGCTCCTTGGCCTCCACCGCCTCCTTGCGGGCCTCCTCAATGGCCTTCAGGGTCTTCTGGTCCACCACCTGGGTGAAGCGGACGAAGTCCGAACCCGTGCCCGCCGGGATCAGGCGGCCCAGGATGACGTTCTCCTTGAGGCCGATGAGCTCGTCCTTCTTCCCGGCGATGGCCGCCTCGGTGAGGACGTGGGTGGTGTTCTGGAAGCTCGCGGCGGAGAGCCAGCTCTTGGTGGAGAGGGCGCTCTTCGTGACCCCCATGAGGAGGGGCTTCCAGGCCACCGGGGTCTTGCCCTCGGCGATGAGCCTCTCGTTCAGGGCCTCCACGTCCCACTTCTCCAGGACCTGGCCCTCGAGGAGGCGGCTATCCCCAGGATCGGTGACCTCCACGTACTTCATCATCTGCCGGACCACGATCTCAATGTGCTTGTCGTGCAGCTTCACGCCCTGGGCCCGGTAGACCTTCTGGATCTCCTCCACCAGGTAGCGCTCCACCGCCTCGGGGCCCTTGGCCTCCAAAAGCTGGTGGGGGTCGATGGCCCCGCGGGTAAGGGGCTGGTCCGCCTCCACGTAGTCCCCGTCCTTGACGAGAAGGCGCGCCTCCTTGGGGAGCTTGTACTCCTTGGAGAAGCCCTCGGACTCCACGAAGACGGAAAGCTTCTCCTCCGTCTCCTCAATGCGCACCACGCCGTCAATCTCAGAGATCACCGCCTTGGCCTTGGGGCGCCGGGCCTCAAAGAGCTCAATGACGCGGGGCAGACCCTGGGTGATGTCCGCGGCCCCGGCCACGCCGCCCGTGTGGAAGGTGCGCATGGTGAGCTGGGTGCCGGGCTCGCCGATGGACTGGGCGGCCACGATGCCCACCGCCTCGCCGATGGAGACGGGCCGGGCCATGGAGAGGTCGTACCCGTAGCACTTCTGGCAGACCCCGTAGCGGGTCTGGCAGGTGAGGGGGCTGCGGACGGGCACCTCCTGGATCTCCCCGGCCTCGGCGGCCTTGATGAGGAGGTGGACGTCGTCCATGGAGAGGTAGCGGCCCTCCTCGAGGCGCACCCCCAGGACCTCCACCTCCCGGGCCAGGACGCGCCCGTAGAGGCCCGCTTCAATGTCCGCACGCTTCCTCAGGCGCAAGGAGCGGGTCACCTCGTCGGGCTGGAAGAGGGGGACGGAGATGTAGTTGGTGGTGCCGCAGTCTGCCTCCCGCACCACGATCTCGTGGGTCACGTCCACGAGCTTGCGGGTGAGGTAGCCGGAGTCGGCGGTGCGGAGGGCGGTGTCCGCCCCGCCCTTACGGGCCCCGTGGCTGGAGATGAAGTACTCCAAGACGGTGAGGCCCTCGCGGAAGGAGGAGCGCACCGGCACCTCAAAGGTCTCGCCCGAGGGCTTCTGCATGAGGCCGCGCATCCCGCAGAGCTGGCGGATCTGCTGCGGGTTGCCCCGGGCCCCAGACTGGGCCATGACGTAGAGGGGGTTGAAGGGGTAGTTCTCCTCAAAGTTCTTGAAGACCGCCTGGGTGACCTTCTCCGTGGTCTCGGTCCAGAGCTGGAGGATCTGGTCGTACCGCTCCCGGTCGGTGAGGAAGCCCATCTCGTAGGCCTGCTCAATCTGGAGGAGCTTGCGGTCGGCCTCCTCCAGGTACTGCTTCTTCTCCTCCGGGATCACGGCGTCGTCAATGCCGATGGTGATGCCGCTCGTGGTGGAGAAGGTGAAGCCGTAGTACTTGAGGGCGTCCAGGAGCCTGGCGGTCTTCTCAATCCCCAGGCGGAGGAAGGCCTGGTAGACCAGGTCCTTGAGGGAGTTCTTCTCCTGGGGCACGTCCAGCTGGATGAGCTCCCAGGCTACCTTTTCGTCCTCCACCGCCTCGGCCACGATGCGGGCGAAGAGGATGCGGCCCGGGCTCGTCTCCAGCCGCTTGCCCATGTAGCGGACGGTGACCACGTCCTGCAGGTCCACGATGCCGTGGGCCACGGCGAGGAGGGCCTCGTCGGGGTTGGCGAAGACGTACTTGAGCCGGCCCACGCTGGTCTCCCTGCCCGCCACCTTGATGGGGGCGTTCAGGGCCACCTCCCCCCGCTCGTAGGCGGCCAGGGCCTCCTCGGGGGTGGCGAACTCCAGGCCCGCCCCCTTCTTCTCCTTGCGCACCTGGGTGATGTAGTAGAGGCCCAGGATGATGTCCCGGCTGGGCTTGGCCAGGGGCTCCCCGGAGGCCGGGGAGAGGAGGTTGTGGGCGGAGAGCATCTGGATCCGGGCCTCGGCCTGGGCGAAGGAGGAGAGGGGGACGTGGACGGCCATCTGGTCCCCGTCAAAGTCGGCGTTGAAGGCCTCGCAGACCAGGGGGTGGAGCTGGATGGACTGCCCCTCCACCAAGACGGGCTGGAAGGCCTGGATGCCCAAGCGGTGCAGGGTGGGGGCGCGGTTTAGGAGGACCACCTTGCCGTGGATCACCTCCTCCAAGGCGTCCCACACCTCGTCCTTGATGTCCCGCTGGCGCTCCAGCATGCGCCTCGCCGCCTTGACGTTGGGGGCAATGCCCTTCTCCTCCATCTTCTTGAGGAGGAAGGGCTTGAAGAGCTCCAGGGCCATCCGCTTGGGCAGGCCGCACTGGTGGAGTTTGAGCTGGGGCCCCACCACGATCACGCTTCGGCCCGAGTAGTCCACCCGTTTGCCCAAGAGGTTCTGGCGGAAGCGGCCCTGCTTGCCGGAGAGGATGTCGGTGAGGCTCCGGAGGGGCCGGTCGGAACCGGGGTTGGTCACGGGAGCGCCGCGGCGGCCGTTGTCCAGGAGGGCGTCCACCGCCTCCTGGAGCATCCGCTTCTCGTTGCGGATGATGATCTCGGGGGCCCCCTGGGCCAAGAGCTTCTTCAGCCGGTTGTTGCGGTTGATGAGGCGGCGGTAGAGGTCGTTGAGGTCGCTCGTGGCGAAGCGGCCGCCGTCCACCTGGACCATGGGCCGGAGGTCGGGGGGAAGGACGGGGACGGCCTCGAGGATCATCCACTCCGGGCGGTTCCCCGAGTCCAGGAAGGCCCGCACCACCTCCAGGCGCTTCCGGGCCTTGGCCCTGCGGGCCCGGGAGGGGTGCTTCATCTCCTCCAGAAGCTCCTTCTCCAGGGCCTCGAGGTCCAGCTCCTTGAGGAGCTGCTGGATGGCCTCGGCCCCCATGCGGGCATCAATGTCGTAGGACTCCACCACCCGGACCACGTTGCGGACCAGGTCCACCTCCACCCGGCCGTAGACGTCGCTTTTGACCTTGCCCCCGTCGGCGAGGACGTCCCCCGGGGCCACCCGGTCCCCGGTGGAGACCTCCACATCGTCCTCAAAGGGGTAGACCCGGGCCTTGACCACAAGGATGCTGGCGGGCTCGTGGAGGTGGACCACCCCCTCGGCCTCGGCGATGACCTCCTCCTCCGGGTCAATGGCGGCCACGATCTTGTCCCCCGCCTCCACCCGGGCCCCCTCGGGCACCACCACGTTCATGTGGGGCTGGACGCGGTAGTCCTTGGGCTCCGTCCACTCCAGGAAGAGGGTGAGGTAGACCGTCTCCCCCTCTTCCTCCGCCTCCACCTGGGCGGCCCGGACCTGGCGGGGCATGCGGAGAAGGCCCTTGGCCTCGGCCAGGGGCTGGCCCTTCTCCACGATCTCCCCGTGGACCACAAGGGGCGTCATGCCCACGGGGAGGAAGTAGGTGGCCACGGGCTCGTCCTCCTGGCGGAGGACGAGCAAAGCCCCCTCCTCCAGCTCCTTAAGCTCCACCACGCCCTCCTCCTCGGCCCGGAAGAGGTAGGGCTCGGGGAGCTCGGCGAGGACCTCGCCGGGCTTATAGGCCTCCTTCTCCACCCAGGCGGCGAGGGGAAGCCTGAGCCCGGCCCGCTCCTTCTTCACGTACTCCACCCGGACGCGGCGGGGGAAGCGGTAGAGGGCCACGCCGTCCAGGCGGCTCACCACCCCGGGGGCGAGCTCCTGGCCCTTCACCACCTCCTCTCCGTCCTTCACCAGGGCGTCCACCCCAGGGGGCAGGGGGTAGGTCTCCTGCTTGCCGTAGCGGAGCTCCCGGTACTCCTCGTCGGTGAGGAGCTGGCGCTTCTCCACCGGGACCCCGTTCAGGATGGCCCCCTTGGGGTCCAAGACGATGTACTTGCTGAAGTAGAGGACCTGCTCCAGCTCGGTGGCGGAGAGGTCCAGGAGGGTCCCGATCTTGGAGGGGACGTCCTTGACGAACCAGATGTGGGCGGCGGGGGTGGCGAGCTCAATGTGCCCCATGCGGTAGCGGCGGACGATGCTCTTCGTCACCTCCACGCCGCACCGCTCGCACACCTTGCCCTCAAAGCGCTGGCGCTTGTACTTGCCGCAGGCGCACTCGTAGTCCTTGATGGGACCGAAGATGCGCTCGTCAAAGAGGCCATCCCGCTCGGGCTTGAGGGTGCGGTAGTTGATGGTCTCGGGCTTCTCCACCTCCCCGTAGCTCCAGGAGCGGATCTTCTCCGGGGAGGCCAAAGCGATGCGGACCTTACGAACCTCTTTTTTCATGCTTCACCTCGGGGGAACCGCCTTCACCCTCACCGCTTGGAGGCCAACCCCTCAAAGATGTCCACGGGGTTGTCCTTCTCGTCCAGGGTCTGCACGTCCAAGGCCAGGGCCTGGAGCTCCTTCACCAGCACGCGGAAGGACTCGGGGACGCTGGGCTCGGGAACGTCCTCCCCCTTGATGATGGCCTCGTAGGCGGCGTTCCTGCCCTCAATGTCGTCGGACTTGAGGGTGAGCATCTCCTGGAGGGTGTGGGCCGCCCCGTAGGCCTCGAGGGCCCAAACCTCCATCTCCCCGAAGCGCTGGCCGCCGAACTGGGCCTTCCCGCCCAGGGGCTGCTGGGTGATGAGGGAGTAGGGGCCCGTGGAGCGGGCGTGCATCTTGTCCTCCACCATGTGGTAGAGCTTCATGATGAACATCTGCCCCACGACGATGGGGCCCTCAATGGGCTCGCCCGTGCGGCCATCGTAGAGGACCACCTTGCCCTGGAGGAAGAGCTCCTTAAGCTGCTCCTCCGGGGGCTTGCCCGGGGTGACGAGGCCGAGCTTTTCCGCCCGGCGGAGGACCTCCACCTCCCGCTTGTCCACGCCGAAGCCCTCGGCCTTGCGCTTGCCGAAGTAGACCTCAAAGGCCTGGGCGAGGAGCTCCTTGATCTCGGGCTCCTTGGCCCCGTCAAAGATGGGGGAGATGTAGCGCTGGCCCAGGAAGTAGCCGGCGAGGCCCAGGTGGGTCTCCAGGATCTGCCCCAGGTTCATCCGGCTGGGGACGCCCAGGGGGTTCAGGATCACGTCCACAGGGGTGCCGTCGGGCAGGTGGGGCATGTCCTCCACGGGGAGGATCTTGGCCACCACCCCCTTGTTCCCGTGGCGGTTGGCGAGCTTGTCCCCCACCTGGAGCTTGCGCTTCTGGGCCACGTAGACCCGGACCACCTCCCGCACCCCGGGCTTGAGCTCCACCCCGGGGTCGCCCCGCCGCAGCCGGACGGTGCGGACCACGATCCCCCCTTCGCCGGGCGGCACCCGGAGGGAGGTGTCCTTCACGTCCCGGGCCTTCTCGCCGAAGATGGAGCGGAGGAGCCTCTCCTCGGGGGTGGGCTCGGACTCCCCCTTGAAGCTCGTCCGCCCCACGAGGATGTCCCCGGGCTTCACCTCGGCGCCGATGCGCACCACGCCCTCCTCGTCCAGGTCCCTTAGGGCGGCCTCGGAGAGGTGGGGGATGTCCCGGGTGATCCGCTCGGGGCCGAGCTTGGTGTCCCGGGCCTCAATCTCGTAGCGCTCAATGTGGATGGAGGTGTAGAAGTCCCGCTTGAGGAGCTCCTCGCTGATGACGATGGCGTCCTCAAAGTTGTACCCGTCAAAGGGCATGATGGCCACGAGGACGTTCTGCCCCAGGGCCAGGAAGCCGTTCTCGGAGGCGGGGCCGTCGGCGAGGAGGTCTCCTTTGCGCACCCGCTGCCCCACCACCACCCGGGGGCGCTGGTCCAGGGCCGTACCCTGGTTGGAGCGGTAGAAGCGGCGCAAGGGGTACTCCACCAGGCGGCCGTCCTCGTAGCGCACGACGATGCGGTTGCCGTCCACCTTGGCCACCTCCCCGTCTTCCTCGGCGTAGAGGGCGGCCAGGGAGTCCCGCACCACCCGCTCCTCGAGGCCCGTCATCACCACGGGGGCCTGGGCCCGGATGAGGGGCACGGCCTGGGTCTGCATGTTGGAGCCCATGAGGGCGCGGTTGGCGTCGTCGTGCTCCAGGAAGGGGATGAGGTTGGTGTTCACGGAGAAGACCTGCTTGGGGGAGACGTCCATGAACTCCACCTCGTCCGGGGAGACGATCACGGGCTCCCCCTTCCTCCGGGCCACCACCCGCTCGGCCGCGATCCGGTTCCCCTCCAGGGGGGTGTTGGCTTGGGCGATGGTGTAGCGGTCCTCCTCGGTGGCCGTCATGTAGACCACCTCGTCGGTGACCACCCCGCCCACCACCCGGCGGTAGGGGGTGCGGATGAAGCCCAGCTCGTCCACCCGGGCGTAGGCCGCCAAGGAGGTAATGAGGCCGATGTTGGCGCCCTCGGGGGTCTCCACGGGGCAGATGCGCCCGTAGTGGGTGCGGTGGACGTCGCGCACGTCAAACCCCGCCCGCTCCCGGGTGAGGCCGCCCGGGCCCAGGGCGGAGATCCGCCGCTTGTGGCGCAGGGAGGAGAGGGGGTTGGTCTCGTCCTTGAACTGGGAAAGCTGGCTGCGGCTGAAGAACTCCCGGATGGCGGCCTCCAAGGGGCGGCTGTTCACCAGCTTGGCCGGGGTGAGGCTGTCCTCCGAGCCCATGAGCATCCGCTCCCGCACCCCTCGGGCGAGGCGGGCGAGCCCCACCCGGAACTGGTCGGTCATGAGCTCCCCCACGGTGCGGATGCGGCGGTTGCCCAGGTGGTCAATGTCGTCCACCTCATGGCCCGGGACCCCGGCGGTGAGGGCGAAGAGGTAGCGGAGGGTGGGGAGGAAGACCTCGTCCTTGAACTCCCCGTCCTCAAAGCGGGCCAGGGTGCGGCCCGAGAGGCGGATCCCCAGCTTCTCCTCCGCCTTGTACCGCCCGGCCTCGCCCAGGTCGTACCGCCTGGGGTCGGCGATGAGGCCGTAGACGTAGGCCACGGCCTTGTCCCGCTTGGGCGGGTCCCCGGGGCGGAGGAGGGTGAAGAGGCGGACCAGGGCCTCCTCGGGGCGCATGGCGAAGACGCTCTCGTCCATGAGGCCCTGGACCAGCTCCCCGTAGGCCCCAAGCTCCCGGGCCAGGGTCTCCTGGTCGTACCCCAGGACCCGAAGGAGGAGGACCAGGGGAAACTTCCGCTTGTTGACCTTCATGGAGACGACGCCGTTCGGCTCCACCTCCAGGTCAATCCAGGGGCCCCGCTTGGGCAGGGGGATGATGCTGGCGATGTAGCGCCCGGGCCGGGCGGGGTCGGGGGTGAAGTAGACCCCGGGGGAGCGGTGGATCTGGGAGACGATGACCCGGTCGGCCCCGTTGATGATGAAGGAGCCGTCCTCGGTCATCAGGGGGATGTGCCCCAGGAAGACCTCGTCCTCCTTGATGAGGCCCGTGTCCTTGTGGATGAGCTGGAGCCGGGCGTAGAGGGGGGCCTGGTAGGTGAGGTCCTTCTCCCGGCACTCGTCCTGGGGGAAGGGGGGCTCGCCCAGGCGGTACTCCAGAAAGTCCAGCACCAGACCGCCCTTGCCCTTGTCCTCCTCCTCAATGGGGAAGGTCTCCCGGAAGGCCGCCTGGATGCCGACGTTCTCCCGCTTCTCCGGGGGGACGTCGGCCTGCAGGGCCCTGCGGTAGGACTCCACCTGGATCTCGGTGAGGGGTGGAAGGGGGATAACCTCTCGGATGCGACCGAACCGCTTGATCTCCATGCGTCACCTCAAGGAAGGCGGGCCGCCCGAGGTAAGCTAACAGGGTTCTTCCGCAAGGGGGCCATCCCCTTGCGGCGGCTGGCTCTTACCGTGCTCCCTTGGCCCGACCAAAGAGCACAAACCCTAATCTATACCGGAATGCCCACTTCCGTCAATCCGGTTCGCCGAAAACGGGACCGATTCCTCCTCCTACCGCTCCACCTCCACCCTGATTTTATAGTTGCCCCGCACCGTCTTGCCAACCACCTCCAGGAGCCTGAGGGTCCCAAGCCCCTCCGCGAAGAGCAGGTCCCCGGGGGCGAGCTCGTCCTTGGGGGAGGCGGGCCTCCCCTTGAGGCGCACCTTGCCCGCCTTGACCCCCTGGGCGAAGTAGGACCGAGAGACGCCGAAGCCCTTGGCCCCCACGGCGTCCACCCGCAAGGAGGGGACGACCAGGGTGCGCACCCGCTCCCTGGGGGGCCTCAGGGCCCCTTCGGGAGGGGGAAGGAGGCGGTAGCCCTGGGCCTCGAGGGCCTTCCTCCCTTCGGGGAGGAGGGCGGCCAAAACCCCTTCCTCCACCTCCTCCACCTCGCCCAAAACCTCCCCCAGGTCGGCGGGCGGGGGGCGGTCCAGGAGGACCACCTCCACGGGGTCGGAGACGGAGGGCACCTCCTCGGGGTAGAGGACGGCCACCTTGCGCTCCGCCAAGGGAAAGCCGCCGAAGAAGGCCACCCGGATCCCCTCCCGGCGGGCCATCTCCTCCAGGCGGGCCTGGTCCTCGGGGTCCAGGAAGCCCGTGCGCACCACCCGGCCGCCCCGGGCCCGCTTGAGGTAGCGCTCCAGGTCCGCCATCAGGAGGCCCCCTGGAGGACGAAGGTCAGGGTGGCGCTCGCCCGCTCCTCCCCCTCCACCAGGGCCCGCACCGCCACCTTGCCCACGCCCCGGCGGAAGGCGAGGAGCTCCCCCTCGAGGATCAGGGTGTCCCCCGGGTAGACGGGCCGCCGGAACCGGGCCCCCTCCACCCCGGCGAGGAAGGCGAGGCCCCCTTGGGGAAAGCCCGGCTGGCGCACCAGGGCCCCCACGGCCGCCTGGGCCATGGCCTCCAGGATCAGCACCCCGGGCATGACGGGGTGGCCGGGGAAGTGCCCTTGGAAGTGGGGCTCGTTGAAGGTCACGTTCTTGAGGGCCTTGAAGCGCCTTTCGTCCGCCTCCAACACCCGGTCCACGAGGAGAAAGGGGTAGCGGTGGGGCAGGACCTTGAGGATCTCCCGGATGTCCACAGGGCCTCACCTCCTCAGGACGTCGTCGGAGGAGAGGATGGTGTCCTCGAGGACGTGGAGCATCTCCAGGGCCTTCCCCGTGCCCAGGGCCACGGCCTCCACGGCGTTCTCCGCCACCACCACGGGCACGCCGGTGGCCTCCTGCAGGGCCACGTCCAGGTTCCTAAGGAGGGCCCCGCCCCCGGTGAGGAGGATGCCCCGCTCGTAGATGTCCGAGGCGAGCTCCGGGGGAGTGGTCTCCAGGACGTTCCTCACCCCCTGGAAGATCTTGCTCAAAGGCTCCTGAAGGGCCTCCACGACGTCCTCGGCGGGGATCTCTGCGGTGCGGGGAAGGCCCGAGACGAGGTCCCGGCCCCGCACCTCGGCCACCTCCTTCTCCTCCCCGGGAAGGAGCTTGGCCCGCCCCAGCCGGATCTTGAGCTCCTCGGCGGTGCGCTCCCCGATGAGGAGGTTGTACTTCTGGCGGATGTAGCGGATGATGGCCTGGTCCATCTCGTTCCCGGCGATGCGGAGGCTTTCCGAGCGCACGATGCCCCCTAAGGAGATGACGGCGATGTCCGTGGAACCGCCCCCGATGTCCACCACCATGCTCCCCGTGGGCTCGGCCACGTTGATCCCCGCCCCGATGGCGGCCGCCAGGGGTTCCTCAATGAGGTAGACCTTGTGGGCCAGGGTGGAGACGGCCTGGACCACGGCCCGCCGCTCCACGTCCGTCACCCCGGAGGGAACCCCCACCATGATCCGCACCCGCCCCTTGAAGAGGCGGCTCATGGGAGAGAGGACCTTCTGCAGAAAGAGGAGGAGCATCTTCTCCGTGAGGGCGTAGTCGGCGATGACCCCGTCCTTGAGGGGGCGCACGGCCACGATGTTCCCGGGGGTGCGCCCGAGCATCCGGTAGGCCTCCGCCCCCACGGCCTTCACCTCCCGCTTCCCCTGGACCACGGCGATGACGGAGGGCTCCTTCAGGACGATTCCCTTCCCCCGCACGTAGATGAGGACGCTGGCCGTCCCCAGGTCAATGCCGATGTCTTCGCCTTTAAGCATAGCGCCTCACTTCACCTAGCGTACTCCACCGCCCGGGTCTCCCGCACCACGGTCACCTGGACCTGGCCCGGGTAGTTCATCTCCTTCTCAATGCGGCTCGCGATCTCCCGGGCCAGGAGGGTGGCCTTGGCGTCGCTGACCTTCTCCGGCTTGACGATGACCCGCACCTCCCGGCCCGCCTGCACGGCGAAGGCCGTCTCCACCCCGGGGAAGGAGAGGGCGATGCGTTCCAGGGCCTCCAGGCGCTGGAGGTACTCCTCGAGGCTCTCCCGCCTCGCCCCGGGCCGCGCCGCCGAGAGGGCGTCGGCCGCGGCCACCAAAACGGCGTAGAGGGTCTCGGCGTTGTCGGGGTCGTGGTGGTGGGCGATGGCGTCCACCACCTCCTTGGGCTCCCCGAAGCGCCGCGCCAGGGCGATGCCGATCTCCACGTGGCTTCCCTCCACCTCCCGGTCCACGCTCTTGCCGATGTCGTGGAGGAGCCCGGCCCTCCGGGCAAGCGCGGCGTCCAGGCCGAGCTCCGCCGCCATGATCCCGGCGAGGTGGGCCACCTGGATGGAGTGCTTCAGAACGTTCTGGCCGTAGCTGGAGCGGAAGTGGAGCCGGCCCAAAAGCTGGATGAGGCCGGGCTTCAGGCCCACCACCCCCGCCTCCAAGGCCGCCTCCTCCCCCCTTTCGTAGATGAAGGTCTTCATCTCCTGCTTGGCCTTCTCCACCACCTCCTCAATGCGGCTTGGGTGGATGCGCCCGTCCTTCAAAAGCTCCTCCAGGGCCATGCGGGCGATCTCGCGGCGGATGGGGTTGAAGGAGGAGAGGAGGACGGCGTCCGGGGTGTCGTCAATGATGAGGTCCACCCCCGTCAGGGCCTCAAAGGCGCGGATGTTCCGCCCCTCCCGGCCGATGATCCGCCCCTTCATGGCGTCGGAGGGGATGGGCACCACGGTGACGGCGAGCTGGGCCGCGGTCTCCGAGGCCTGGCGTTGCATGGCCTGGGCCAGGATCTTCTGGGCCTCCCTTTTGGCCTCGAGGCGGGCCCGCTCCAGGGCGGCCCGCACCCTCTGGGCCTTCTCCTCCTCCAGCTCCCGGTCCAGGCGCTCCAGGACGAGCCTGCGGGCCTCCTCGGGGGTGAGGCCCGCCACCTCGTAGAGCTTCCGCTCCACCTCCTTAAGCCGCTCCTCCAGGGCCCTGGCCTCCGCCTTGAGCGCCTCCTCTTTACGGACAAGCTCCGCCTCCGCCTCCTCCAGCCGCGCCGCCCTGGCGTCCAGGGCCTCGGCCCGCTTGGCGAGCCGCTCCCCCTCCCGGCGGAGCTCCTCCCGCTCCGCCTTGAGGCGCTCCCGCTCCTCCTTGAGCTCCTCCTGGAGGGACCTCAGGCGCTCCCGCTCGGCGCGAAGCTCCTCCCGCTCCGCCTTAAGGCGTCCCTCCGCCTCCTCCAGGCGCTTTTTGGCCTCGGCCTCGGCGGCCTCGAGGCGGCGCCTGATCTCCGCCTCCACCTCCTCCCGCTGGGCCTTGGCCCGGGCCTCCGCCTCCTGGCGCAGGGCCTTGGCCTCCTGGCGGGCGGCCTCCAGGATGTCCCGGGCCTCCTTCCGCGCGGCCTCCAGGACCTCCCGGGCCTCCCGCCTCGCCGCCTCCAGGAGCTCCTTGGCCTCCTGGGCCGAGCGGTCCTCCCCCTTCCGCCTAAGGAGGAGGACCCCCCCAAGCCCCAGGACCAGGAGCAGAAGAACCAGGTCCAGAAGGGACATCTACTCCCCCTCGTCCTCGCCTGCGGCCAGGACCACCTGGTCCGAGCGCTCCAAGACCTTGGCCCGGATCTCCTCCAAAAGCTCGGGCCGCTCCCGCAGGGCCTCGGCCGCCTTCTCCTTCCCCTGGCCCAGGCGGAGCTCCCCGTAGGAGAACCAGGACCCGGCCTTCTCAATCACCCCCGCGGCCACGGCCACGTTCACCAGGTCCATGACGGGGTCCAGCCCCCGGCCGAAGTAGATCTCCAGCTCCGCCTCGCGGAAGGGGGGGGCGAGCTTGTTCTTCACCACCTTGACCCGCACCTTGACCCCCACGGCCTCGTTCCCCACCTTGATGGGCTGGCCGCTTTTGCGCACGTCCAGGCGCACGCTGGCGTAGAACTTCAGCGCCCTCCCCCCCGGGGTGGTCTCGGGGTTGCCGTACATGACCCCCACCTTCTCCCGCACCTGGTTGATGAAGATGGCGGCGGTGTTGCTCTTGGCGAGCACCGCGGTGAGCTTGCGGAGGGCCTGGCTCATGAGCCGGGCCTGGAGGCCCACGTGCTGATCCCCCATCTCCCCCTCAATCTCCGCCCGGGGGACCAAAGCGGCCACCGAGTCCACCACGATCACGTCCACCGCCCCCGAGCGGGCGAGGAGCTCCACGATCTCCAGGGCCTGCTCGCCCGTGTCGGGCTGGGAGACCAGGAGGTCTTCCACCTGGACGCCGAGGCGCTGGGCGTATAGGGGGTCCAGGGCGTGCTCCGCGTCCACGAAGGCGGCCACCCCGCCCCGCCTCTGGGCCTGGGCGATGATGGTGAGGGCCAGGGTGGTCTTGCCCCCGGACTCGGGGCCGTAGATCTCCACGATCCGCCCCCGGGGGATGCCGCCGATCCCCAGGGCGAGGTCTAGGGCGAGGGAGCCTGTGGGGATCACGTCCACCTGTTGCCTGGGCATCTCGCCCAGCCACATCACCGCCCCCTTGCCGAATTCCTTCTCAATCGCCTTCAGGGCGTTCTCCAGGGCCTTGCGCTTGCTCTCGTCCATGCTCACCTCTCAGGGAAAACTTCTCCAAAACGGTGTACACCGGCCCCTTGGGCTTAAGCTCCGAGCGCACCAGGGCGAAGCCCTCCACCGGCCACTCCAGGCCGAAGAGGACGGGAGGCACGCGGGGCGCCGGGGCCTTCCTCCGGGCCAGGGTGATGTGGGGCTTGAAGGGCTTGTCCCAGCCGGGGATCCTGACCGCCTCCTCGCCCAAAAGCTCCTCCACCCCGGCGCGAAGCCCCTCGGCGAGGCGGAGGAAGCCTTCGGCCTCCGCCTTGGCGAACCAGACCCGGGGGGTTCCTTCGTTGGGGAAGTAGCCCGTCCCGCGAAGCCGCGCCCGGAAGGGGGCCTCGAGGCGGGCGAGCCTGTGGCCCAGGGCCAGGTAGTCGGGAAGCTCCTCCTCGGGCCGCTCGCCCAGGAAGAGGAGGGTCAGGTGGAGCTGGTGGGAAGGGACGGGCTTCCAGCCGCGAAAAGGGCGGACCTTGGTCTGGGCTTCCGCCAGGGCCGCCCGGACCTCCTCGGGTAAAAAGACCGCGTAGAAGAGCCTCATGTCACAAGGAGCGCCAAGGCCGCGTAGACGCTTCTTAAGCGCACGGTTTCCCGGTCTCCCGGGAAGCGGTAGCGCCGCACCTCCGCGCCCGTGGGGCCCGCCAGGGCCACGTAGACCGTGCCCGGGGGCTCGCCCTCCAGGGGGTCCGGCCCCGCGACCCCGGTGGTGGCCAGGGCGTAGGTGGACCCGAAGAGGGACCGCGCCGCCTCCGCCATGGCCCGGGCGGTCTCGGCGGAAACCGTCCGGGAGAGGAGGTCCTGAGGCACCCCGAAGCGGGCCTTGGCCCCTACGGAGTAGGATACCACGCCCCCCAAATAGAAGCGGCTCGCCCCCGGCACGCGGGTGATCTCCGCTCCCAGAAGCCCCCCGGTGAGGCTCTCCATGGTGGCGAGGGTGGCCCCTTCCCGCTCCATGCGCCTTTTCACCGCCTCGGCGAGGGTCATCTCCCCCTCGCCCCAGACCTCCTTAAGGAGCGTTTTCTTGATCCGCTCGGCAAGCTCCGCCACCCGGTCCTCCCGGCCCCGGACCACCACCTCCACCCCGTGGACCTTGGGGTAGGTGCCCACCTCCACCTCCTCCCCCCGGACGAAGAGGGGGCCAAGCCGCTCCACGATCTCCGACTCCCCGATGCCCCAGGTCTTCAGGACCCTTTCGGCGTAGGGCCTTCGCGGCAGGCCCAGGCGGGGCAGAACCTCCTGCCACATGGGGCGCCACTCGGGAGGGGGCCCGGGGAGGAGGACCAGGTCCTTACCCCCTTTGCGCACCCACCACCCCGGGGCGGTGCCCCGGGGGTTTTTGAGCCAGGTGGCGGAGGGGATCCGCATGGCCTGCTTGCGGTTGGCCTCAGGCATGGCGCGCCCCCGGGCGCGGAAGAAGGCCTCAATCTCCCCAAGCACGGCCTCGTCCAGCTCCAAAGGCTCCCCCAAGGCCAGGGCCACCGCCTCCCGGGTCACGTCGTCCGGGGTGGGGCCGAGGCCGCCGGAGAGGACCACAAGCCTGGCCCGGGCGAAGGCCTCCTCCACCTCCCGGGCCAGGGGCGCCACCTCGTCCGCCACCCTAAGGGTCCTTTCCACCTTGAGGGCGTAGGGCTTGAGGCTTCTTGCGATCTCCGCCGTGTTGGTGTCCAGGGTCTCCCCGTAGAGGAGCTCGGTGCCTACCCCGAGGATCTCTGCCCGCTCCATGCCGCCTCCTTAAAGGGAAGGGCCTCCACGCGGTACCGCCCCCCACCTCCTTCCACCTCCGCCCCCACGGGCACCTCCTTCCGCACCACGGCGAGGCCCAGAAGGCCGAAGGGGGTCTTTAGAAGGCGCTTCGCCTCCCCCACGCGCTTTCCCCCCAGGAAGAGCTCCGCCGGGGCCTCGCCCCCCTCCAGAGCCCTCAGGCCCACAAGGCGGTAGGGCGCCTCCTTTCCCTCGGTCCTGGCCATGATCTCCTGGCCCACGTAGCACCCCTTGCCGTAGTCCACCAGGTGGAGAAGGCCCACGCTCTGGGGGAGTTCCCCTTGGATGTCCGAGAGGAGGGGGAGGCCCTTGAGCAGGGTGTAGAGGGGATAGAGCTCCGGGGGAAGCGCCCCTTCGGCCCTCTCCCCCACCTCCTCGCGGCCGTCCGCGTAGAGGAGGCGGAAGAGGGGCAGCGCCACAAGCTCCACCTGGTCAAAGACGATGTAGCGGCGCAGGCGCCTTTCCAGGCCCTCGAGGCTCCCCCAAGGGGCGAGGAGGAAGCCCTCGGGGTGGGGAAAGAGGGTCGCCGCCTCTTCAATCTGGCCCTTGTGGTTGAGGAAGAGCACCCCAGCAGGCCCCGAAACCCGTCGCAGGTCCCGGGTGCCCTGCCCCTGGAGGAAGGAAAAGGCGTCGGGGCCCCGGAGGAGGAGCACCCCAGGGAAGGCGAAGAAGCCTTCGCCGGAAAGGGCTTGGGCCAAAAGGCGCTCCATCCTCCCCATTATTGACCAAAGGGTCACCCCAGGGGGAGAATGCGGTCCGTGCGCTTTCTCGCCGGCTCCTTCCTTGCCCTCCTCCTCGTGGGGGTGATCGTGGCCCTCCCCGGGGCCGCCCTGCCCTACTGGCGGGAGCGGTACGGGACGGAAGAGGGGGCCTCCCTCTACTTCGCCGCCCTCCTCCTCGGCCTCCTCCTCGGGGTGCACCTGGGACAGGAGGAGAGGCGCCATCCCTTCTTTCCCCTGGCCCTGGGCCTGGTGGGCCTCGCCTTTCTCGGCCTTCCCTTCGCCCCCTCTTACGCCTGGATGGCGTCCCTGGCCTTCCTCCTCGGCCTGGGGGAGGGGGTGATGAACGTCCACGGGAACAGCCTCGTGGGGGAGCTCTACCCGGAAAGGCGGGTGGAGCTTTTGAACCGGGTCAACGTGGCCTTTGGCCTGGGGGCGGTCCTCACCCCTTTGGCCTTGGCCTGGCTCCCCTACGCCGCCTTTCTGAGCCTGGCGGGCCTTCTCGCCTTCCTCGCAGGCGCCCTCGTCCTCGGGGCGCCTGCGGCGGAAAGGCCCAAGGAAAGGCCCCGGGGAGCCCTCTGGCCCTTCCTCCTCGCCGTGGGGCTCTACACGGGCCTCGAGGGGGCCCTGGCCACCTGGAACCGGGTCTGGCTGGAGGCCTTGGGCCACGCCACCTCCCTAGGCGGCCTCCTCCTCACCCTCTACTGGCTCTTCCTCGCCTTGGGCAGGCTCCTCCTCGCAGGAAGGGTGGCCAAGGACCCCTTGAGGGCCCTCCGGGGGCTTCTCCTCGGGGTGATGGGCCTCCTCCTCCTCAACTTCCTCCCCCAGACCGCCCTCCTCTTCCCCCTCGCGGGCTTCCTCCTCGGCCCCCTCTTCTCCACCCTCTTCGCCCTGGTGCAGGCCCGCTTCGGCCACCGGGCCCTGGGGGGGCTCATGTACGCCGGGGCGGCGGGGAGCACCCTGATCCCCGGGCTTTTCGCCCTCCTGCCCGACCGGGGGATCCCCCTGGGGCTTTTCGCCCTAAGCCTCGCCCTCTACCTCCTCCTCCGGGGCGCGGAGCGGGAGGTGGCCCGTGCTTAAGGCGGTCCTCTTTGACCTGGACGGCACCCTGGCGGACACGGACCCCCTGCACCTCCTGGCCTGGCGGGAGGCCCTGGCGCCCTACGGCCTGGAGGTGGACCCCATCTTCTACCGGAAAAGGATCTCGGGGAGGCTGAACCCCGAGATCGTCCGGGATCTCTTGGGCCTGGAGGGAGAGGAGGCGGAAAGGCTCATCGCCGCCAAGGAGGCCCGCTTCCGGGCCCTCGCCCAGGGGCTCAGGCCCACCCCGGGGCTTGCGGAATTTTTGGAGCACATCCGGGAGAAAGGCCTCCTTTGGGGCGTGGTGACCAACGCCCCCAAGGAAAACGCCCGCCACGTCCTCGAGGCCCTGGGCCTAAGGCCGCCCCTCCTGGTCCTGGCGGAGGAGGTGGGCCGGGGAAAGCCCGACCCCCTCCCCTACCGGGTGGCCCTAAGGCGCCTCGGGGTGGCCCCCGAGGAGGCCCTGGCCTTTGAGGACTCCCCTTCCGGGGTGAGAAGCGCCGTGGGGGCGGGGATCCCCACCTACGGCCTCCTCACGGGGCACGAGGCGGAAGCCCTTCGGGAGGCGGGGGCGAGGGGGGTTTTCCGGGACTTCCGGGAGGCGTTAGGCCTCCTTTAGGGCGTAGCGGGCGAAGGCCTCCTCGTCAAAGCGGCCCTCCACCAGGTCCTCCCAATAAAGCCACCCCTCGCGGAAGGGGGGAAAGGGGAAGAAGCCGCCCTCGGCCTTGAGGTGGAAGGCGAGCTCGCAAGGCTCCGTCACCCCCTGCTGGAAGGCGAGGAGGGCGGACTGGTAGGCCCCGAAGGCGCTTTGCGCCTGGCTCCCCACCATGGCCTTTTTGCCCTTCTCCCGGGCGAGGGCGAGCATCTCCAGGGTCCAGGTGACGCCGGTGCGGGCGGGCTTGAGGTTGAGGACGTCAAAGGTGTTGAGCTGTAGCTCCCGCCTGAGGTCCTTCGGGGTCATGGCCGCGTCGTCGGCGATGAGGGGGAGGATCCCCTTCTCCCTCAAGGCCCGCCTCGCCTCCACCTCCTCCACGGGCAAGGGCTCCTCCACGTAGCGGAGGCCAAGCTCCTTCCAGGCCAAAAGGTAGCGCTCGGCCTCCTTGGGGGGAAGGGACTCGTTGGCGTCGGCGTAGAGCTCGGCCTCGGGGAAGGCCTCCTTCAGGCGGAGGATGCGGCGGGTGTCCGCCTCCAGGTCCCGCCCCACCTTCACCTTGAAGACCCGGACCCCCGCCCCAAAGGCCATGCGGGCGTCCTCCAGGACCTCGTCCTCCTCCCCGAGGCCCAGGATGTAGGCCACCCGCACCCGGTGCTTGGCGGGCTTGAGGACCTGGTGAAGCTCCTCCCCCTCGCTCCGCGCCCAGGCCTCCCAGAGGGCGGTGTCCAGGGCGCCCTTGAGGCCGAAGTTAAAGGGGAAGGCCTCCAGAACGGCCCTTATCCCCTCCTGGTCGTCGGCCTCGAGGCCCAAAAGCTTGGGCCTCAGGTAGTCCAACCCCGCCCTCACGCTCCCCAGGGTCTCCCCGTAGATGGTGGGGCGGATGGCCACCTCGGCCCGGCCTAGGGAGCCGTCGGAAAGCTCCACCTCCAAAAGGGCGTGCTCCAAGGCGGCAAGCTCCGAAGCCTTCCCCCAGCGCAAGGGGGCCTTCAGGGGGATGCGGAAGGGGATGAGGCGCAGGTCCCGTACCGTCGGCATAGCCCCCATTCTATGGGCCGAGGCCGTGCCTCTGGAGAAAGGCCCGCACCGCCAGGACCTCTTCCTCAGGAGAAAGGGCCTCCGTGTCCAGGACCAGGGCCCGGGGGTGGCCCTGAAGGAGGCGCAAGGGGCCTTGGGGGTCGTAGTTCCGCTTCTCCTCGGCCACGATCTTGAGCTTGGCGAGGACCTCCTCCAGGGGGGCCAGGGCCAAGGCCTCCTCCAGCTCCTCCGGGGAGAGAACCCCTTCCGCCAAGGCCTTTAGCTCCGCCATCTCCTCGGGGCGGAGCTCCACGCGGTCAAAGGCGTCCCGCCGAGAAAGGAGCCTTTTGAGCCGGGTGGCCTCCCGGGCGTGGAGGAGGACGAAGCGGGCCTCGGGGAGGTGCTCCAGGGCGTAGGCCACCTCCCCTTCCCCCCTCAGGCCGTCAAAGAGGAGGAGGGGCCTTGGGGGCACGTACCCCCGGGCCAGGACCTCCGCCACCCCCCCGGGGAACTCCTCCCGGAAGCGCCGCGTAAGGCGGAAGCGCTCCTCCCGGGGAATGGGGGGCTTGGCCCCGTAGCGGGGGAGGACGTAGCGGTCCACGAGCTCCCGGCGGTCGGGGAGCCGGGGAAGGCCCAGGGCCTCCACCAGGGTGCTCTTCCCCACCCCGGTGAGGCCCACGAGGACGAGCAAAGGCACCTCCCTCGCGGGGACGAGGGAGGGGGCGGGCTCCAGGGAGAAGGCCACCTCCATGCCCCCCATGCTACCTGGTAGGATGGAGGGGCCATGAAGCGGCTTTTCGCCCTCCTCGGCCTCGCCCTGGGCCTTGCCCTGGCCCAGGCCCCCGCCTACCCGGAGAACACCCTGGGCCTGGGCTACGCCCCGGACAAGGGCGTTTACCTCCAGGGAAGCGCCCTTCTGCCCTTCAGCCCCTTGGGAATAGACACCGGCCTGGACCTCCAGGTCCTCCTGGCGCAAAGCCCCGAGGCCTACGCCCTCCTCAAGGCCAACCTCTTCCCCGGCCTGGTGGTGGAGGGCCTCTTCGCCTCGGCGGGCCTGGGTCTGGACCTCCGCTACCCCTTCGGGGTCCACCTCGGCCCCCTGGCGAGCGTGGAGCTTCCCGGGGGGGCCCTCTCCCTGGGCCTCGGCCTCGGCTACCAGGCGGGGGCGGGCCTCCATCTGGCCTGGGGGGCGGGGCTCAGGCTCTACCTGGAGCCTTGGGCCCTCGAGGTCTCCGCCTCGGACCGCTACCCCTTCCTCCTCTCCCTCCTCTACCTCTGGTAGCCCGTGAGGAAGAGGCTTCCCCTCCTCCTCTTCTCCCTGCCGGCCCTCCTCCCCCTCTTCCTCTTCGTCCTCTACCCCTTCCTGGAGGTGGTCCGGTTCTCCACCTGGGACTGGTCGGGGCTTTCCGAGCCCAGGCCCGTGGGGCTCAAGAACTACCGGGACCTCCTGCAAGACCCCGCCTTCTGGAAGAGCCTCCTCGTGACCCTGGAGTTCATGCTCCTGGCCCTTCCCCCCTTCCTCGCCCTCTCCCTGGTCCTGGCCGTGGTCCTGGACGGCCTGCCCTACGAGCGCCTGGCCAAGAGCCTCCTCTTCCTGCCGGGCCTCGTCACCCTGGGGGGAGCGACCCTCTCCTGGTACACCCTCTTTACCCCGGAGTACGGGGCCTTGGCCCAGTTCCTCCCCATCCCCCCCTGGGACCGGGAGGGGTTTTGGGCGCTCCTCATGGTCGTGGCCTTCACCCTGTGGCGGCACCTGGGCTACGGGGTCCTGGTGGCCTCGGCCCGGCTCAAGGCCATCCCCAAAACCCTCCTCGAGGCCGCCTACGTGGACGGGGCCGGGCCTTGGGAGGCCTTCCGCTACGTGGTCCTGCCCCTGATGCGGCCCGCGGTGGTCTTCCTCCTGGTGGTGGGGACGATCCTCTCCCTGCAGTCCTACGCCGCCGTCTTCCTCCTCACCCGGGGGGGGCCCTACGGGGCCACGCGGGTCCTCGGCTACTACCTCTACGAGGCGGGGTTTGAGAGCTTCCGCCTGGGGTACGCGGCGGCCATCACCGTGGTCCTCCTCGTCCTCACCCTCCTCTTCGCCTACGCCCAGCTCCGGCTCCTCCGTCACGGGGAGGCATAGCGGTAGCGGGCAAGGTCCCGGAGGTGGCCCGCGAAATCCACGTTCAGGTAAAGCCGCCCCCCGGCGTGGAAGAAGTAGAGGTAGGGGCGGCCCTTTTCGTCCTGGCGCACCGGGTTCAAGACGGCGAGGAGGGCCTTCTGCCCGGGGTTGGCGATGGGCCCCGGGGGAAGGCCGCCGTAGCGGTAGGTGTTGTAGGGGGAGTCCACCTGGAAGTCCCCCGCCTCCCGGGAAAGCTCCGGAAGCCTCTTCCCCAAGGCGTAGGCCACGGTGGGGTCGGCCTGGAGGGGCATGCCCCGCTCCAGGCGGTTCAGGAAGACCCCGGCGATGTAGGGCATCTCCTCGGCGCTCCCCGCCTCCTTCTCCACGATGGAGGCCAGGGTAACCCAGGCGTGGACGGAAAGCCCTCGCTCCGCTAGAAGCCTTTGCACCGGAGGGGTGAGCTCCGCCTCAAAGCGGCGGAGCATGGCCCGCACCACCTCCTCGGGGGTGGCGAGGAGGTCAAAGGTGTAGGTGGCGGGGAAGAGGTAGCCCTCCAGGGTCCGCCCCTCCACGTAGGGGGGCTTGAGGGCCCCCGGGCCTTCCACGAGCCTGAGGAAGCCCTCCCCGTCCAGCCCCGCCTCGGAGAGCCTCCGGGCGTAGTCCACCGCCCTCTCCCCCTCGGGGAAGGTGAGGGTGACGCTTAGGGGCTTCACGCCCCCGGTGAGGGCCCGGGCCAGGCGGAAGGCCCCCTCGCCCTTCAGGCGGTAGACCCCAGGAACGAGGCGCTTCGCCCGACCCGAGAAGCGGAGGTAGGCGGAAAAGGCGTGGCCCGAGCGCAGAAGCCCCGCCTCCTCCAAGATCCTCGCCACCTCCGCCCCCGTGGCCCCCCGGGGAATGCGCACCACGGCCTCCCTTCCCGTGGGGCCGAGAAGCCAGAGGGCGTAGAGGAGGAGGAGGAAGGTGAGGAAGAGGGCCACCACCCCACGCCGAAGCCAGTTCCTAGATCCCTCGGGCAAGGTAGTCCTCCAGAAGCACCACGGCCGCGAGCTCGTCCAGCTTCCCCTTGTCCCGGCGAAGCCGCTTGGGGGCGTGCTTGAGGCGCTCCTGGGCGAGCTTGGTGGTGAAGCGCTCGTCCCATAGCTCCACCTCCACCCCCCTGGCCCTCAGGGCCTCCACCAGGGGGAGGACCTTCCCCGCCTGGGCGCTCTCCTTGAGGTCGGTGCGCAAGGGGAGGCCCACCACGAGCTTAGAAAGGCCCTCCCGCCGCACGAAGTCCAGAAGGGCCTCGAGGTCCTCCTCCAGGGTCTTGCGCACCAAATACCCCCGGCCCGAGGCCAGGGGCACCCCCTCCTCCCCCACGGCGAGGCCGATCCGGGCCTCCCCCACGTCAAGCGCGCCCACCCGCATACTGAACGCTCTGGTCCGCCAAGACCACCCCCAGGTAGAGGAGGGCCACGCCCAAGGCCCTTCCCGCCTCCTCGAGGCCCGCCACCCCGAAGCGGTTTAGGGCGCTGGTGGAGGCGAGGACCAGGGCGGCCAGGAAGATGAGGGCCGTGCCCCGGGCCCGCAAGGGGTTTTGGCGCCGGAAGAGGAGGGTGGTGTAGAGGGCCACCCCGGCCATGAGGGCCGTGCCCAGGAGGTTAAAGGGGATGGTCCAAAGCCTGGGCGAGGTGAGGCCGGGCGGGGGGAAGGCCGCCCCCAGGGGGGCGTAGGGCTCAGGGAGGCGGGCGAGGTCCAAGGGGGCCGAGGCCACCAGGTAAAGGCCCCAAAGGAAGAGGGGGCTTAGGGCGAGGAGGAGGCCCCGGGCCGCCCCGGGCCTGAGGAGGGCGAGGCTTCCTAAGCCTAAAAAGGTCACCCCGTGCATCGCCCCGGTGAAGTACCAGAGGCGGTAGAGGAAGGGGCTCCAGGCCCCCTGGAGCCGGGCGAGGAGCTCGGCAGAGACCGCCAGGGCAAAGAAGAGGAGGCCGAGGCTATAGAGGGCGTTGTGCAGGGAAGGCCTCCTCTGCAACCGCCCGAAGGTGAGGGCGAAGAGGGCCCAGGAGAGGGCCACCGCCAAAAGGCTTAGGAGGACCATGCCCCCATTCTAGGGGAGAAGACCGGGGAGGGCCTCCCGGGCCTTCTTGGGGTCCAGGCCGCCCCCCTGGGCCAAAGCCCCCTTGCCCCCGCCCCGGCCCCCCGCCCTCTCCGCGAGGGCCCGGAAGAGGGCCCCCGCCTCGAGGCCCCGTTCCAGGGCCCTGGAGGAGAGCTTCAGCACCGCCTGCCCTTCGCTTAGGACCAAGGCCACGTCCGCCCCCCGGGCCACCAGGTCGTCCGCCGCCTGGCGGAGGGCCTTGGCGTCCAGGCCGGGAAGCTCGGCCACCGTCCAGGTGAGGCCCCCCTTCTCCTCCAGGGAAGGCCTCCCGCCGCCCCCCAAGGTGGCCTGGACCAGGCGGGCCTTGAGGCGCTCCACCTCCCGCTCCTTCTCCTTGAGCTCGGCGAGGAGCTTCTCCAGCCTCTCCTCCAGGGCGGCCTCCCCCACCTCGAGGCGCTCGGCGAGGGCCTTCAGGCGGTTCAGGCTCCCCCGGGCGAAGCGGATGGCCTCCTCCCCCGTCACCGCCTCTATGCGGCGCACCCCGGCGGAGACGGCCTCCTCGCTCCGGATGAGGAAGGCCCCGATCTCCCCGGTGCGGCGCACGTGGCAGCCGCCGCAGAGCTCCTTGGACTCGAGGCCAGGAAGCGGGCTTCCCTCCACCCGCACCACCCGCACCACCTCCCCGTACTTCTCCCCGAAGAGGGCCATGGCCCCCTCCTTCCTCGCCTCCTCCAGGGGCATGTAGCGCCAGGTCACGGGGAAGTCGGCCACGATCCAGCGGTTCACCAGAAGCTCCACCCGCTCAAGCTCCTCGGGCTTCAGGGGCTCGGGGTGGGTGAAGTCAAAGCGGAGCCTATCCGGGGCCACGAGGCTTCCCGCCTGGCGCACGTGGGGGCCGAGGACGGCCCTTAGCGCCGCGTGGAGGAGGTGGGTGGCGGTGTGGTTCCTCTCGGTGTCCCGCCTCCTCGGGTCCACCACCGCCCGCACCCTCTCCCCTACCCTCAGCACCCCTTCCTCCACCCGGGCCTTGTGGAGGAAGATTCCCCCCTCCGTCTTCCTCGTGGTCTCCACCCGGGCCCGGCCCCCAGGCCACTCCAAAAGGCCGAAGTCCCCGATCTGCCCGCCCCCCTCGGCGTAGAAGGGGGTCTTGTCCAGGACCACCTGGACCTCGGTGCCGGGCCCTGCCTCCTCAAGGCTTTGGTCCCCGGCGAGGAGGGCCAGGACCTCGGCCTCGGCCTCGAGGGCGGTGTAGCCCAAAAACTCCGTGGCCCCCCGCTCGGCGTAGAGCTCCTCCAGGACCTGGGCCCCCTTCTTGAAGATCTCCCGCTCAAAGGCCATGGCGGCCCGGGAGCGGCTTTGCTGCTCCTCCATGGCCTTCTGGAAGCCCTCCGTGTCCACGCCGTAGCCCCTTTCCGCGGCGATCTCCACGGTGAGGTCCAGGGGGAAGCCGTAGGTGTCGTAGAGCCTAAAGGCCTCCTGCCCGGGCAGGACCTCCCCGGGCTTGAGGCCGGAGAGGAGGGCGTCCAGGCGCTTGAGGCCCCCCTCCAGGGTCTCCAGGAAGCGCTCCTCCTCGAGGCGGATCTGCTTCTCCACGGCGGGGAGGTTCTCCCGCATCTCCGGGTAGAAGTCCCCGAGGAGCTCCGCCACCAAGGGGGCGAGGCGGTGCAGGAAGGGGTCGGAAAGCCCGAGGAGGTAGCCGTGCCTCAGGGCCCGGCGGAGGAGGCGGCGGATCACGTAGCCCCGCCCGGTGTTGGAGAAGGTCACCCCGTCAGAGAGGGCCGCCACCACCGCCCGGACGTGGTCGGCGATCACCCGGTGGCTCACCGAAGCCTTCCCCTCGTAGGGCCTGCCGCTCATCCGGGCCACCTCCTGGATGATGGGGAAGAAGGTGTCCGTGCGGTAGAAGTCCTCCACGTCCTGGAGGATGGCCGCCACCCGGTAGAGGCCCATGCCGGTATCTATGTTCTTCTGGGGCAGGGGCTTGAGGATCCCGGGGCCCGGGATGGGGCCCTGGCGGTCGTACTGGGTGAAGACCAGGTTCCAGATCTCCACGAACCGGTCCCCGCTTCCCGTGTTGGGGCCGGTCTCGTCCGGGGTGCCGTAGGCCGGGCCCCGGTCGTAGAAGATCTCCGAGCAGGGGCCAGAAGGCCCGTTTGGCCCGTGGGTGATGGCCCCGCCCGGCCAGTAGTTCTCGTCCTCGCCGAAGCGGCCGATCCTCTCCTCGGGAACCCCCACGAGGTCGCGCCAGATCCCGTAGGCCTCGTCGTCGTCCTCGTAGACCGTGACCCAAAGGCGCCCGGGGTCCAGCTTGAGGTGCTCCGTGAGGAACTCCCAGGCCCAGAGGATGGCCTCCTTCTTGAAGTAGTCCCCGAAGGAGAAGTTGCCCAGCATCTCAAAGTAGGTGTTGTGCCGGCTGGTGCGGCCCACGTTCTCTATGTCCCCCACCCTCAGGCACTCCTGGCAGGTGGTGACCCGGCGCCACTCCCTGCCAAAGAAGATGGGCTTCGCTCCGAGGAAATAGGGCTTTAGGGGGGCCATCCCCGCGGAGGTGAAGAGGAGGGAGGGGTCGTTCTCGGGGATGAGGCTGAAGGAGGGGAGGCGCAGATGCCCCTTGCCCTCAAAAAAAGCCAGGTACTTCTCGCGGATCTCCGCCGTGCGCATGGCTTTGATTATAGGGGCTTACAATGGGCCCCATGAAGGTCCAGATGCGCCGCTACACCCTGAAGGAAGGGGCCAAGGAGGCCTTCCAAAAGGTCTTCCTGGGGACCATCGTCCCCCTGAGGCAGGCCCTGGGCTTTAGGGTCCTCGGGGCCTACTGGCTTTCCGAGCGGGAGTTCCTCTGGTTCGTGGCCCACGAGGACTTTGAGGAGGCGGAAAGGGCCTACTACGCCCACCCCGAAAGGCAGAAGGTGGACCCCAGGGCGTACCTGGAGGCCATGGAAACCCGCTTCGTGGAGCGCCTCCTGTAGGCTAGGCCACGCCTAAAACCCCGCTTTGGGGTAGCCTCGGGGGGATGGAGCTTTTCCTCCTCGTCCTCCGCAACCTCCTGGCCCGGCCCGTCCGGAGCCTCCTCACCCTGCTCGGGGTCCTGGTGGCCACGGCGAGCATGGTCCTCTTCCTCTCCTTCGGGGAGGGCCTGAGGCGGGCCCTCTTCCAGGAGCTCTCCCGGGTGGGCCCCGCCATCCAGGTGGTGCCGGAAGGGGCGGAGGGCTTTGTCTTCGGCGGCCTCCCCGAGATTTCCCCCGAAACCCTAAAGGCCTTAGAAAGGGCGGGGGAGGCCCTGGGGGTGCGGGCGGTGGTCCCCACCCTCTTCCTCACCCGGGGAGGCTTTGACCCCAGCACCAGCTTCCTCTTCCAGGGCCTGCCGGAAGGAACCCCCCCGGACCTCCTCTACCCGGGGCTCAAGGCCAGGGAAGGCCGCCTCATCCCCTCGGAAGGGGGCGCCGTGGTGGGGGCCAAGGTGGCCAAGCGGAGCGGCCTCACCTTGGGAAGCCTCCTGAGGCTTTCCCCGAGGCTCGCGCTTGAGGTGGAGGGGGTCTTGGAGGAGACGGGAGGCCTCGCCGACAACCTGATCTTCGTCCCCTTGAGGGTGCTCCAGGAGGCCTTGGGCACGGAGAACGTGACCGCGGTGCTCGTGGCCCTAAGCCCCGGCCAGAAGGCGGAAGCCGTGGCCCGGGCCCTGGAGGAGGCGGTGCCCGGGGTCAAGGCCCAGACCACGAGCGAGGTGATGCGCTTCGCCGAGCGCGCCCTAAGGATCAGCGACCTGGTGCGCTTCGGCATCAGCCTGGTGGCCCTGGTGGTGGGGGGGCTTCTCGTGGCCAACACCGTGATGATGTCCGTGTACGAGCGGGTGCGGGAGTTCGGGGTGATGCGGGCCCTGGGGGCGAGGCGGGGGTTCATCTTCCGCCTGGTGCTCCTGGAGGCCCTTCTCCTGGCCCTCCTGGGCGGGGCCTTTGGCCTGGGCCTGGGAGGGGCGGCGTCCTACGCCATCAACCTCTACACCCTGGACCAGGTGGGCCTGGCCCTTTCGGCGGTGACCCCGAGGCTTGGGCTTTTCGCCCTGGGGGTGGCCCTCGGCCTCGGGCTTCTCGCCGGGCTTCTTCCCGCCTACCACGCAAGCCGCATCCCCGTGGTGGAGGCCTTGGGGAGGGTGTAGATGACCCTAAGAGCGGAAAACCTCACCAAGCGCTACCGGCAAGGGGAGAAGGAGGTGGTGGCCCTTTCGGGCTTCACCTACGCCTTCCCCCCGGGGGCCACGGCGGTGGTAGGGCCTTCGGGAAGCGGGAAGACCACCCTCCTAAACCTCCTCGCGGGCTTTGACCTGCCCACGGAGGGCGGGGTCTACCTGGGGGACATCCCCCTCCACGCCCTCTCCGAGGACGAGCGGGCGGGAGTGCGGCTTAAGCACATGGGCTTCGTCTTCCAGCAGTGGAACCTCATCCCCACCCTCACCGCCCTGGAGAACGTGGCCTTTCCCCTCCTCCTCGCGGGCTGGCCGAGGAGGGCGAGGCTAGAGCGGGCGGCGGAGCTTTTGGAGAAGGTGGGCCTAGAAGCCCGCCTCCACCACCTGCCAAGCCGCCTCTCCGGCGGGGAGCAGCAGCGGGTGGCCCTGGCCCGGGCTTTGGCCCTGGACCCCCCCATCCTCTTCGCCGACGAGCCCACGGGGAACCTGGACCTCGAGGCGCGGGAGCAGGTGGCGAACCTCCTCTTCGCCCTAGGCGAGGCGCGCACCCTGATCCTCGTCACCCACGACCTGGAACTCGCCCAAAGGGCAGGGCGCATCCTCCACTTAAAAGGCGGGCGGCTCGTGCGGGAGGAGGCGCCTCAGGCCAAGGGCTAAGGCCCCTGGGACATTCCGCCCACCCCTTCCGTGGCAGAATACCCCCCATGGGCGAGCGCCTGGTGGTCGTGGGCGGGGTGGCGGGCGGGGCCTCCGCCGCCGCCAAGGCCAAGAGGGAGAACCCCGAGCTGGAGGTGGTGGTCTACGAGAAGTCGGGGTGGGTCTCCTACGGGGCCTGCGGCCTGCCCTACGTGCTTTCCGGGGAGATCCCCCGCCTGGAAAGGCTGGTGGCCCGCACCCCCGAGGAGTTCCGCAAGCAAGGGGTCCTGGTCCACACCCGCCACGAGGTGGTGGACGTGGACTACGGGCTCCGCACCCTCACGGTGCACGACCACGCCGAGGGAAGGACCTTCCAGGACCGCTTTGACCACCTGGTCCTGGCCACGGGGGCGCGGCCCCTCCTCCCCCCCATCCCCGGCACGGAGCAGGCGGGGGTGTACACCCTGAGAACCATGGAGGACGGGGAGAGGCTCCTAAAGGCCCTTCCCCAAGCCCGGCGGGCCGCCATCCTGGGGGCGGGGTACATCGGCCTCGAGGCCGCCGAGGCCTTCCGCAAGCGGGGCCTGGAGGTGACCCTCCTGGAGGCCAAGGACCGCCCCCTCCCCCACTGGGACCCCGAGGTGGGGGCCCTCCTCAAGGAGGAGCTGGAGCGGCACGGGGTGGAGGTCTGGACCGGGGTGAGGGTGGAGGCCCTCCGGGGGATGGGCCGGGTGGAGGCGGTGGAGACCTCGGAAGGCGTGGTGCCCGCGGACCTGGTGCTGGTGGCCACGGGGGTCCGGCCCAACACCGCCCTCGCCCAGGCCATGGGGGTGGCCCTGGGGCCCACGGGGGCCATCGCCACCGACGAAAGGATGCGCACCAACCTGGAAGGGGTCTACGCCGCCGGGGACGTGGCGGAAAGCTTCCACCGGGTCCTCAAGCGCCCTTACTGGCTCCCCTTGGGGGACGTGGCCAACAAGCACGGCCGCACCGCGGGAAGCGTCATCGCCGGCAAGGAGGCCCGCTTTCTGGGCGTGGTGGGCACGGCCATCTTCAAGGCCTTTGACCTGGCCGTGGCCACCACGGGGCTTTCCCTGGAGGGGGCCCTCAAGGAGGGGTTCCCGGCCAAGAAAGTCTTCATCCAAAGCCGGGATGGGGCCCACTACTACCCGGGAAGCGGGCCCCTCTGGGTGGAGCTCGTCTACGAGGAGGGGACGGGGAGGCTCCTGGGCGGCGCGGTGGTGGCCCGGGGGCACGGGGCCCTGCGCATAGACGCCCTCGCCGCCCTCCTTCACCGGGAGGGAACCGTGGAGGACCTTTTGGCCCTGGACCTGGCCTACGCCCCGCCCTTTAGCCCCGTCTGGGACCCCCTCCTCATCGCCGCCCAGCAGGCCCGCTAAGCGCCCCACGGGGCCAAACCGAGGTGGGGGCGTCTATCCGGTGTAAACCCGGGCGAAGCACACCAAAAGGCCGTGTCAAGCCCGGGCGGCTACACTCTACACCGGAGGGGCTTCCCCCCCGAGACTGGGTCCCGGGAGGTGAAGGAATGGAAGGGCTGACCCCCGAGATGCAAAAGGAAGCGGAGGCGCTCCGCCGGGAGTGGGAGACGAACCCGAGGTGGAAGGGCGTCCGGCGGGACTACCGCCCCGAGGACGTGGTGCGCTTGAGGCCCAGCGTCCAGGTGGAGTACACCCTGGCCAAGCGAGGGGCGGAAAAACTCTGGAAACTCCTCCACGAAAGGCCCTACGTGCACACCTTCGGGGCCTACACCGGGGCCATGGCGGTGGAGATGGTGCGGGCCGGGCTGGAGGCCATCTACCTCTCCGGCTGGCAGGTGGCCGCCGACGCCAACCTGGCCTGGCAGACCTACCCCGACCAGTCCCTCTACCCCTACAACTCCGTGCCCCAAATCGTGAAGCGCATCAACAACGCCCTCATGCGGGCCGACCAGGTGGAGCGGATTGAAGGCCGGGTGACCCGGGACTGGTACGTGCCCATCGTGGCCGACGCCGAGGCGGGCTTCGGCGGGGCCCTCAACGTGTTTGAGCTCACCAAGGCCATGATTGAGGCGGGGGCTGCCGGGATCCACTACGAGGACCAGCTCGCCAGCGAGAAGAAGTGCGGCCACCTGGGCGGCAAGGTCCTGGTGCCCACGGGCCAGCACATCCGCACCCTCCAGGCGGCTAGGCTCGCCGCGGACGTGATGGGCGTGCCCACGGTGATCATCGCCCGCACCGACGCCGAGGCCGCCACCCTCATCACCAGCGACATTGACGAGCGCGACCGGCCCTTCATCCTCCCGGACGAGCGCACCCCCGAGGGCTTCTACCGCTTCAAGAACGGGATTGAGGCCTGCATCGCCCGGGCCCTGGCCTACGCCCCCTACGCCGACGTGATCTGGATGGAGACCTCCAAGCCCGACCTGGAGGAGGCCCGGAAGTTCGCCGAGGCGGTGAAGAAGGAGTTCCCCGACAAGCTCCTCGCTTACAACCTCTCCCCCTCCTTCAACTGGAAGAAGTTCCTGGACGACGAGACCATCGCCAAGTTCAACCGGGAGCTCGGGGCGATGGGGTACAAGTTCCAGTTCATCACCCTGGCGGGCTGGCACGCCCTGAACTACTACATCTGGGAGCTGGCCAAGGGCTACAAGGAGCGGGGCATGCCCGCCTTCGTGGAGCTCCAGCAGAAGGAGTTCGCCGCCCAGAAGGAGGGCTTCACCGCCGTCAAGCACCAGCGGGAGGTGGGGGCCGGGTACTTTGACGAGGTGGTCCTGGCCCTGACCCAGGGGCAGGCCTCCACCCTGGCCCTCAAGGGCTCCACGGAAGAGGCCCAGTTCAACGAGCCCGTCCACTGAGGTGGCGGTGTGCAAAAAAGGCCGGGGCACGCCCCGGCCTTTTTTGCACCGGCCTGGTAGAGTGTAAGAAGGAATGGATAAGGCCGCTACACCCTGGCTGCGCTACCTGGAGGAGCTCCGCCCCCACCTCCAAGGCCGGGACCACCGGGGGAGGAAGGGCTCCCTGCGCTGGCTCGAGGCCCTCATGGCCGAGCGCGGGGGGCGGGCGGGCACGGTGCGCAACATCCTCTACAAGGACCTGGGAAGCCCCGAGGAGAAGGAGCGCCTCTACCGCATCCTGGCCGACCTCTACCGGGAGGCGGGCCTGAAGCCCCCGCCGCCCCCGGCGGAGCTCTTCCTGAAGAGCGCCCGTAAGGTCCTGGGGCGGGACAAGCGCCGCATCTTCCGCCACTTCCTCCGGGAGCTGGAGGCAGGCCGGAGGCCCCAGGTGGTGGTGGTGGGCGGGGCGGCCACGGGCAAGGGGGTCCTCCTCTCCGCCTTGCGCCAGGCCCTCGCCGCCTTCCCGGGAAAGGCCCCCTTCGTCCTCAACCTGGGCGGGGAGCTCGCCCAGGCCCTCATCCCCCTGGCGGAGGAGCTTGGGGTGGAGGCGGAAACCCTCCTCTCCCAGCTTTCCCCCACCCAGCCCTACATCCTCCAAGGCGCCCTCCAACAGGAGTTCCTCGCCGCCTTGGCCCAGGCCCTGAACCGGGCAGGCCGCCCCCTCCTCCTCCGGGCCGAGGCCCAAGGGACCCTGGAGGGCCTCCCCTTGCGGGGGCCGGACGGGGGGCAACGGGGCCTTTCCGCCTGGCTTGAGCCCTTCCTGCGGAGCCTGGAAATCCCCTACCTCGCCGCCCTCACCGAGCCGCCCCCCACCCTCCCCTACCAGCCCCTCTCCCCCCCGAGCCGGGAGGAGGCCCGACGCTTCGTCAGGGAAAGGCTCCCCCACCTGCCCCCGGAGCGCCTCGAGGCCTTGGTGAACCAGGCGGGGCGGAACTTCGGGGAGCTCTCCCGCCTCGTCCTCCTGGAGGCGGCCAAGCACGACCCCGAGACCCCCCTCCAGGACGACCCGGCCCTAAGGCCCCTCCTCGAGGCCCTGGCCGCCTTCAGCCCCGAGGCGGACCCCGCCTTCCCCGCGGCCCTCCTGGAAAGGGCCTTGAACCGCCCCTTAGAACGCCTCTCCCAAGCGGAGAAGGCCCTTTTGGAGTGGGTGGGGGGACGGGCTCGTCCGCCCCTCCCTGCGAAGCCTCCTCCCCCATGAGGCCCCGCGGGAGCTCCACCGCCTCGCCCTGGAGTTCTTCCCTCCGGAGAACCTCTTCCGCCGCCTCTACCACGCCCGCAAGGCCGGGGAGCGGCGGATCCTCTTGGACCTCCTCACCGAGGACCCCGCCCGCCTCGCCCTCCTGCCGGGCCTCTGGCAGGAAGCCCGGTCCTGGCCTAAGGAGGACCGGGAGGCGTTGGCCGCCGCCTTGGTGCGCTACCGGGCCGTCTTGGGCCAGTACGCCCACCCCGAGGTGGAGGAGGCCCTCGCCCTTTTGGCCCAGGCCGAGGACCCAAGGCTTCGGGCCTCGGCCCGCATCAAGGCCGCCGAGGCCAAGGCCGACGCCGGCCTCTACAAGGAGGCGGAGGCCCTTTTGCCCCCGGAGGAGGAGTTCCCCCTCCTGGACGAAACGGCCCGGGCGGAGGGGCTTTTGGTGCGGGCCGCGGTGGAGCGGTGGAAGGGGGACTACGAGAAGGCGGCCCGCTACGCCGAGCGGGCGGCCGAGCTCCCCGTGGCCCCCTTCCTCAAGGACCGGGTCCAGCTCTGGCGGGGGCTCGTGGCCAAGGACCTGGGGCGGTACGAGGAGGCCCTCACCGCCCTCGCCCAGGTGGGGCACGACCCCCTCCTCCTGGGCCGGGCCCGCTACCAGATGGGCGACCTCCTCATGCGCCTGGGAAACCCGGAGGCCAAGGCCCGGATGGAGGAGGGGCTCAAGGCCCTGGAGGAGGCCGGGGCCCCCCAGGACGAGGTGGCCCGGGTCCGGGCCCGGTACGCCACCCTCCTAAGGCGCCTCGGCCTCTACCCCGAGGCCGAGGCCGCCATAAGGAGGGCCCTAGAGGAGGCCCTGGACCCCTTCACCCGCGCCCGCGTGGAGAGCGAGGCGGGCATCCTGCAGGCGGCCCAAGGCCGGCCCCTGGAGGCCCTGGCCTTCCTCTCCCGGGCGGAGGTCTACTTCCGCACCACGGGGGAGAGGCCTAAGGAGGCCCGTTACCGCCACCTCCGCACCCTCTTCCGCCTGGCGGCGGCCTACCTCCTCCTGGAAACCGGCACCCCTTACCGCCCGCCCCTCCTCGGGGGCCTTAAGGCCCCCGAGGCCGAACGGCTCCTCTGGGACCTCCTCGCCAAGATCCCCGAGGAGGCCACCGACCGGTACACCGCCTTGCGCCTGGACGCGGAAAGCCTCCTCGCCCTCCTTCTCCCCCCCAAGGAGGCCCGGGAAAGGCTCCGCCCCTTCCTCGGCCTCGCCAACCCCTACCTCCGGGCCCAGGCCCGCCTGGGCTACGCCGAGGCCCTCCTCAGGGAGGGGGCTTACGGGGAGGCCCTGGCCCAGACGGTGGCCCTGCCCCCCCTCTTGGACCCTGGGCTCAACGCCCAGGCCAAGGCCACGGAGGTCCTCGCCCTCCTCGCCCTGGGGGAGGAGGAGGCCGCCTGGCAGAAGCTCGTGGAGGCGAAGCAGAGCGGCCTCCCCGAGCCCTTCCGCCTCCAGCTGGGAAGGGCCATGGGCCGGGCCCACCCGGGCCTCGCCGCCCGCCTGCCCCCCACCCCCCTCGCCCCCCCCGAGGCCCTGGGCCTCCACCTGGCCAATCCCGACTAAATCACTAGACTTTCTGGGCGCCAGGGGCTATACTGCTTGTTGCGAACGGGTCGCGATAAGACCCGTCTGAGGAGGATGGAGCATGAGCCAGCTGGAGATCCGCGACCTCTGGGCTTCCATTGACGGGGAGACGATCCTCAAGGGCGTGAACCTGGTGGTCCCCAAGGGGGAGGTCCACGCCCTTATGGGCCCCAACGGGGCCGGGAAGAGCACCCTGGGCAAGATCCTGGCCGGGGACCCCGAGTACACGGTGGAGAAGGGGGAGATCCTCCTGGACGGGGAGAACATCCTGGAGCTCTCCCCGGACGAAAGGGCGCGGAAGGGGCTCTTCCTCGCCTTCCAGTACCCGGTGGAGGTGCCCGGGGTGACCATCGCCAACTTCCTCCGCCTCGCCCTCCAGGCCAAGCTCGGCCGGGAGGTGGGGGTGGCGGAGTTCTGGGCCAAGGTGAAGAAGGCCTTGGAGCTTCTGGACTGGGACGAGAGCTACCTCTCCCGCTACCTCAACGAGGGCTTCTCCGGCGGGGAGAAGAAGCGGAACGAGATCCTGCAGCTATTGGTCCTCGAGCCCACCTACGCCGTCCTGGACGAGACCGACTCGGGCCTGGACATTGACGCCCTCAAGGTGGTGGCCCGGGGCGTGAACGCCATGCGGGGGCCGAACTTCGGCGCGTTGGTGATCACCCACTACCAGCGGATCCTGAACTACATCCAGCCCGATAGGGTCCACGTGATGATGGACGGCCGGGTGGTGGCCACGGGCGGTCCCGAGCTTGCCCTGGAGCTCGAGGCCAAGGGGTACGAGTGGCTTAAGGAGAAGGTGAAGGAGGGCGCATGAGCGAGCTGGAGATCCGCCAGATCGGCGAGGAGTATCGCTGGCACTTCATTGACGAGATCCGGCCCGTCTTCAAGGCGGAGAAGGGGCTCACCCGCAGGGTGATTGAGGCCATCAGCTACCACAAGGACGAGCCCGAGTGGATGCTGAAGTTCCGCCTGCGGGCCTTTGAGATCTTCCAGAAGAAGCCCATGCCCACTTGGGGCCCCGACCTCTCCGGGCTCAACCTGGACGACCTCGTCTACTACGTGAAGCCCGCCGAGGTCCGGGACGCCAAGAGCTGGGACGAGGTCCCCGAGGAGATCCGCCGGACCTACGAGCGCCTGGGCATCCCCGAGGCGGAGCGCAAGGTCTTGGCCGGAGTGGGGGCCCAGTACGACTCGGAGATGGTCTACCACCGGGTCAGGGAGGAGCTTGAGCGCCAGGGGGTCATCTTCGTGGCCATTGAGGAGGGGATGAAGAAGTACGAGGACCTCTTCAAGGAGTACTTCGCCAAGGTGGTGCCCCCTGAGGACAACAAGTTCGCCGCCCTGAACTCGGCCGCCTGGTCCGGGGGCTCCTTCGTCTACGTGCCCCCCGGGGTCAAGGTGGAGCTCCCCCTGCAGGCCTACTTCCGGGTGAACACCCCCGAGTTCGGCCAGTTTGAGCGCACCCTGATCATCGTGGACGAGGGGGCCGAGGTGCACTACATTGAGGGCTGCACCGCCCCCATGTACTCCACGGAAAGCCTCCACACGGGGGTGATTGAGATCGTGGTGAAGCGGGGGGCGCGGAGCCGCTACACCACCATCCAGAACTGGTCCACCAACATGTACAACCTGGTGACCCAGCGGGCCCTGGTCTACGGGGAGGCCTTCCACGAATGGGTGGACGGCAATCTGGGCTCCAAGGTCACCATGAAGTACCCCTCCAGCTACCTCCTGGAGCCGGGGGCTAGGAGCGAGATCCTCTCCATCGCCTTCGCCAAGACGGGCCAGCACCAGGACACGGGCGGCAAGCTCATCCTGGCCGCCCCCCACACCTCGGGGACCATCGTCTCCAAGAGCATCTCCAAGGGGGAGGGGCGGGCGAGCTACCGCGGCCTGGTGAAGGTGATGGAAGGGGCCCGGCACGGCAAGGTCAACGTGGAGTGCGACGCCCTCCTCATTGACCCCGAAAGCCGCACCGACACCTACCCCTACATTGAGATTGAGGAGGAAACCGCCCACGTGGGCCACGAGGCCACGGTCTCCAAGATCAACGACGAGCAGATCTTCTACCTCCAGTCCCGTGGCCTCAAGGAGGACGAGGCCGCGGCCCTCATCGTGCGCGGCTTCATTGAGCCCATCGCCAAGGAGCTCCCCCTGGAGTACGCCGTGGAGCTCAACAAGCTCATTGAGCTGGAGATGGAGGGCTCCGTCGGCTAAAGGCCGAGCCTTGGGGGAGGCCCAGGGCCTCCCCCTTTTTTCGGGAGGAAGCATGCAGGTACTGGACAAGACGCAGGTGGAAACCCTCTCCAAGGCCCTGGGCGAGCCCGCCTGGCTCTTGGAGAAAAGGCTTAAGGCCCTCGAGGCCTTTGCCCGGCTCCCTTACCCCAGCAAAAGGGACGAGAACTGGCGGTACACCGACCTCTCCGAAGCCCCCCTGGGGCTTCCCGTGGAGGCCCCCAAGGGGCTAAGGCTTTCCCGGGACGACCTCCCCGAGCCCGTGAGGCGCCGCCTGGAGCGGACGGACGTCTCGGGCTTCCTGGTCTTCGTGGGGCCGGACCTCGTCTACGCCGAGGTGCCCGAGGAGCTTTCGCAAAGGGGCTTGGTCTTCACCTCCCTGGCCGAGGCCCTGAAGACCCACCCAGAAAAGGTGGCGGCGGCCCTCTTCCAGGCGGTCTACACCGAGGACAAGTTCGCCGCACAGAACAGCGCCTTCTTCACCCACGGGGCCTTCCTCTACGTCCCCGCGGGGCTAGAGGTGGAGAAGCCCCTCGGGGTCTTCAAGGTGCTCCTGGAAGGGGAAAGGGCCTCGGCGGGGCGGAGCCTCCTCTTCCTGGAGGACAACGCCAAGGCCGCCTACATTGAGGAGTACCTCTCCTCGGACCTGCCCCCCACCCTCCACCTCTCCGCCACGGAGATGGTCCTGAGGCCCGGGGCCCGCCTGCGCCACGCCCACGTCCAGACCTTCGGCGAGGGGGTGTGGCACTTCCACCGGCAAAGGGCCCTTCTGGAGCGGGACGCGGGCCTCAACGACCTCGTGGTGAACCTCGGGGGCGCCTACGCCCGAAGCGAGGTGGCCTCGGAGCTCGTGGGCCCGGGGGCGGAAAGCGAGATGCTCGGCCTCTATTTCGGGCACGGGAGGCAACAGTTTGACCACTACACCCTGCAGCACCACGTGGAGCACCACACCCGAAGCGACCTCCTCTACAAGGGGGCAGTGAAGGACGAGGCCCGGGCGGTCTTCTCCGGCCTCATCCGGCTGGAAAAGGGCGCCCAGAAGACGGACGCCTACCAGGCGAACCGCAACCTCCTCCTCTCCCCCACGGCCCGGGTGGACTCCATCCCCCAGCTGGAGATCGGGGCCAACGACGTGCGCTGCACCCACGGGAGCACCACCGCCCCCGTGGACGAGATGCAGCTCTTCTACCTCCAGTCCCGGGGGCTTCCTCGAGGCCTCGCCCAGGAGCTCCTGGTGAAGGCCCACCTGGCGGACGTCCTCACCCGCATCCCCTTGAAGGCGCTCAGGGCCCACATTGAGGCGGTGATTGAGGAGAAGGTGCGGATCTAGCCATGTGGACCCCCGTGGCCAAGCTCGGCGAGCTCCAAAACGGCCGCCTCGTGGTGAAGCGGCCCGAGCACAAAAAGCCCATCCTCCTCCTTTACACGGGGGAGGAGGTCTTTGCCTTGGAGGACGTCTGCACCCACGACGACGGCCCCCTCCACGAGGGGGAGGTGGAGGACGGGGCCATCGTCTGCCCCCGCCACGGGGCCCGGTTTGACCTGAGGACGGGGCGGCAGACCCTCCCCGCCCCGAGGCCCGTGAAGGTCTTCCCCGCCCGCCTCGAGGGGGACACCGTCCTCCTGGACCTCTAGGCCCTGAGGAAGGCCACGTAGCGCTCCAGGAGGAGGTAGGCCTCCCCCGAGGCCAGGACCTCCCGGGCCAACGCCACCCCCTCCTTCAGGGAGGGGGTTTTTCCCGCGGCGTAGAACCCGGCCCCCGCGGCCAGGGCCACGGCGTCCGCCAGGGGGCCCTTCTCCTCCCCCTTGAGGAGGCGGCGGGCGAGGGCCGCGTTCTCCTCGGGGCCGCCTCCTTTGAGGGCCTCGAGGGGAGCCCTCCTTAGGCCCACCTCCTCGGGGGTGAGGGTATAGGCCCCCTTCCCCACCTCCACCACCCGGTTCTCCCCGAGGACGAGCTCGTCCGCCCCCTCCCCGTGGACCACGAGCCCCCGGGCCCCAAGCCGCTCCAGGGCCTCGGCCATGGGGGCAAGCCACGCGGGGCTAAAGACCCCGAGGACGTAGGCGTCCGCCCCGGCGGGGTTGGTGAGGGGCCCGAGGAGGTTGAAGACGGTGCGCACGCCGAGCTCGGCCCGCACCGGGGCCACGTGGCGCATGGCGGGGTGGAAGACCCGGGCGAAGAGGAAGCCGAAGCCCAGCTCCTCTATGGCCTCTTCCACCCTCTCAGGGGGGGCCTCGAGGTCTACCCCCAGGGCCTCGAGGAGGTCCGCGCTCCCCGCCTTGGAGCTCGCCGCCCGGTTCCCGTGCTTGGCCACGGCCACACCCCCCGCCGCCGCCACCAGGGCGGCCAGGGTGGAGAGGTTGAGAAGCCCTTTCCCATCCCCCCCGGTGCCCACGAGGTCCAAAAGGGGGCGCCGGCGCACCTTGAGGGGCCTCGCCGCCTCCCGCATGGCCCGGGCCATGGCGGCGATCTCGTGGGGCCGCTCTCCCCTCAGGCTCATGGCCACCAAAAGCCCCGCCGCCCGCACCGGGGAGACCTCCCCCGCCATCAGGGCCCGCATGACCTCGTAGGCCTCCCCCTCCTCCAAAACCTCGCCCAGAATGGCCTTCTTCACCGCGTCCATGGGTCCTCCAGGAAGTTCTTGAGGATGAGTTTACCCGCCTCCGTGAGGTAGCTCTCCGGGTGGAACTGCACCCCGTGGGTGGGGTAGTCCCGGTGGCGGAAGCCCATCACCGTCCGCCCCCCCGCCTCCTCCGCCCAGGCGTTCACCACCAGGGCCTCCGGCACCTCCGCCACCACCAAGGAGTGGTAGCGGGTGGCGGGGAAGGGGCTAGCTAGCCCCCGGAAGACCCCGGTGCCGTCGTGGTGGATGGGGCTCACCTTGCCGTGCATGAGGACGGGGGCGGGAACCACCTTCCCCCCGAAGGCCGCCCCGATGGCCTGGTGCCCGAGGCAGACCCCCAGGATGGGGTAGCGCGAAGCGTAGCGCTGGATCAGGGGGATGGAAAGCCCCGCCTCAAAGGGCGTACAGGGCCCCGGGCTCACCAGGATCCGGTCCGGGTCCAAAGCCTCCACCTCCTCCAGCCGGAACTGGTCGTTCCGCCACACGATGGGGCTTGCCCCGAGCTCCCCCAGGTACTGCACCAGGTTGTAGGTGAAGCTGTCGTAGTTGTCCACCACCAAGACCCTCATAACCTTCCTCCCCTTCGCTCCGCCAAGGGCAATGTCCCCCAGGCCTCCTTACCGGGGCCCCCGCCAGCATGGGGTGGGATCATAGCCCCTCCTCCGCCATCTCCACCGCCTTGAGGAGCGCCCGGGCCTTGTTCAGGCATTCCTGGTACTCCCTCTCCGGCACCGAGTCCGCCACAATCCCCGCCCCCGCCTGCACGTGCATCCAGCCCTTGGCCACCACGAAGGTGCGCAGGGTGAGGGCCATGTCCATGGCCCCGTCGTAGGCCAGGTAGCCGAAGCTTCCCCCGTAGGGCCCCCGGCGGTGGGGCTCCAGCTCCTCAATGATCTCCATGGCCCGGATCTTCGGGGCCCCGGAGACCGTGCCCATGGGGAGCACGCTGGCCAAGGCGTCCAAAGGGGTCTTGCCTTCGGCCAAAACCCCTTCCACCGTGGAGACGAGGTGCATCACGTGGGAGTAGTACTCCACGTGCATGGGCTCGAGGACCCGCACCGTGCCGAAGGCGGCCACCCGGCCGATGTCGTTGCGGGAGAGGTCCAGGAGCATCACGTGCTCCGCGACCTCCTTCTCGTCCTTAAGGAGCTCCTCGGCAAGCCCCTTGTCCTCCTCCTCGTCCTTCCCCCTGGGCCTCGTGCCCGCGATGGGCCGGGTGATTACCTTGCGGCCGTCCGAGCGGAGGAGGCTTTCGGGGCTTGCGGAGACCAGGACCACCTCCCCCAGGTCCAGGTAGCCCATGTAGGGGCTCGGGTTCACGCTCCTCAGCGCCCGGTAGAGGGCGAAGGGGTGGACGGTGAGGGGGGAGGAGAGCCGCAAGGAGAGGACCACCTGGAAGATGTCCCCGGCCCGGATGTAGTCCAGGGCCTTTTCCACCGCCTTCAGGTAGTCCTCCCGGGAAAAGTCCTCCTGGAAGCGGGCCCTCCCCCCCGCCCTCTCCCCCGGCACCCCGGGCAGGGGGCCCTTGAGCCTCCTTTCCGCCCAGAGGAGGCGGGATTCCGCCTCCTCGGGGTCCTCCCCCGGGGCCACGAGGTGGAGGAGGTTCTTCAGGTGGTCAAACACGGCCACCACCTCGGGCTCCACGAAGAGGAGGTCGGGGAGGCCCAGGTCGTCGGGCTTGAGGCTTGGAAGCCTTTCGTAGTAGCGGACGAGGTCGTAAGCGGCGTAGCCCACCACCCCGCCGAAGAAAGGGGGGAGGTCGGGGGGGCGCTCCAAGGGGGCGTAGACCCGCTCGTAGAGGGCGCGCAAGGGGTCTTGGGCCTCCACCCGCTCCCCGTTCACCGTGAAGACCCCGTCCTTCAGGCGGAAGGTGCGCCGCGCCCCCACCCCCACGATGGAGAAGCGGCTTTGGCGCCCCCGCTCCACCGACTCCAAGAGGAAGCTCACCGGGGCCTTCTCGGAGAGCTTCAGGTAGGCGGTCACCGGGGTCTCCAGGTCCGCGAGGAAGGTTTTGCGGTAAGGTCGGATCCGCTCCATGCCGTCCCCCAAAAACAAAGCCCCGGGGTGTGCCCCGGGGAAAGGCCTCCCGCCCCGGGGCCTAGCCGGGCCACCAAAGGGCGGAGGGAAGGGCCATGGCCTCAGGATAGCGGGACAAGGGGGCCCTGTCCAGGGGCTAAAGGGGCCGCCCCTCCAGGGCCCGGATCCTCTCCCGGATGGCCTCGGGCAAGGGGGCGGGGCGGCCCCCTTCCAGCCAAACCTGCACCGTCCGGCCCCGGGCCGCCTCCTCTCCCCGGGCTTCCACCCGGTACTCCATGTCAAAGCTGGAGCGGCCGATCCGCACCACCCGCACCCCCACCTCCACGGGGTCCTCGAGGTGGATGGGCCTCAGGAAGTCCACCTCGGCCCGGGCCAGGATGAAGTGGCCCCGCGCCACCCAGTCCTCCTCCAGCCTTCGGAAGTAGGCAGCCCGGGCCACCTCAAAGTAGGTGAGGTAGACGGCGTTGTTCACGTGGCCCAAGGCGTCCAGATCGCGGAAGCGCACCTGCACGGAAACCTTTACGGGAAAGCCCTCCATGCCCCAAGCTTACCCCGCCTTTGGGGCTATCCTGAAGGGTGTACCTCCACCGCCCAAGGCTTCACCGGGCCCTGGAGGAGGCCCTTCCCGAAGGGGTCCTGGTCCACGCACCCCCCGGCTTCGGCAAGACCCTCCTCCTCAAGGGCTTCGCCGAGGCCAAGGGGCTCCCCTACCGCCGGGACTGGAGCCCGGAGCCGGGCTGCTACGACCTGAGGGAGCCCCCGCCCGAGGTCCTCCCGGGCCAGGTGGTGGCCGTCCGAAAAGCCCGGCTTCCCCCACTCCACCGCTTGGGCCCGGAAGATCTGGCCTTCACCCCCGAGGAGGTGGGGGGGCTCGCCCGCCGCTTGGGGAAGAAGGAGCTTGCCGGGCCCGTCCACGCCCTCTTCGGGGGCTGGCCCCACCTCACCCGGAAGGCCCTGGAAAAGGGGGAGGCCGCCTGGACCCCCGAGCTTCGCGCCTTTCTGGAGGACCTCCTTCCCCCCTTGGACCTCCGCCCCTTCCTCCTCCCCCTCCCCGAGGCCGCCTTCCGCCGGGCGGGGTTTGGGGAGGCGGTGGAGGCCCTTTTGGCCCAGGCCCTGGCCCAGGGGGTACCCCTCAGGCTCCTCCCCGCCCTCGTCGCCTACCTCGAGGCCACCCACCCCTTGCCGCCCGAGGAAACGGCCAGGAGGCTCCTCGAGGCCGCCCTCGCCCTCGAGGCCTGGGAAGAGGCCCTGGAGGCCGCCGGGCGCTACGGGGGTGGGCTCCTCCTCTGGACCCTGGAGCGGGCGGGAAGGCCCCTCCTGGAAAGGGGCAAGGTGGAGGCCTTCTTCCGCCACGCCGAGCGGGTGGCGCACCCCTCCCCCCGCCTCCGCCTCCTCCTCGCCCTGGGGCACCGGATGCGGGGAGAGCTGGACCGGGGCCTGGCCGTCCTGGAAGGGTTCCCGGAGGAAGACCCCGCCTTGCTTGCCGAGGCCCTCCTCGCCAAAGGCACCCTCCTCGGGTTGAAAGGGGTGCACCGGGAAGCCGAACGGGTCTTCTCCCAGGGGGTGGCCCTGGGGGAGACCCCCTTGCGGGCCCGCTTCCTCACCAGCCGGGGGGCGGCCCGCATCCGCCTCTCCCGCTACCGGGAGGCGGCGGAGGACCTGGAGGAGGCCCTGGCCCTCTCCCGGAGCGCAAGGCAGCGGGAGGTGGAGGCCCTGGCCCTCCACAACCTGGCCGTGGCCCGGCACCACATGGGGAAGCTTTCCGAGGCGGTGGGCCTCTACCGGGAGGTTCTCCCCTTCAAGACCACCCCCCTCTCCCGGGCCTACACCCTGCTCTCCCTGGGGGAAGCCCTGCGGTACCTGGGGCGGTTTTTGGAGGCCAAAGGGACCCTCCTCGAGGCCCAGAAGGAAGCTCAGGCCTCCGGGGACTACCGCGCCTTGGGCTATACCCTCTTATAAGAAATCCTCCTGATCCTGTTCCCCAGCCCTCCCAGGCCACCCGTAGAAGAGGACACGGCCAGCGCAACGTTCTCGTGATAAGGGAAAAGCCTACGGGGAGTTCTTATGAGCACCCCCACCCCTTAGGGACTATCCAGCGCGGCTACACCCCTGGGGCAGGAAGCTGGGTTCGCGAACGCGTCCCTTTGAAGCCTTCCACCGGCTTCTGACCGGCGGGTCAGGTATAGTGGGGGCATGGAGACCACCTGGGACCTCACCCCCCTCTTCCCCGGCCTGGAAAGCCCCGAGTTCCAGAGGGCCTGGGAAGGCCTGAAGGGAAGGATCGGCGAGCTCAAGGGGCTTCTTGAGCGGGAAGCCCCCCTCGCCGAGGTCCTCGCCGCCCTGGACGCCTTCCTGGAGGAGGCCACCCCCCTTCGGGCCTACCTCTACGCCCGCTACAGCGCCGACACCCGGGACGAGGCTGCCCTTGCCAAGCTCTCCGAGCTGGAGGTCCTCTTCCTGGACTTCCAGCGTTTAAGGCCCCGCCTCACCCGCTACCTGGCCCTGAAGGACCCGGAGGAAGCCGGGCCCTACCGCCTCCTGGTGGAGGAGGCCAAGGAGGAGGCCCTGCACCTGATGCCCGAGGGGGAGGAGGTCCTGGCGGCGGAGCTTTCCCTCTCGGGGAGAGCGGCCTGGGACAAGCTCCACGAGAGCCTCACGAGCCAGATCACCGCGGTGGTGGACGGGGAGGAGATGCCCATCACCAAGGTGCGGAACCTCTACTTCCACCCCGAGGAGGAGGTGCGGAAGAAGGCCTACGAGGCCGAGCTCAAGGCCTGGGAGGCCCACGAGGTGCCCCTGGCCTTCGCCCTAAACGGGGTGAAGGGGGAGGCCAGCGTCCTAAACCGGAAGCGGGGCTATAGGGACGACCTCGAGCCCACCCTCCTCCAAAACCGCATCACGAGGAAGGCCCTCTCCGCCATGCAGGAGGCGGTAGGGGAAAGCCTTCCCCTCTTCCGCCGCTACTTCCTCCTCAAGGCCAGGGCCCTAGGCAAGGAGCGCCTGGACTGGTGGGACCTCTTCGCCCCCCTAGGCCGGGGGAGGCGTTGGAGCCTGGAGGAGGCCCGGGCCTTCATCCCGGCCAAGCTCGCCCTCCTGGTGCCGAAAGCCGCCCAGGTGGCGGAGATGGCCTTCCAGGAGCGCTGGATGGACCTCCTCCCCCGAAAGGGCAAGGTGGGCGGGGCCTACTGCATGGCCCGGGGCGGAGGGAAGAGCCTCATCCTCGCCAACTACGAGGAGAGCTTTGAGTCCGTCTCCACCCTGGCCCACGAGCTCGGCCACGCCTACCACAACTTCGCCCTCAAGGAGGCCCCGGCCTCCCTCCGCCGGGTCCCCATGACCCTGGCGGAGACGGCGAGCATCATGAACGAGACCCTGGTGGTGGAGGCGGCCCTCAAGGAGGCCTCCCCCGAGGAGGGCCTCCTCATCCTGGACACCTACCTCCAGGGGGCGGCCCAGGTGGTGGTGGACATCCATAGCCGCTTCCTCTTTGAGTCCTGGGTCTTCCAAAGGCGCAGGGCGCGGGAGCTTTCCCCAAGGGAGTTCAAGGAGCTCATGCTCAAGGCCCAGGAGGAGGCCTACGGGGAGGCCCTGGCCACCCGCCACCCCTACATGTGGGCGGTGAAAGGGCACTACTACGGGGCCGACTTCTACAACTACCCCTACACCTTCGGCCTCCTCTTCGGGCTTGCCGTCTACCAGGCGGCCAAGGAGGACCCCGGCTTCGCCGAGCGCTACGAGGCCCTCCTCGCCGAGTCCGGCCGCTACCGGGCCAAGGAGCTCGCCCTCCGCTTCGGCTTTGACCTGGAGAGCGTGGACTTCTGGCGCCGGGGGGTTCGGGTCCTCGAGGAGAAGGTGGCCCAGCTTGAGCGCATGACCTCCCCCTGACCGAGGGGGCCTAGGCTTTGGAGGATGCGGGTCCTCGTCCTCTGCACCCACAACTCCGCCCGAAGCCAGATGGCGGAGGCCTGGCTCCGCCACTTCGCCCGGGAGCTTGGGGTGGACCTCGAGGTCCACTCCGCGGGCACGGAGAAGGCCTTCGTGAAGGAGGAGGCCAAGCGAGTGATGGCCGAGGTGGGGCTGGACCTCTCGGGCCACTTCTCCAAGACCCTCCTCGAGGTCCCCGACCCCTGGGACTTCGGCCTCGTCCTCACCGTGTGCGACCAGGCCAAGGAGGCCTGCCCCGCCTACCCCGCAAGGACCCAAAAGCGCCACGTCTCCTTCCCCGACCCCACGGGGAAACCCCTGGAGGAGTGGCGAAGGGTGCGGGACGCCCTCGGGCGGATGGCCCGCTTCCTGGTGGAAGCCCTCAAGGAGGGAAGGCTCCCCAGCGACGAGGAGCTGAGGCAAGCGGCCGGGCTTTAGGGCTTGTCCCCCACGTGGATGGCCGCCACCCCGAAGGTGAGGAGCTCGTAGCGCACGGAAAACCCCGCCGCCGCCATCATGGCCTTCAGGGCCTCAGGAGGGGGGAAGGCCTCCACGCTTTCCGGCAGGTAGCGGTAGGCCCCGAAGTTCCCCGAAAGAAGCCCCCCGAGGAACGGGAGGACCCGCCCGAAGTAGACCCGGTAGACGAGGCCAAAGGCCCCCCGGGGGGGCGGGGGGAACTCCAGGAGGACGAGCCTCCCCCCGGGGGCCAGGACCCGATAAAGCTCCCTTAGGGCCTTTCCGTAGTCGGCGAAGTTGCGGAAGCCGAAGGCGATGGTCACCGCGTCAAAGGCCCCGTCGGGGAAGGGGAGGGCGAGGGCGTCCGCCTCGAGGAAGCGAACCCCCACCCCCCTCGCCTCCGCCTTCCTCCGGGCGATCTCCAGCATGGGCGGGGCGAAGTCCGCCCCCACCACCTCCGCCTCGGGGGCCCTTTCCTTGAGGAGGAGGGCCAGGTCCCCCGTCCCCGTGGCCAGGTCCAGGATGCGCCTTGGAGCCTTCTCCAGGGCGAGGTCCGCCGCCCGCCTGCGCCAGCGGAGGTCCGCCCCGAAGGAGAGGAGGCGGTTTAGGAGGTCGTAGCGGGGGGCAATCTCCGAGAACATGCGGCGCACCTTGTCCGCCTTTTCCTCTGGGGAAGCCGCCACGAGGGGAGTCTAGCACGAGAGGCCACCCCCTTGGGGTAAAATCCTCCGCGTGTTGACGGACCGCAAGCGCCTGGGGCTTCTCGTCCTCCTGGGAGGGGGGGGCACCCTCCTCCTCTGGTACCTCGCCCCCTGGGCCGTGCCCCATAGGGTCTTCGGCGGCGAGGGGGTGCTCCTCAACCCCTTCGGCCACCACCTGCCCCAAGGGAGCCTGCCCCAAGGCTACCGGGACGCCTGGCTCTACCCCGTCTTCTACCTCTCCCTGGCCTGGCTTGCCCTGAGCCTCCTCCTCCCCTGGACCAAGGCGGGCCCCCAGGGGCTCTACTGGGCGGGGGCCCTGGGCCTAGGGCTTTTCCTCCTCACCTACCTCCTCTTCCAAGGGAGCGTGGCCCAGGTGAACGCCGGGGCGGAAAGGCCCCTCCTCAGGCGGTATAGCCTGGGCCTTGGGAGCTACGCCACCTTGGCCTACGGCCTCTACCTCCTCCTCCTCGCCCGGGTCTTTTCCCCGGGGGGGCTCGCCCTTTTGGTGCGGAGGCGGGGGGTGGTGGTGCCCCTTTTCTCCCTCCTCCTCGCCTCCCTCCTAGGTGGGGCCATCGTGGCCGTGCTCAAGGAAAGCCCCGGGGAGGCCGCCACCTGGCGGGAGGCCCTTATGCTCAAGCTGGACCTCATCACCTACACCTACCAGCTCCTCTATAGCCCCCTGGTGAGCCCTTCGGGGTTTCTCCAAAGCCTCCTCCTCGCCACCCCCCTCATCTTCACCGGGCTTTCCGTGGCCCTGGGCTTTAGGGGCGGCCTCTTCAACATCGGGGCCCCGGGGCAGCTCATCCTGGGGGCCATCGCCGCCATGCTGGTGGGGGTCTACCTCCCGGGCCCGAGGTGGCTCGTCCTGCCCCTGGCCCTCCTCGCCGCCGCCTTGGCCGGGGGGCTTTGGGGGGCAATCCCGGGCTGGCTCAAGGCCCGCTTCGGGGCCCACGAGGTGATCAACACCATCATGTTCAACTACATCGCCGCAAGCCTCTTCCTCTTCCTCATCTCCGCCAACGAGTACAAGTTCTTCGGCCAAACCCTCCACCTCCCCTTCAAGTACCCCGGCTACGAGGCCCGGAGCTACGAGGTCCGGCCCGAGGCCCGCATCCCCCATTGGACCGACCTCGTGGCCCCGGGTGGGGAGCTCTCCTTCGCCCTGCCCCTCGCCCTCCTCCTGGGGGTTTTGGGCTACTTCCTGGTGCGGAGGAGCCTGGGCCACCGGGTCCTCGCCGCAGGCCTCCTCGGGGCCTTGGGCTACGGGCTTGGGGGGCTTCTTCCCGGGCCCCAGGTGGCCTTCGGCCCCGACCTCACCTCGGTGCGCCTGAACGGGGCCTTCCTCCTCGCCCTCCTCGCCCTCCTCTTCTTCCACCTCTACGTCTTCCGCCACGTGGGGGGGTATGAGCTTCGCGCCCTGGGCCTCGCCCCCAAGGCGGCGGAGTACGGGGGGGTGAACCCGGGAAGAAAGGTGGTCTGGACCATGTTCCTGGCGGGGGCCCTGGCGGGCCTCGCCGCCACCCACTACGTCCTGGGGGGCGGGATTGACGAGTACCGCCTGAAGCAGTCCCTCCCCTACTCCGTGGGCTTTGACGGGATCGCCGTGGCCCTCATGGGGCAGAACACCCCCCTTGGGGTGGGCCTCGCCGCCTGGCTTTTCGGCATCCTCCTCACCGGGGGGCTCCAGGTGAACCTGCAGCTTGGCATCAGCCGGGAGCTGGTGGCGGTGCTCCAGGCCCTCATCGTCCTCTTCATCGCCGCGGGGGGCTTCCTCCCCCGGTACTTCACCGACCCCCTGAGGGCCGCGGAGGTGGAGCTCAAGGCGGAAAAGGAGGTGAAAGAATGAGTCTGGACGCCGCCTTCCTCACCGCGCTTCTCCTCTCTACCCTGCGCCAGACCACGCCCCTCCTCCTCACCGCCCTCGGGGGGATGTTCTCGGAGAGGAGCGGGGTGACGAACATCGCCCTGGAAGGGATCCTCCTCTTCGGCGCCCTCACGGCGGCGGTGGTGGTGGAGCGCCTCGAGGCCGCCCTAGGCCCCGGGCCCCATCCCTGGCTCCCCTGGGTGGGGGTGGTGAGCGCCATGGGGGTAGGGGGCCTGGTGGCCTTCGTCCACGCCCTGGTTTCCATCAAGTACCGCGCGGACCAGATCATCAGCGCCACCGCCATCAACCTCCTGGCCCTGGGGGCCCCAAGCCTCGTCCTCACCTACTTCTACGGCAACGCCACGAGCTCCAAGGAGGTGGTAAACCGCCTCCCCCTCCTCTTCGGCCTCTCCCCCGTGGTCTACCTGGCCTTCCTCCTGGTGCCCTTAAGCTGGTGGGTCCTCTTCAAGACCCCCTTCGGCCTCCGCCTGCGGGCCGTGGGGGAGCACCCCGAGGCCGCGGACACCCTGGGGGTGAACGTCCACCGCATGCGCTACATCGGGGTGGTCCTCTCCGGGGTTTTGGCGGGGCTTGCGGGGGCCTACCTCTCCATCGGCTTCCTGAACCAGTTCGTGCGGGGCATGTCGGCGGGGATGGGCTTCATCGCCCTGGCGGCCATGATCTTCGGCAACTGGCACCCCGCGGGCATCCTCTTCTCCACCCTCCTCTTCGGCCTCGCCTCGGCCCTCGCCATCCAGCTCCAGGGGAGCGAGATCCTCCCCGCCGTCTTGGTCCAAGCCTTCCCCTACGTGGTCACGGTCCTGGTCCTGGCGGGCTTCATCGGCCGGAGCCGCCCCCCGGCCGCCGTGGGCAAGCCCTACGAGAAGTAGGCGCGAAGCCGCCCCAGGCGGTGGGTAAGCCTCAGGCGGCTTCCGTCCCGGAAGACGAGCTCCACCCCGTTTTCCAGGAGGGCGAAGCCCTGGAGGCGCTCCGCCCCCACCCCTTGGGCGAAGCGGGCGTGGGCGTCCGCCCTGAGGTAGAGGAAGCCCTCCTCCAGGAAGACCTGGGCCTCGGTCCGCTGGCGGTTGAAGACCAGGCGGCGCACCCTCCTGGCGAAGGCCTCCGCCTCCTTCACGGCGCGAAGGTCTCCTCGGCGGGGCGCCCGTAGAGGCCCTTGCCGTAGTAGAGGAGGGAAAGGCCAGGCTTAGGCCTTCCCTTCTCGTCCAGGAGGCCTTCCTCCTCCCAGACCGCCACCACCCGGCCCACGAAGAGGTCGTGGTCGCCGAGGGTGTGGACCTCGAGGAGCTCAAGCTCGTAGGCGGCGTAGGCCCCTTCCAGGATGGGCACTCCCAGATGGCCCAGGAAGTGGGGGGCCTGGCCCTTGTCCACCTCCCGGCCCGAGCGGCTTCCCAGCCAGTGGACGAGGTCCTTTTGCTCAAAGGGGTGGAAGCTTGCCGAGAAGCGGCGGGCCTTCAGGAGGAGGCCGTGGGTGAAGCGCTTGGGGCTGATGGAAACCCCGAAGAGGGGCGGGTTGGCGGAGAGGCCCGTGTTCCACACCGCCGGGCAGAAGTTCACCCTCTCCCCCACCCGCACCCCCACCACGGCGGGGACGCCGGGGTAGTAGTGGTAGAAGGCGGGGAGGGGGCCTTGGGGGAGGTAGCTCCTCACGCGAGCTCCTCCTTGGAGACCTCGAGGGTCTTCCCGTCCTCCAGGTGGAGCTCCACCGTGCCCTTCAAGGGGTTCACCTTCTGCACCTTGCCGCAGACCCCCTCCCTCGTGCACACCCGGGCGTTCTTCTTGGGAAGCTCCTTGAGAAGCTCCTGGTAGACGGGGTGCTCGTAGGTGAGGCAGCAGAGAAGCCTCCCGCAGGGGCCCGAGATCTTCTCGGGGTTTAGGGGAAGCTGCTGGTCCCGGGCGAGCTTGATGGAGACCTGGGCGAAGCCCTGGAGCCAGGTGGAGCAGCAGGACTCCATGCCGCAGGCCCCCAAGGTCCCCAGGTAGCGGGCCTCCTCCCGGGGGCCTTCGGCCACGAACTCAATCCGGGCCCCCAGGGCGCGGGCGAGCTCGGGGGCAAAGCGCCTCAGGTTCACCCGCTCCTCGGCGCTGTAGTGGATGACGAGGTGGCGGCCGTCCAGGGTGAAGTCGCACCCCAGGATCTTGGCCTGCACCCCTTCCTCCCGGAACCGGGCCCGGACGAAGTGGAGGGCCTCCTCCGCCCGGGCGCGAAGCCTCGCCGCCCGGTCCAGGTCCTCCTTGGAGGCGAGCCGCACCACCTCCCCCGAGGCCGGCCGGTCCACGGGAGGGGTGCGGACCCGGCCCACCTCCAGCCCCCGTCCGGTGCGGACCACCACGAAGGCGTCCACGGGCGGGGCCTCCCCCCGGAAGCGGACGTAGCGGAGGACGGGGGTACGGAAGCGTACGCCCACGGTCATGTCCCTAAGTCTAAGGCCAGCCGGGCGAGGACCAGCTCGGGGCTCACGTACCCCTCCAGGGCCTCCCGCGCCCGCTCCAGGGCGAGAAGGTGTTCCGGGCGCTCCAAGACGGCGTGGAGGGCGTGGACCCCCTCCTCCTCGGCCAAAAGCTCCCGAAGCAGGGCGAGGCGCTCCAGGGGCGAGGCCTTCAGGACCCTTTGCGCCCTGGCCATGCGGGCCCGGTACCCCTCCGGGTCCTGGAGGGCCCTAAGGAGGCGGCCCGGAGCCCCGGCGGCGTAGCGGAGGAGCTCCGGGTCCTGGGTGAGGGCGCGCAGGGCCTCCTCGGGCACGGGGGCGAAGGCCACCTCCGTGGCCCGGGAGGCCAGGGTGGGGAGGAGGGTGGCGCGGCTTGGGGCGATGAGGACGATGCGGGCGTAGGAAGGGGGCTCCTCCAGGAGCTTGAGGAGGGCGTTGGCCGCGGCCTCGGTGAGGAGGTGGGCCGAGTCCAAGATGGCCACCTTCACCCGCTCCCGGGGGTGGCTGGAGAACCACTCCAAGAGGGGCGCCACCTCCTCCAGCCGCACCTCGGCCCGGCCCCGGAGGTCCCGGGCCTTGGGCCCCACCTCGAGGACGTCCGGGTGCTCCCCCAGGGAGGGCGGGGGGAAGCCGCGGTTGAGCCCCCAGGCGTACCAGCGGGCCACGGTGCGCCGCCCCACCCCCTCGGGGCCGGAGAAGAGCAGGGTCTGGGCGGTGAGGCGGGGAAGGAGGGCGAGAACGGCCTCGTGCCCGATTATTGCCCCAGGGTGAGCCGGGTGTAGAGCCATGGGGGAAAGCCCTCCTCCGCAAGGCGGGCGGCCACGCGCTCCAGGTCGTAGGCCACCCGGTAGAAGGCGATCCGGTCCCCCTCCCAAAGGGCGAAGGCCGCCCCCGGGACCCCGTCCCTGGGCTGGCCCACGGAACCCGGGTTCACCAGGGCCCGCACCGGGGGGGGCAGGACGAGCTCCCCCCCTTCGGGGAAGGCCTGGTAGCGCACCCAGGGGCGGGGGCCCTGGAGCTCCAGAAAGGCCCCCGCGAGGTGCGTGTGCCCGTGAAAGGCGAGCCGGGCCCCGCTGCAGCGGAAGGCCTGCCGGGCGGGGGCCAGGTCGTCCAGGTACTCCCAGGGGTCGCAGGGGCTTCCGTGGACGAGGAGCGCCCCCTCCACCTCCCTCTGCCAGGGCCAGGAGGCGAGGAAGGCGAGGTTTTCGGGGGAGAGGCGGCGCCTTTGCCACTCCAGGATCTCCAGCACCACGCCCTCCACGGGGAGCCGGTCCAGGGCGAGGAGCCAGGCGTCGTGGTTCCCCAGAACGCACTCCGCCCCCACCTCCCGGAGCCAGCCGAGCACCCGGTCCCCGTCCGGGTAGTAGCCCACCGCGTCCCCCAGGAAGAGCACCCGGTCAAAGGGGGGGGCGGCCTGGAGCACCGCCTCCAGGGCGGGCCAGTTCCCGTGGATGTCGGAGAGGACCAGGTGGCGCACGGGGTTAGAATAGCATGGGCATGGCTTCGGACCTTTTGGAACGCCTGAGCGAGGACCTCGAGGTCCTCTCCCTCCACGCCCGCGCCTACCTGGACGAGTTCGGCACCCTTCTTTGCTACCTGGAGGGGGGAAGGGGCGGGGGCACCACCCTCCTCCACGCCCCCTACGCCGAGGCCCTCCCCGTGCTCCAGGCCCTAAACGGCCTCGCCTTCCGGGGCCGGGTCCTCCTCGCCCTGGACCCCTCCCCCCTCTCCCCCACCCTGGAGGGCCTCCCCCTCACCGGGCCCACCCGCGCCCCCCTGGAGCACCTCCTCCGCCGCCACCGCCCGGACCGCCTCCTCCTGGCCTTTTACGGGCAAGGCCTGGGTCGGAGCTTTCCCGGGGGGAAGGAGACGGAGGCGGGCTGGCGGCCCCTTAAGGCCGAGGGCGAGCCCCTCCACCTCCGGGTGCGAAGCCCCACGGGCCTCGTCTACCCTGAGCGCCGGGCCTACCCCGCCTGGGAAAGCCCGCCCCTCCCCGTGGACCTGCCCGAGGCCGAGGGCCCCTACCTCGGGGGGGTAGGGCGGGCCTTAGGGGTTTCCACCTACGGGGTGGGGCTGGTAGACTTGAAGGCGAGCTTGGAGGCGCTTTTCCGCCTCTTCTAGGGAGGGAAGTATGGTGTACATCGCATTGTTCGCCCTGGGTGCGGCCCTGGTGACCCTCTTCTTCTACCTCATCCTCAACCCGCGGGTCCTCACCACGGAAGGGGAGACCTTTGACCTCAGGTTCGTCCTCTTTATGCTCATCCTCATCCTCCTGGCCGCGGGCACCGTGGCCCTGATGCTCCTCATCGGAAAGGCCCACCACCTGCTTTAGGGCCTCCTCGAGGCCCGAGCCTGGGCCTCCTCCAAGGCCTTTTTAGGGGGCACGTTTCCTTTTAAAGCCTTCTCCAAAGCCTCCTCCAAGGGAGGCGCCCAGAGGAGGAGGGGGGCTTCCTGGTGCCATGGGGCAAGGCGGGGCTTCTGGTCCAGGAGGAGGCGGCCCGCCTCTTCCTTGCGCCAAGCCTCCTGGGCCTCTAGGTTCAGAGGCAGGTAGAGGGTACCCCGGGCCAAGGCGAGCTGTCGGTGGCCCTCGGCCAGGTGGCGGTAAAAGGCGAGAAGGCCTTCCCTCGCCTCCGGGCCCGCGTGGCGGAAGGCCACCAGCACCGAGCCGGAGGCGGCCACCCGACCTTGAGGCTCCAAGGGAAGCGGGGCAAGACCTATGGCGAAGGGAAGCCGGGTGCGGCCCTCCACGGCGCGAAGGAGGGTGGAGGGGCCTAGGGCCATAAACGCCTTCGTCCTGAGGAAGTCCGCTCCCGCAGCGAGAATTTCCGTGGCGGAGCGCACCTGGAGGACCCCCTCCCGCTTTAAGGCCTCGAGGTACTCCAGGGTGCGAAGGGCTCCTTCCCCGTCCAAGGCGGGACGACCTGCTTGGGCAAGCCTCCCCCCTTGGGCCAAGACCAAGGCGGCGAAGCTGTAGACGTCAGCGGAGAAGAGGAGCCCCTTCGCCGAGCGGGTGGAAAGCGCCCGGGCCACCCTCCCCAGCTCGGCGAAATCCTTAGGAGGCGAAAGCCCCCGGGCTCCGAAAGCCTCCCGGTTGTAAAAAAGCACCGCCACGGAAACGCCCACCGGGTAGCCGTAAAGCCTCCCTCCCACCTCCCCTAGGCGCAGAAGGGCAGGGTCCAGGCCAGGGATTCCCGGAGGAGGAAGGGGGACCGCCAGCCCCTCCAGGGCGAGGACCGGAAGGAAGCCGAGCTCCACTTGGGCCACGGGAGGCGCCGTGCCGTTGCGAAGCGCGGCGGCGAGGAGGACGCCGAGCTCCCTATAGTCCCCCACGAACCGGGGGAGGATCCGGAAGCGCCCCTGGGAACGGTTGAAGGCTTCGGCCTCCGCCTCCAGGAACCCCCCCTCCCCCAGGGTGTGCCAGAGGGGGATTTCCACTTGGGCCAGGGCCAGGCTCAGGAAAAGGCCGAGGGCAAGCCCTCGCATTCTCACTACCTCCTCTCCGCCGCCAGGGCCTTCTTCTGGGCCTCCTCCAGGGCCACCCTGGGCCTCACCCCCTGCTTGAGGCTTTTCTCCAGGGCCTCCTCCAGGTAGCCGTACCAGACCACAAGCTCAGGGTCCTGGCTCCAGGGGCGGGCCGCCTCCCCTTGGGCGAAGACCGCCTGCCGCTCGGGGTCCTGGAGGAAGTCCTTAAGCTCGGCCTCCGCCGCCCGCCTCAAGGGCAGGTACCAGGTGGTGCGCACCCAGTCCGCCTGGCGCTTGGGCTCCAGGAAGTGGCGCCAGAAGGCCACCGCCCCCCGGGCCTCCTCGGGACTCGCCCCCTTGAGGACCACGAGGACCGCCCCCGAGAGGGGGACGGCCCCGCCCGGGACCCGGGGCAAGGGGGCGTACCCCACCTGGAAGGGGAGGGCGGTCTGGGCCAGGACCACAGGGAGGGCCGTGGTGGGGCCGATGCCCATGAAGGCCTTGGTCCTGAGGAAGTCGGCCACGGCGAAGGGGGCCTCCGCCAGGTTCCTGGCCTGGGCGTGCCCCTTTTGCACCATGCGGTAGAGCATCTCCAGGGCCTCCACCACTTCTTTAGAGGTGAAGGCGGGAAGCCCGTCCTTCACCAGGCTTCCCCCCAGGCTCATGACGATGGCGTTGAAGCTCCACACGTCGGTGGCGATCACCATCCCCTTGGCGGTGCGGCTGGTAAGCGCCTCCGCCACCCGCTCCACCTCGGCCCAGGTCCTGGGGGGCTTAAGCCTGAGCTCTCATCACTTTGAGGGCTGGGGCTTGACAAGGGAAGAGAAGAGGGGGGTAAGTAAGGTGTGCCGCCCACCACCCCCCTTTCCCAAGTTATCACCCTCTGGGTCCATAAGGTCTTCGCCTCCCTCAGGAAAACCATCCGCTCCAACCTCGCCCTCTTCCTGTCCACCCTCCTCACTACCCCCCTGGACCCCACCCTCTCCGACCTCGCCCGCAGAACCCCCCTCCCCACCCTGGCCCAAAGCCGCCTCAATCGCCTCTGGCGCTTCCTCCATCACCCCACCCTGCAAGACCCCTGGGCCCTCACCGAAGCCCTCCTCCCCCTCCTCGTCCCTCGTTTCCCCAAAGACCGCCCCCTCCCCCTCATCGTGGACTGGACCTTCACAGAGGACGGTAGGCACCAAGCCCTGGTGGCCGCCCTTCCCCTCAAGGGAAGGGCCCTGGTGGTGGCCTTCGCTCTTCACCCCCTCTCCCCTTTCCCCAGTCAAAACCGGGTGGAGGAGGAGTTCCTCCACCGCCTGGGCCGCGCCGTCCAGGACCTGGGATATACCCCCCTCTTCCTCCTGGACCGCGGCTTTGACCGGGTCTCCCTGATGCGAAAGCTCCAGGGGTGGGGCATGGGCTTCCTCATCCGCCTGCGGCAGAACCGGGAGGTGGAACCCCAAGGGGGGAAGCGCCTTCCCCTGAAGGAGGGCTACCAGCGTGTGGTCCACCCCCTGCGGGAGGAGGTCCGCCTTTTCGGACACGGTGGGGAGGGGGTAGAAGTCACCCTCCTGGTGTACCCAGGGGGTCGGGATCCCTGGTATCTGGCCTATTCGGGCCCTTTTGGGGGGGAGCCGCCCTATGGGTGGCGGATGTGGATTGAAGAGGGGTTTAGGGACCTGAAGGGGCAGGGGTTTGGGCTGGACCGCCATCGGCTGCGGACGGGGGCGAGCCTCAGGGGGTGGTTATGGCTTCTGGCCTTGGGGATGGCGCTCTTGGTCCTTCTGGGGGCGCGCTTGCAGGGCAGGGAATGGCTTCCCCGGCTTCTGGCCCATCCCGAGCGGCAAAGCCTCTTCCGTCTGGGCCGGATCGCCCTGGCCCAGGGGCCCCCGCCTTGGAGGGAAGCAGTGGTGGAGGAGCTGGTCAGGTTGCTTCAGGAACTGGGGGGAGGAAAGTGATGAGAGCTCAGGGGCTTAAGCCCCTTGGCGCGGAAGGCGTCCTTGTTGTAGTAGAGGGCGGGGACCGAGACCCCGAGGGGAAGGCCGTAGGTCCTTCCCTGCACCTGGCCCGCCTTGAGGGGGGCGGGGTAGAGGTCCTGGGGCAGGTCCTGGAGGTGGGCGTCCAGGGGAAGGGCGAGCCCCTCCTTTGCGAGGCGGGGCAGGAAGGAGAGCTCGGCGTGGAAGAGGGCGGGCGGCCTGCCGGAGCGCAGGGCGGCGAGGAGCTTCACCCCGGCCTCGCGGTAGTCCCCCACGTACCGGGCCTCGAGGCGGTAGGCGTTCTGGCCCGCGTGGAAGGAGCGGATCGCCTCCTCCAGGACCCGGTCGCCGGGAGGGCCTGCGGTGTGCCAAAAGGGGATGACCGTCTGGGCCAGGGCCAGGGAGAGGATGGGCAGAAGGGCGGAAAACCCCCTCATGCCCCTAAGCCTACCGGGAAACGGGTGAGAGGTCTGAAAGGGGGAGGGAAAGGCCCTTGAGGAAGGGGGCCGCCCGGGCCCTCAGCTCCTCCCGGGCCGCAAGGAAGAGGCGGCGCACCTTTGGCCCCGGAAACTCAGGGCCCAAAAGCTCCTGGGGGAGGCCGGGGTCCAGGAAGAGGAGCTTCCTCGCCTCGTGGACGAGCCGGGTGAGGTGGCGGAAGGCCTCCACGGGGTCCTCGGGGCTTTGGCCCAGGAAGGCGGCAAGCCGCCCATAGCCCGCCTTGGCCTCCTCCAGGGGGAAGGCCCTGAGGACCTCCTCCTTTCCCCCGAGAAGCTCCCCTTGGAAGCAGGTGGCGGCGAGGCCGTAGAAGCCGAGGAGCTCCCGGGTGGCCTCGAGGTCCACCCCAACCCCCAAATAGACCCCGCTTTGCAGCCCTCCGTAGCCCAAAAGGGCCATCTCCCGCCGGAACCTCTCCCTCTCCCCCCGGTCCTTGGGCCCCTCGGGAAGGACGAGGAGGAAGCGCCCGTCCCACGGGGGGAGGGGCCCGTAGAGGCGGCGGCGCACCTGGCGCACCTGCCAGTAGACCCGGTCGGAGAGGGCGTAGGAGGCGGCCCGCCCCTCCCGCTTGGGCGCCACCCAGCCCCGCTTGGCGCTCCGGGAAAGCGCCGCCCGCACCGCCATCTCCGAAAAGCCCAGGGCGGCCATCATGGCCACGAGGTCCCGCACCCGGGCCGCCCGTTCCGGGTAGACGTACTCCACGAACAGGGTGAAGAGGGTGGACCTGGCCCGCATGGCTTAAAAGATAGGCTCAAGCCGCCTTTCCCGATACTCCCTGAGGGCCCCTTCCAGGAAGGCGGCGAGGGGCATCGTCCCCAGGTTGCCCTTCTTCCGGCGGCGCACGCTCACCGCCCCTTCGGCCTTCTCCCGCTCCCCCACCACGAGGATGTAGGGCACCTTCTGCACCTCGGCGTCCCGGATCCGGGCCTGCATCCTCTCGGGCCTCGTGTCGGCCTCGGCCCGTAGGCCCGCCTCCTTGAGCCTTTCCGCCACCTCCCGGGCGTAGTCCCCCTGCTTCTCGGACACGGGGACCACCACCGCCTGCACCGGGGCGAGCCACAGGGGGAAGTCCCCGGCGAAGTGCTCAATGAGGATGCCGATGAAGCGCTCCAAGGAGCCGAAGGGGGCCCGGTGGAGCATCACCGGGCGGTGCTCCTCCCCGTCAGGCCCCACGTAGGTCAGGCCGAAGCGCTCGGGCAGGTTGTAGTCCACCTGGATGGTGCCGAGCTGCCACTCCCGCCCCAGGGCGTCCTTCACCACGAAGTCCAGCTTGGGGCCGTAGAAGGCGGCGTCCCCCGGCTCCACGGTGTACTGGAGCCCGGCCTCGAGGGCCGCCTCCTCAATCTGCCGCTCCGCCAGGGCCCACTTGGCCTCGTCCCCCACGTACTTGCCGCTTCCCGGGTCCCGCACCCCGATCCGGGCCCGGTAGTCCCTAAGCCCCAGGGTGGCGAAGACCTTAAGGACCAGGTCCAAGACCCCGAGGAACTCCCCCTTCACCTGGTCGGGAGTGCAGAAGATATGGGCGTCGTCCTGGGTGAAGCCCCTAACCCTCGTGAGGCCAAGGAGTTCCCCCGCCTTCTCGTAGCGGTAGACCGTGCCGAACTCGGCAAGCCTTAGGGGAAGCTCCCGGTAGGAGCGCTTCCTATAGGCGTAGATCCTGATGTGGTGGGGGCAGTTCATGGGCTTGAGGAGGTATTCTTCCTCCTCGCCCCGCTCCTTGAAGCTGATGGGGGGAAACTGGCTTTCCGCGTAGTAGGGGTAGTGGCCGCTGGTCTTGTAGAGCTCCAGGCTCCCGATGTGGGGCGTGGTCACGAGCTGGTAGCCCCGCTTCACCTGCTCCTCCCGCATGAAGGCCATGAGCTCCTCCCGGACCACGTTCCCCTTGGGAAGCCAGAGCACCAGGCCCTTCCCCACCATGGGGTCTATGAGGAAGAGCTCCAGCTCCCGGCCCAGGCGCCGGTGGTCTCGCTTCTTGGCCTCCTCCAGCTGCCAGAGGTATTCCTTAAGCTCCTCGGCGGTGCGGAAGGCCACCCCGTAGACCCGCTGCAGCATGGGCCTCTTCTCGTCCCCCCGCCAGTAGGCCCCCGCCACGTGGGTGAGCTTGAAGTGGGGGGGGATGCGCCCCGTGGAGGGCACGTGGGGCCCGCGGCAGAGGTCGGTGAAGCCGTAGGCCTCGTCCCCCTGCTGGTAGAAGCTGATCTCCTCGCTTTCGGGGATCTCCAGGATGAGCTCCGTCTTGTAGGGGTCCTTCCCCCGGTAGCGGGCGAGGGCCTCCTCCCGGGAGAGGACGAAGCGCCTTAGGGGGAGGTCCCGCCTGAGGATCTCCCGCATCTTCTCCTCTATGGCGGGGAGGTCCTCGTCGGAGAGGGGCTCGGGGGCTTCTATATCGTAGTAAAAGCCCTTCTCAATCACGGGCCCCACCCCGAGCCTCACGCTTTCCGGGTCATAGCCCTTCTCCCGGAAGAACTCCTTCACCGCCTGGGCCAGGACGTGGGCCAGGGTGTGGCGGAAGAGGGTCTGGAACTCGGGGTCCTTCTCCGTGAGGAGGCGCACCCTGGCCCCCTCGGGGAGGGGCTTCAAGAGGTCGTAAAGCTCCCCGTTCACGATGGCCCCCACCGCCCGCCGCTCCCAGCCCTCCCCCAGGGCCCGGGCCACGTCCTTCGCCGTGGCCCCCGGGGGGAGCTCCAGGGGCTTGCCGTCCGGCAGGTGGACCGTCATGCCCTCTACTATACCGGGCGCGGAGCCTATAGCCCAAAGGGGTCTTTGAGGTGGCTCAAAAACTCCTCCCGGGTCTTCTGGTTCTCCCGGAAGACCCCCAGCATGGCGCTCGTCACGGTGCGGGAGTGCTGCTTCTCCACCCCCCGCATCATCATGCAGAGGTGGACCCCTTCCACCACCACCCCCACCCCCTGGGGCTCCAGAACCTCCTGGATGGCCTCGGCGATCTGGACCGCGAGGCGCTCCTGCACCTGGAGCCTGCGGGCGAACATGTCCACGATGCGGGCGAACTTGGAAAGGCCCAGGATCTTCCCGTCGGGGATGTAGCCGATGTGGACCTTGCCGAAGAAGGGGAGGAGGTGGTGCTCGCACATGGAGTAGAACTCCACGCCCTTCACCACCACCATTTCGCTTCCCTCCGCCGGGAAAACGGCGCCGCCCACCACCTCCTCCAGGCGCTGCCGGTAGCCCCGGGTGAGGAAGGCCCAGGCCTTGGCCACCCGCTCCGGCGTCTTCAAAAGCCCCTCGCGGCCGGGGTCTTCCCCGATGACCTGGAGCCACTCGGCGGCGAGGGTCTGAAGGCGCTCCAGGTCCACCTCGGTGGCAAAGGTCAAGCCCGTGTCCTCAAGTTCCACCATCTTGCGCTCCATGCTGCCCCTTTCCTGCCCCCCGCTCTGTGGCCCCGGGCTCACTCCGGGACGAGAAGCCCTTCCGCGAGAAGGGGCAAGGCCTCTTCAGGGTCCAAGGGAAAGCCCTGGGCCGCCCGCCTGAGGGCCTCGAGGGCCTCCTTCCTCGTGCGCTTAAGCTGGAGGTGCACCTCGCTGAAGGGGTTCAGGGCGTCCTGGCCCCTCAGGGTGAGGCGGTAGCGCCTCGGAGCCTCCACGGGGAAGAGGGCCTTCCGGTAGCGCTCGGCGAGGGTCCGGTAGCGGGGGGCGTTCCCGGGAGGGTCCACGGGGCGGACCACCCGGGCCGGGACCCCGAGGGCGAGCCTCCCCTCGGGCACCTCCATGCCCGGCGGCACCACCGCCCCTGCCCCCACCACGGCGTTTTTGCCGATCCTCGCCCCGTTCAGCACCACCGCCCCCATGCCCACGAGGGCCCCTTCCTCCACCACCGCCCCGTGGACCACCGCCCGGTGGCCCACGGTGACCCCAGGCCCAAGGAGGCAGGGAAAGCCGGGGTCGGCGTGGAGGACGGCCCCGTCCTGGACGTTGGTCCCGGGACCCACCACCACCCTTTCCAGGTCCCCTCGGACCACGGCGCCGAACCAGATGGAAGCCCCCTCCCCCACCTCCACCGCCCCCACCACATAGGCCCCGGGGGCGATGAAGGCCGTGGGATGCACCTGGGGCACCTTGTCCTCAAAGCGGTAGACGCTCAAGGGCCACCTCCAAAAGCCCCAGGTCCTCGGGGAAGGCGAGGAGGGCCCGGGCCTCCTCGGGGGAGAACCACCCCGCCCCGGTCATGCCCTCCTCCAGGCGGGGCGCCCCTTCCCCCCGCATGAGGAACCAGTGCACCTCCCGCTCCACCCCCTTGGGGTTGACGTAGCGGGTGGGGTAGAGGGGAAGGAGGACCTCGGCCCGGACCCCCGTCTCCTCCCAGACCTCCCGCACCGCCGCCTCCTCCAGGCTCTCCCCCGGCTCCGGGTGGCCCTTGGGGAAGACCCAGAAGCCCATGCGGTCGCGAAGGAGGAGGACCTCCCGTTTGGCGTTGAAGACCACGCCCCCGGCCCCTAGCTCCATCCGTACCTCCCCTTGAGGTAGCCTAAGGTGGCCTCGTCCACCTCGGGCCCCCCCCGGTAGCGCTCTTCCAGGTTCTCCATGCCGATTAGGGCCAAAAAGGCGCGCTCCGTGGCTTCGTCAAAGACCCCGTGGGCCTCCCCGGCGTAAAGCCCGAGGCGCCCGAGCACCCCCTGGAGCCAGCGCACCTCCTCCTCGGTGAGGGGGCGGCGCTCCTTGGGCCGTTCAAAGAGGAGGCGGTGGAGGGAGAGGAGCCGGAAGAGCTCGTCTATGGGCTCGGGGTGGTCGTCCACGCGGAGGTCCACGTACCGGTCCCAAAGCCCCCCGTACCCCTTCCCCTCCCCCACCACCAGGAGGGCGGCGGACTGCTTCCCCCGCTTATCCCCCCCGGCCTCCTCCCCCGCCTTCAGGGCCAAAAGGAGCCTCTCGGGGAAGGGGGCCTTGGCGGTGAGGAAGGCCTCCACCATGGCCTCCACCACCTCGCCCCCCGAAAGGAGGTTCCCCTGGGCCGCGTACCCCTTTCCCGCCACCCCCCCGGCCCAGGGGTGGCACTCGGCTCCGGTGAAGGTGAGGCTCTCCCCCGTGGCCGCCACCAGGCCGAACTGGCGCTTTTCCAAGTCGGGGTCGGTGCGGCGGAAGGCCTCGAGGACCCCTTCCGGGCTCGCCCCCTGGCGGAGGAGGGCGAGGCCCTGGGGGCCAAACCGGGGGTTGGCGTAGGACTGGGTGGCGAGGGCCCCCACCCCCGCCTCGGCGAAGGGGACCACCGCCCCCACGGCCAGGAACTTGCTGGCCACGGCCACGCCCAGGTCCCCGGTCTTGGGGTCTTGGGCCACCAGGGAGAAGGTCGCCACCCGCATGCCCTTATCCTAAGGGCCTTCCCGTGGTGGAGTGGCGGATTGGTGCACCCATGGAGATTGGGCGGTCCTGGACCCCTCCCGGAGGAAGCGCCCGGTGGGAAGGCAAAGGAAAACCGGGGGCGGCCTCCCCACCCCCGGGCCCCCTTTAGGCCTACTCCTCTTCCCGCTCCCCGTAGGTTTCCAGGGCCTCTTTCCAGGCCTCGCTGATGGCTTTCCCCTGCTCCATGGTCCACCTCCTTATGCCCCAGGGTAGGGGAAGCCCGAGGGAAGCCGGGGGCTCTAGGGGGTAGACCCGTACACCCCTTGTGGGTGTAGGGACGAGGAGGCTACACCGCTTCAGGACTGGAGGAGGGCCTCGGCCTCGAGGCGGGCGAGCACCTTCTCCAGGCTCCCCCCCCGCCAGCGCTCCACCGCGTAGGCCGAGAGGGGAAACCGGGCCTGAAGCCGCTTGAGGAAGCCCAGGGCGTCCTCGGGGCGGCCTCCTTGGAGGACGAGGAGGTACCCTCCCCGAAGCCTAAAGGCCAGGTCCCCCCGCCTGAGCTCCGCCTCCAGCCTCTCGGGCGGGGCCTCCGTGGCCAGGTAAACCAAGACCAAAGGCCGCCTCAGGGCGAGGCCCTCCAAGGCCCCCGCCAGGCGCAGGAGGTCCTCCCGCGTCCCCACCCCCGGCAGGGGGGGCAGGAGGGGGGCCTCCCGCCCCGTGCCCAGGAAGAAGGCCACCCCCAGGGCCAAGGCCCCGAGCACCCCCCCAAGGGCGGCGTAGCCGGGAAGGTCAAGCCCCACCAGGCGCAGGGCGCCTTCTAGGGCGCGCTCAAAGGCCAGAAGGCTAAGCCCAAGCACCAGGGCGAGCTGCACGGGGAAGGCCACGGGAAAGCGGGAGTAGAGGCTCGCCACGGCGGCAAGGAGAAAAGCGGCGAGAAGAGCGCCCCACCCCACCGTCCCCACGGGGTCCGCCACGGCCAGGGGGAGGAGGCCAAGGAGGAAGAACCCCCACGGCAAGAGGAAGAGGGCCCGCATTCCCCCCAAGCCTACCACAGGCCCCCTTGCCCCCGGCTTAGCATGGAGGGGTGGAGCCCCTGGCCGAGCGACTCAGGCCCCGAAACCTGGACGAGGTCCTGGGCCAGCCCCACCTCACCGGCCCCAAGGGGCTTCTAAGGCGGATGCTGGAGGCAAGGCGGCTTTCCTCCATGGTCCTCTTCGGCCCCCCGGGCACGGGCAAGACCACCCTGGCGAGGCTCCTCGCCGAGGGGGTGGGAAGGCCCTTCCTAAGGCTTTCCGCGGTGGAGGCGGGGCTTAAGGAGGTGCGCCAGGCGGTGGAGGAGGCCAGGGCGAAGGGGGGCCTCGTCCTCTTCCTGGACGAGATCCACCGCTTCAACAAGGCCCAGCAGGACGCCCTTCTGCCCCACCTGGAGTCGGGCCTCCTCACCCTCATCGGGGCCACGGCGGAAAACCCCGCCTTCGCCCTCATCCCCGCCCTCCGCTCCCGCCTCCGCCTCTTCCCCTTAAGGCCCCTGGGGGAGGCCGACCTCCTCGCCCTCCTCAAGCGGGCCCTGGAAGACCCGAGGGGCCTTCCCGGCACCCCTTACGAGGAGGAAGCCCTACGGGTTCTCGCCCAAGCGGCCGGGGGCGACGCCCGCTTTGCCCTGAACACCCTGGAGCTCGCCGCAAGCTTCGGCCGGGTGGACCTGAGGAGCGTGCGGGAGGCCCTGGGGGCGGAGCGCTTCGCCATGGACCGGGAGGGGGACCGGTTTTACGACCTGGTCTCCGCCCTCCACAAGTCCTTGCGGGGAAGCCACGTGGACGCCGCCCTCTACTACCTGGCGAGGCTCCTCCGGGGCGGGGCCGACCCCCGCTACCTCGCCCGCAGGCTCATCCGGGTGGCGGTGGAGGACGTGGGCCTCGCCGACCCCCTGGCCCTCCGCCTCGCCGTGGCCGCCAAGGAGGCCTACGAGGCCTTGGGAAGCCCGGAAGGGGAGCTCGCCTTGGTGGAGGCCGCCATCTACCTGGCCCTGGCCCCCAAGAGCCACAGCCTCTACGCCGCCTGGCAAAAGGCCCAGGAGGCGGCGGAGGCCCACCCCGAGGCCGAGGTCCCCCTAAACCTAAGAAACGCCCCCACCGGCCTCGCCCGCGCCCTGGGCCACGGGGAGGGGTACGCCTACTACCACGAGGACAAGGAGGGAAGCTTCGCCCAGCCGTACCTCCCCGAGGGCCTGGAAGGCCTCACCCTCTTTGAGGCCCTGGGGGAAGGCTGGGAGGAGCGGGTGCGGGAAAGGCTCAAGGCGCTAAGGGAGAGGTTCCAAAGCGCCAGGCGGCGGAGAGGCTGAAGAGGACCCCGTCCATCCCCGGCCCGCCCAAGGCCCCCACCTCCGCGACCCAGTTCCCGCCGTAGACCCCCGCGGAAAACTGGTAGAGCAACCCCCACCCCCCTCCCAGCACCCCCAGGAGATGGAGCCTGGGCGAGAGGTAGTAGCCTCCCCCGCCCAGGATGACCCCCCCGTCCAGGACCACGGGCACCCCCCACCTACTCCAGTCCGCCCCCTGGCCCAAGTCAGGCGGGAGGGTGAGGCCCGCGTCCAGGGCCACCCCGGGGGCCAAGCCCACCTTCACCCCGCCCCGGAGGCCCCACTGGAGGGAGAGGTTGTACTCCAAGGTCCCGTCCCCCTTGGCGTAGGCCAGGTAGGGCAGGGGAAGCACGGGGTAACGGTCTCGGTTGGCGAACGGATTGGGCATCAGGGTCGCCCCCAGGGAAAACTCCGCCCCCCGGGCGGGCTCCGGAGGGCGCAGCATGGCCACGGGGAGGCAACCGGAAAGGACCAGGGCAAGCGCCAACGCCAGGGCGCGCACGGCCTTCACCCCCTTTCCCTACGCCTTCAGTGTAGCTACCCCTTTAGCCCTTCCTCAAAGGTGGCCACCACCCGCCTCTCAAAGAGGAGGTAGAGGAGGGCGATGGGGAGGACGCTGAGGAGGGCCGCCGCCGAGAGGAGGCCCCAGTCCGTGGGGTACTTGCGCTGCAGGTCCGTGAGCCAGGTCTGGAGGGTCCAAAGCCCTGGGTCGGAGACCACCACCCGGGGGTAAAGGACCAGGTTCCAGTGGGCGGCGAAGGCCAGCACCCCGGCCGCCACCAGGGTGGGGCGCACCAGGGGGAGGAGGATGCGGAAGAGGAGGACCCGGTGCCCGGCCCCGTCCAGCTTGGCCGCCTCCAGAAGCTCCTCGGGCACGGCCCGCATGCCTTGGTAGACGAGGTAGATGACGAAGGGGCTCGCGGCGAAGGGCAGGAGCAGGGCCCAGAAGGTCTCCAGCAGGGAGAGGTCCTTCAGGACCCCGTAAAGGGGCACGAGGAGGAGCTCCGCCGGGATCGCCATCAGGACCAGGTAGAAGGGGAGAAGCCCCAGGCCCGCCCTCAGGGCGTAAGCGGCGAAGAGGGCGGTGAAAAGCTCCAAGGCCACCGCCCCAAAGGACACCCCCAAGGAGAAGAGAAGGCGTCCCCAGAAGCCCTCCCGGGCCAGGGCCCGCACGTTCTCCAGGCTGAAGCCCACCCGTGAGAAGAGCTCCCCCGAGTACACCGCCTCCTTGGGCATGAAGGCGGCGTAGGCCATCCAGAGGAAGGGAAGAAGGACGAAAAGAAGCACCGAAAGGGCGAAGGCGTGCCGGAGGAAGCGGCCCACCCCCCCACTATACCGGCGTAAGATGCCCCCATGAAGCCCCTTTCCGGCCTCAAGGTTCTGGACCTCTCCCGGGTCCTGGCGGGGCCCCTTTGCACCATGATCCTGGCGGACCTCGGGGCGGAGGTGGTCAAGGTGGAGCCCCCCTGGGGGGACGAGACCCGGGGCTGGGGCCCGCCCTTCGTGGAAGGAGAGAGCGCCTACTTCCTCGCGGTGAACCGGGGAAAGCGGAGCGTGGCCTTGGACCTAAAGGCCCCCGAGGGCCAGGAGGCGGTGCGCCGCCTCGCCCAGAAGGCGGACGTCCTGGTGGAGAACTTCAAGACGGGGGACCTCAGGCGCTTCGGCCTGGACTACGAGAGCCTGAAGCCCCTGAACCCCCGCCTCGTCTACCTCTCCATCACCGGCTTCGGCCACACCGGGCCCAGGGCTAAGGAGCCCGGCTACGACGCCGCCCTCCAGGGCTACACCGGGATCATGTCCGTCACGGGGGAGCCCGAAGGCCCCCCCATGAAGGTGGGCGTGGCCTGGATTGACGCGATGACGGGGATGATGGGGGCCTTGGCCGTGCTCGCCGCCCTCCTGGAGCGGGAGCGAAGCGGGGAGGGCCAGCACATTGACCTCTCCCTCTTTGACGTGGGGCTTTTCGCCCTGGCGAACCTCGGGGAAAGCTTCCTCCTCACGGGAAATCCCCCAAAAAGGCTCGGCAACGCCCACGCCCAGATCGTCCCCTACGGGGCCTTCCCCGCGGAGGACGGCTGGCTCATTCTGGCCGTGGGCAACGACGAGCAGTTCGCGAGGCTCTGCCAGGCGGTGGGGCTTCCCGACCTCGCCCGGCGCTTTCCCACCAACGCCCTCCGGGTGGAGCACCGGGAGGAGGTGGTGGAGGCCCTCTCCGGGGTCCTCAAGACCCGCCCCCGGGCCTACTGGCTAGAGAGGTTCAAGGAGGCGGGCGTCCCCGCCGCCCCGGTAAACGACCTGAAGGAGGCCTTCCAGGACCCCCAGGCGAGGGCGCGGGGCGCGGTCTGGACCCTCCCCCATCCCCTCCTGGGCGCCCTCCCCACCCTGGCCAACCCCTTGCGCTTCCTCTCCCGGACCCCCGCGGGGCCAGGCCTTCCCCCGCCCCTCCTCGGGGAGCACACGCGGGAGGTCCTCCTCGAGGCGGGCTACACCCCGGAGGCGGTGGCGGACCTGGTCCAAAGGGGGATCGCCAAGGAAGCGCCCCCGGCTTCCCAGCGGCGCCCGGACCGAGGCGCTTAGGGCTGCTTCCTTCCGGACCTGACCCGGTTCACGCCTGGCCCGCCGCGCTGGACCGGGGGCTTGGGTAGTATAGCACCCATGGAAGCCCTGAAGCTAGAGGGCGTGAGCAAGCGCTACGGGCGGAGGCCCGTCTTGGAGGGCGTGAGCCTCTCCGTCCGCCCGGGGGAGGTCTACGCCCTGACGGGGCCCAACGGGAGCGGCAAGACCACCCTCATCCGCCTGGCCACCGGCCTCGCCTTCCCCACGGAGGGCCGGGCCTTCCTCCTCGGGGAGGACGTCCACAAAAGCCCCGCCGCCCGCCGCCACCTGGGGGCGGTGGTGGAGGCCCCGGCCGCCTTTTACCCCTACCTCACGGGCCGGGAGAACCTCAGAATGCACGCCCGGCTCTCCGGGGTGGAAGACGAGGCCCGCATCGGCGAGGTCCTCGCCCGGCTTAAGCTCCTGGCGGTGGCCGACCAAAGGGTGGAGGGGTACTCCCTGGGGCAGAGGCAGCGCCTGGGTCTGGCCGCGGCCATCCTCCACCGCCCCAAGGTCCTCGTCCTGGACGAGCCCACCTCCGGCCTGGACCCCGAGGGGGTGGAGCTCGTCCACCGCCTCCTCCAGGAGCTGGCCCAGGAGGGGGTGGCCATCCTCCTCTCCACCCACCACCTCCAGGAGGTGGCCCGCTATGCCCACAGGGTGGGGATCCTGGGCGGGGGGAGGCTTCTGGACGAGGTGGTCCTCTCCGGGAAGGAGGCCTACCGGCTGGAGGCGGAGCCCCCGGAGGGGGCCCTCGCCCTCCTCAAGACCCTGCCCCAGGTGGCCTGGGCCCGGCTCCAGGGGCGGAGCGTGGTCTTTGAGGGGGAGCCGGAGGCCGCCCTCCGCGCCCTTCTGGCGGAGGGCTACCGGGTGAGGTCCCTCGCCCCCCACCGCTTTGACCTCTTGGACTACTACCAGGAGAGGGTGCGGCATGTTTAGGCTCGTGGGCTTTGAGGTCTACAAGCTCTTCCGGCTCCGCTCGGTTAGGCTCGGCCTCCTCTTCGCCCTCCTCCTCCCCTTCCTCTGGGCCTTGGCCCCGGGGCTTAAGGAGGTCTACGGCCTGGTCCTGGCCTCGGGGTGGCAGGTGGTGTCCTTAAGCCTCCTCGCCGGGATGGAGTTCCTCTTCCCCTTCCTGGTGGTGATGGCGGCGAGCGAGGCCCTGGGAAGTGAGGTGGCCCAGGGCACGCTGAAAAGCCTCCTCCTAAGGCCCCTCTCCCGGATCCACCTCCTCCTCGCCAAGCTCTTCGCCGTCCTCCTCTACCCCTTCGTCCTCCTGGGGGCGAGCTTCCTCGGGGGGGTGCTCGCGGGGATGCCCCATGGGCTTGGGGCCTTCTACGGCGGCACGGGCCTCGGGGAAGGGGGATTCGCCGGGGCGGGGCTTCTGAGCCCTCAGGCGGCCCTCGCCGAGCTCCTTAAGGCCCACCTCCTCGCCGGGGCCGTGCTCCTTCCCCTCGCCTCCCTGGCCTTCCTCTACGGGACCGTCTTCCTCTCCACCACGGCGGGCGCCCTGGCCGCCGTGGCCACCCTCCTCCTCATGCGCCTCCTCGTGGCCTTCCCTGCCCTCACGCCCTTCCTCCTCACCACCTATTTGGACCTCTACCTGCGGCCCGAGGCCGTGGGGCTTGGGCTACCCCTCCTCCTCCTCTACACCCTGGGCTTCGCCCTCCTCGCCGCCTTGGTCTTTGAGCAGAAGGACCTCTAGAGGAAGCGCCCGGCCTCCAGCAGGGGGGTCCCGTCCAGGAGGAGCCGCCCTTCCCTCAAGGAGAGGACCAGGTCCCAGTGGAGGGCGCTTTCGTTCCGCCCGCCCGTCTCCGGGTAGCTCCGGCCCAGGGCCAGGTGGACGGTGCCCCCCATCTTCTCGTCCAGGAGGACGAGGCCCGTGGGTCGGTCCAGGGCGAAGTTGGTGCCGATGCCCACCTCGCCGAGCCGCCTGGACCCGGGGTCGGTGGCCAGGGCCGCCTGGAGGTAGGCCTCCCCCACCTCCGCCCGGGCCTCCACCACCTCCCCCCGGGAAAAGCGCAGGTACACCCCCTCCACCCGCCTTCCCCCCACGAAGGCGGGGAGGTTGAAGCGCACCTCCCCCTCGGCGGAGTCCTCCACGGGGCCGGTGAAGACTTCCCCCGAGGGCATGTTGCGCCGGCCATCGGAGTTGATCCAGGTGCGCCCCGCCACGGAAAGCCTCAGGTCCGTGCCGGGGGCCAGGATGCGGAGCTCCTTCGCGGCGGAAAGCCTCCGGATAAGCCCCTCCTGGAAGCGGGAAAGCTCCCGCCAGGCGGCCACGGGGTCCTCCCGGTCCAGGAAGAGCGCCCTTTCCAGGTAGGCCCGGAACGCCTCCGTCCCCATCCCCGCCCCCACGGCGTAGCCCACCGTGGGGTAGAGGGTGAGGGCCCAGCGCTTCCCCAGGCGGAGTTCGGTGAGGGGGCGCCAGGCCCGCTGCCTGCGCAGGGCCAAGGCGGGGTCCACCGCGGCCGCCTCCAGGGGGTTCTCCGCGGAGAGGACGCGCAGGAACTTGTCCGCCCGCTGGTAGAGGGCGATCTCCGCCTCCGGGACCTCCTCTAGCCAGCGCCCGCCGAAGAGGAGGAAGTCCCGCTCCTCCCCGGGGTAGCTCAGGCGGATGAGGGGGTAAGCGCCCCGGCGCAGGAGGGCCCGCTTCAGGTGGGGAAGGAGGGGGAGGGCCGGGGTTTCCGCCTCCACCAGGACGGTCTCCCCGGGGCCCGCCTCGAGGCAGTACTCGGCCAAAAGCTCGGCGAAGCGCGCTTCCACCCTGCTATCATAGGACCAAGATGGAAGAACCCAAGATCACGCCCCTGGCCCGGCGCCTGGCGGAGGAGAACGGCATAGACTGGCGGAAGCTTCAGGGCACGGGCCCTGACGGGCTCATTGTGGAGCGGGACATCCTGGCCTACCTGGCCAAGGTCATGGCCGGGGAGGTGGACCTCCCCCCCCAGCCCGAGGCCCCGCCCCCGCTCCCCAAGGAGGAGGAGCTGAGGCGGGCCCAGGAGGTCCTGGGCCGGGAGGGGGTGGACCTCGCCGAGGTGATCCCCCAGGAGCCCGAGCCCACCCCTCCGCCCCTCACCTTGGAGGAAGAAGCGCTGGACTTCCCCGAGGTGGAGCTGGACCTCTCCCTAGAGGAAGAGGTCCTCCTGGCGGAGGAGCCGGAGGCCGTTCCCCTCGAGGCCTGGGAGGAGGAGCGGCTTCCCGAGGAAGTCCCAAAGGAGGAGGCCTGGGAGGAGGACCTCCTCCTCGCCGAGGAGCCCTCCCCAGCCCCAATGGAGGCGCCCCCGGCCCCAGAACCCCTTCCCCCCTGGCCCCAGGCCCAGGCGGAGGAAGGGATCGCGGCGGTCCCCGTGGCCCCTCCCCCGGCCTCCCTCACGCTCCTCCGCGTCCACCGTAGGCGGGTGGACCTAAAGGCTCTAGAGGAGGCCATGGACCTCTTCCAGCGGGTCCACGGGGTGCCCAAAACCCCCCTTCCCTTTCTCCTCCGGGCCGCGGAGCGGGCCCTCGCGGAGCTGGAAATCCCCATGCGGGCCCTCGTGGGCCGGGTGGAGGGGGAGGAGGTGCGGGGGCTTAAGCCTTCCCCCTCCTTCCTCGCCCTCTTCCGGGAAGGAAGCGGGGAGGAAGGGGAAGGCCTCCTCTGCTTCCACGGGGAGGAGGAGGTGCACACCGGCCGCCCAAGCCTCTTCCTCTCCCAAGAAGGCCTCCTCGCCGCCTCGGGGCTGGAAGCGCCCCTGGCGAGGAAGCTTCTGGAGCGGGTGGCCCTCTACCTGGAAAACCCCCTCCTCCTCCTGGCCTAGGGGACGCTTCACCGCTTCTTCCGCTTCCGCCGCCCCCCGGGGACGGGCTCGGGGGCCCTTATGCCCTGGAGGCGGGCCTCGAGGGCCCGGATCTCGTCCCTAAGCCTCGCCGCCCGCTCAAAGTCCAAGGCCTCCGCCGCCTGCCACATGAGAAGCTCCAGCTCGGCGATCCGCTCCTTCAGGTCTTCCCCGGAGAGGTCGGCCTCGAGGGAGACCTCCTCGTAGCCCTCGGGGCGGATGACGGCCCTCACCTCCTTCCGCACCGTCTCTGGGGTGATGCCGTGCTCCCGGTTATAGGCCTCCTGGAGGGCCCTTCTCCGGTTCGTCTCCTCTATGGCCCTCTGCATGGCCTCGGAGACCCGGTCGGCGTAGAGCCAGACCTCGCCCCGGGCGTTCCGCGCCGCCCGGCCGATGGTCTGGATGAGGCTCCGTTCGCTCCTAAGGAAGCCCTCCTTGTCCGCGTCCAGGATGGCCACCAGGGAGACCTCGGGGATGTCCAGGCCCTCGCGGAGGAGGTTGATCCCCACGAGGCAGTCGTAGTGGCCAAGCCGGAGGTCCCGGATCAGGGCCTGGCGCTCAAAGGCGTCCAGCTCGTGGTGGAGATAGCGGGCGCGGATCCCGTGCTCCACCAGGAAGCTCGTGAGCTCCTCCGCCATGCGCACCGTGAGCACCGTGACCAGGGTGCGCTCCCCCCTCGCCGCCCTCTCCCGTATCCCCTCCATGAGGTCCAGGATCTGGTTCTCCGTGGGCTTGACCCGGACCAGGGGGTCAAGGAGCCCCGTGGGCCGGATGATCTGCTCCACCACGCGCCCCGAATGCGCTAGCTCAAAGGGCCCCGGGGTGGCGGAGACGAAGACCACCTGGGAAACCCGCTCCAAAAACTCCTCAAAGCGCAAGGGGCGGTTGTCCAGGGCCGAAGGCAGGCGGAAGCCGTAGTCCACCAGGGTCTTCTTCCTCACGTAGTCCCCCCGGTACATCCCCTGAAGCTGGGGCACGGTCACGTGGGACTCGTCCAGGAAGACGAGGAAGTCCTCGGGGAAGTAGTCCAGGAGGGTGTAAGGGGGCTCCCCCGGGGCCTTCCCCGTGAAGTAGCGGGCGTAGTTCTCCACCCCCGGGCAGGTGCCCATGACCCTCAGCATCTCCAGGTCGTAGAGGGTGCGCTCCTTGAGGCGCTGGGCGTAAAGGACTTCTCCCCTTTCCTCAAAGTAGCGGACCCTCTCCCAAAGCTCCTTCTCAATCTCCTTCAGGATCTCCTCTAGCCCCTCCGGGGAGAGGTAGTGAGTGGCGGGGAAGAGGACGAAGCCGGGAAGCTCCCGAAGCCGCTCCCCGGTGATGGGGTGCACCTGGAGGATGCGCTCCACCTCGTCCCCCCATAGCTCCACCCGGATGGGCTCGGTCTCGTAGGCGGGGAAGATCTCCAGAACCTCCCCCTTGGCCCGGAAGCGGCCCGGGGAGAGGTCCAGGTCGTTCCGCTGGTAGCCGAGTTCCAGGAGGCGCTCCAAAAGGGCCTCCCTGGGGTAGGGCTTGCCCCTTTCCACCACCAGGTTCCTGGCCCTATACTCCCTCGGGTCCCCGAGGCCGTAGATGGCCGAGACCGAGGCCACCACGATCACGTCCCGCCGGGTGAGGAGACTTCGGGTGGTGGAGTGCCTTAAGCGCTCAATCTCGGGGTTGATGGAGGCGTCCTTCTCTATGTAGAGGTCCTTCCCCGGGACGTAGGCCTCGGGCTGGTAGTAGTCGTAGTAGCTGATGAAGTACTCCACGGCGTTTTCCGGGAAAAGCTCCCGGAACTCCGCCGCAAGCTGGGCCGCCAGGATCTTGTTGGGGGCGAGGACCAAAGCGGGCCTTCCCAGGGCCTCTATGACCTTGGCCATGGTCACCGTCTTCCCCGTGCCCGTGGCCCCGAGGAGGGTGACGAACCGTTCCCCGTCCCTCAAGGCCTCCACGAGCCCGGCGATGGCCTGGGGCTGGTCCCCCTTGGGCGCAGGCCCCCGGTAGCGGAAGGTCATCCTTACCCAAGTATAGGGGCCTCCTCGCTTCCCTATAGGAAGGGGGGTAACAAAAACCCCCGCCCCCTTTGGGGGGGCGGGGGAAGGCGCTCCTAGGGCCTAGAAGTTGACGTTGTAGGTGACCTTGAAGGCCCGGCCGTAGGACTGGACGTTGTCCGCCCCGTCCAGGAGGACAGCGTCCAGGTAGGCCACGGTGAAGCCGTAGTACTTGGCCTCCACGTAGATCCCGTCCACGCCGCCAGACCCGGTCCCCGCTCCGGTGGTGAGGTTCCAGGGGAACTGGACCTCGCCAGGGTAGGTGAAGAGGTGGTCGGTGGTGGCGCTCAGGGAGAAGTCGCCGTAGCCCCGGGTGAGGAAGGAGCCAGCGGGGTCCACCACGTTCTGCCCGCGGTAGGAGGCGTAGCCCACCTTGACGCTGGCGCCAGGCACCAGGAACTCGTTCAGGGTGAGGCCCACGCGCCAGTAGGTCTCCTGGGCATCGCTGGTGGAGCCACGGGTGATATCCGTGGAGCGGGCGGCGTAGACCCCTTCCAGGCTGGGCTTCAAGGGGATGCCCAGGGGATCCGTGGCCACCTTAATCCCGTACTTGAGGGTGGTGTAGTCGTAGGTGGTGCGACCAGCAGCAAGAGTCAGGGGATCGCTGTAGAGAGGGGGCCCACCCGGGTTGGTATCGGTGAACGCATGGTAACGGACATAGGGGCTAAGGCTCAAGGGGCCGAGCTTGAAGCTGTAGGCAGCGTAGGCCAGGAGGTCACGCAGGCTGTAATCCCCGCTGGAATCAGCGAAGACCTGGTAGCCCAAGGTGAGGTCAAGCCCGGGGATCAGGGCGCTTTCTGCCTTGGCGTCGTGGATGAACTTCACGCCAAGGCTGGAGGAGTAGCGGCTGTCCTGACCGTTGTAGAAGTAGTCGTAGCGGCTGTCCTGACCGTTGTAGAAGTAGTCGCTGTAGTTGTAGTTAACAATGCCAAGGCTAGCAGAACCACGGGTATCCCCTTCAGCCGTGTTGCTGAAGAAGAGCTGGTTCCAGTAGGGGTTCAGGGCGAAGCCGCGGAAGAGCTTAAGGGTGGCCCCTACACCGTAGGCTTGCTGCTGGTAACCACCAGCAGAGCCCAGCTTCACTCCATTGTAGTCGTAGGCGTTCTCGTAGTAGCCCCGGACCTCTAGGCCCTCCAGAAGGCCCAAGTTAAGCTTGGCCTGCACGCCAAAGCCCCGGTTGTTGGGAGCATAGGGGGCAGTGCCGTTCCCGCCCACCCCGAAGTAGAAGTAGTGGTAGTTGGAGGACATCCCGGCCACGCCGTTCTCGTAGGCCGGGTCAATGGCCCGGTAGTTGGCGGAGAGGGAGAGGGGCCCCAGGCTGAGGTCGCCCTTGACGTAGTAGGCCCAGTCGGCGAGGGTGCTGTCAAAGAAGTTCCGCAGGCCGCCCGTGGGCCAGGTCTTGGAGGTGTCAAAGAGCCCGCTGAGCTTGACCGGCCCCAGGGCCAGGCTCGCGTCCACGCCCAGGGCGGAGCGGTTGCCGTAGTTCTCGGCGTAGTTCAGGGCCAGGCTGAAGCCCTCCACCGGCTTGAAGGCGGTGCGGATGCCGAAGTAGCCGCCCTGGAGCGCGGCTGGAGCATTGAAAGAGGCCCCTTCGTTGTTAGCCACGCCCGCCACCACGGTGACCTCGGGGGAGAGGGGGAACTTGGTGCCGGAGAAGGTGGCCACCATGCCCTGGCGGGGGTTAGCCGGCTCGGGGTCGTTGTCATTGGCGAAGAGGTAGTCGTTGAACTTGAAGCTGCTCACCGCCCGGCTGTAGACCACGCTGAAGGCCTGGCCGTCCACGTTGCCCTTGACGCTTGCGGCGTTGAGGCGGATGGTGGGAGCAGAAGTGTAAGAGGTCCCGAAAGCCGCGGGCACCTGGAGGGTGGCGCTGGCCTCGGAGACGTTCACCCCGCTCGTGCCGGGCTGGGCCACCTTGACCCCGAAGGTGAGGGTGGCGGAGCCCTTGGTGAAGGTCTGGTCAAAGTCGCCCCGGCGCTGGGCCACCCGGTTGCGGTAAGGCGGACCAGCACCGTAGTCCTGCTGGCCGGAGCCCGAGGAGACCTGGTTGCCGGGGAAGAGGCGGTCAATGTCAAAGTTGATGCCGGTGTTGGTGGCCGTGCCGTAGGTGGCGGAGAGGCTGCCGGAGATGGAGTAGCGCACCTTGTTGAGCTCGGCCACCTGCTCCTCCAGCTTGGAGACCTTCTCGGAGAGGCCCACCAGGTCGGAGCGCAGGGCGGCGGCGAACTCCTGGACGGCGGCCACGTCCTCCTTGGTGGCGAACTGCTCCAGGTCGGGGAGCTCCTGGCCGCCGGAGACCAGCTTCTCCAGGGCGGTCACCCGGTCCTGGAGGGCCAGCACGTCCTGGTTCAGGAGGACGGCGAGCTCGTTCAGGGCCTGGATGGCCTGGGCGTTGGCCTCCACCTGGGTGGAAAGGGCGGCCACGTCGCCCTTCACGCCCTCCACGTCCTGGGCCAGGGCGTCCAGCCGCTCGGCCAGCTGCTGGGCCTGGGCGAGGGCGGTGTCCGCGGCGACGGAGGCGGCCTCCACCCGGTCCATGAGGTCCTGGAGGGCGGCCTGGTCCATGCCGGGCTCAGGCATGGGCTGGGCCTTGAGCTCGGCGATCAGGGCCTCGAGGCGGGCGATGTCCTCCTTGGTGGCGGCGCTGTCCTCCAGGGCCGAGACCCGAACGCCCAAGGCGGCGAGCTCGGCGGCGAGCTCCTGCACGGCGTTCTTCAGGGCCTCGAGGTCCTCAGGAGCCAGGGCCTCCATGGTGGGGGACTCACCCTTGGCCTTCAGCTCCTCCTCAATCTGCTGCAGGAGGCGGTAGATGATGAGGGCGGCCTGGTAGCGGGTGAGGGCCTCGTTCCCCCGGTAGGTGCCGTCGGGGAAGCCCAGAATGATGCCCTTAGCCGCCAGGGCCTCCACCGCCTCCTTGGCCCAGTGCCCGGCGGGCACGTCGGAGAACTGGGCCAGACCGAACCCCATGGAGAGGACGGTCAAGAGCCCTGCCAGTAGTGTGACCAGCCTTTTCTTCATATGCCTCACACCCCCTTAAGGGTCTTGGGCGGGAACCCGAGACGGGCGAGTTGCCGCGTTTCCTCTCCGCCCAGGTCCGCCCGGTGCGGGAAAGACCCCCGAAAAGGAGCCTTTTTTCCCCGCATCCGGGGCTATCATAAAAACCTCACGCGCTCTTGTCAAGCGGTCGGGCCTTAAGGTTTCTGTTATACTCCCCCTTCGGGGAGGGAGGTGGGAGACGGTCCGAAAAGACGCGTCGGTGGAAGGCGGGAAGCGCAGGGGGCCATCGGCCTCACGAGGTGGCGGACCCCGCGAAGGGGATAACCGGCTACAGCCGGGAAAGATCGAGGGATCCGCGGATGCCGCCCGGGGTGTGCCCGCCCCGCCCGCCTGCGAAAAGCCCCGAGGGAAAGCCGGCCCCGCGAGGGGCGGACAACCGAGGGGCAGGGCGTACCCAGGAGGAAAACCGCCGGGAAGAAGGCGCGCCCTTTGGGGGCTTCGGCCCCTTCCCGGTGGCCTTTTGAGGCCATATGTGCGGGATCGTAGGCTACGTAGGGTTTAGGAACGCGACGGACGTGCTTTTGGACGGGCTTCGGCGCCTGGAGTACAGGGGGTACGACTCCGCCGGCATCGCGGTGCGGACCCCGGAGGGCCTCAAGGTGGTGAAGCGCTCGGGGAAGCTCTCCGCCCTGGCGGAGGCCGTGGGGAAGACGCCCCTCCAGGGGGCCTTGGGCATCGGCCACACCCGCTGGGCCACCCACGGGGCCCCCACGGACCCCAACGCCCACCCCCACACCACGGAGGACGGGAGGATCGCCCTCATCCACAACGGCATCTTTGAGAACTACCTGGAGCTCAAGGAGGCCCTAAAGGCCCGGGGGCACCGCTTCCAGTCGGAGACGGACACCGAGGTCCTCGCCCACCTCCTGGAGGAAACCTACCAAGGCGACCTCCTTAAGGCCCTACGGGAAGCCCTCAAGTCGGTGCGCGGGGCCTACGCCGTGGTGGTGGCCCACGAGGACCACGAGGAGATCGTGGCCGCGAGGACGGTGAGCCCCTTGGTGGTGGGCCTGGGAGAAGGGGAGAACTTCCTGGCCTCCGACGTGCCCGCCCTCCTCCCCTACACCCGCCGGGTCATCTTCCTGCACGACGGGGACGTGGTGCGCCTCACCCGGGAGGAGGTGGAGATCACCGACCTGGAGGGCAGGCCGGTCCAGAGGGAGGCGGTGGAGGTGGACTGGACCCTGGAGGCCGCCGAGAAGGGAGGCTTCCCCCACTACATGCTGAAGGAGATCTACGAGCAGCCCTGGGTCCTGGAGAACACCTTGGGCGGGCGCTTGAGGGAGGAAGAGGGGACCGTGGAGCTCGGCCTCGCCCTGGACCCGCGGGAGGTGGACCGGGTCCATGTCATCGCCTGTGGAACGGCGAGCTACGCCGGGCTTTACGGGAAGTACCTCCTGGAGACCCTGGCCCGCCTCCCCACCGAGTGGGACGTGGCCAGCGAGTACCGCTACCGCGACCCCGTGGTGGACTCGAGGACCCTCGCCCTCGCCATCAGCCAGTCGGGGGAAACCATAGACACCCTGGAGGGCCTGAGGGAGGCCAAGCGCAAGGGGGCCCGCTCCCTTGGGGTCATCAACGCCAAGGGGAGCACCCTGACGCGGGAGGTGGAGGACGTCCTCTACATCCACGCCGGGCCGGAGATCGGGGTGGCCTCCACCAAGGCCTACACGGCCATGCTCGCGGCCATGGCCCTCCTCGCCGTCTGGTTCGGCCGGGCCCGGGGCGCCCTTGCCCCCGAGGAGGCCCAAGGCCTCCTCCGGGAGATGCGCCGCCTCCCCAGGCTCGTGGAGGAGGTCTTGGAGAAAAGGCCCCTCGTGGCCCACGTGGCCGAGAAGTACCACCAGGCCCGGGACTTCCTCTTCCTGGGGCGGCACGTCCAGGCCCCCACCGCCTACGAAGGGGCGCTGAAGCTCAAGGAGATCAGCTACATCCACGCCGAGGCCTACCCCGCCGGGGAGATGAAGCACGGGCCCATCGCCCTCATTGACGAGCGCCTGCCCGTGGTGGTCCTGGCCACCCGGGGCCCGCTTTACGAGAAGACCCTTTCCAACATCCAGGAGGTGCGGGCCCGGGGAGGGAAGGTGATCGCCATCGCCACCGAGGGGGACGAGGAGATCCCGAGGCTCGCCCAGGACGTGATCTACGTCCCCGAGGTCCACCCCCTCCTCGCCCCCATCGTGAGCGTGGTCCCCCTCCAGCTCCTCGCCTACGAGATCGCCGTGCTCCTGGGGCGGGACGTGGACCAGCCCCGCAACCTGGCCAAGAGCGTGACCGTGGAGTGAGGCTTGGCCTTCCCGCCGGGGATGTGGTATGATCCCCCTTGGCGGGGGCCGTTAGCTCAACTGGCAGAGCACCGGTCTCCAAAACCGGGGGTTGGAGGTTCGAGTCCTTCACGGCCCGCCAGGCTTTCCCCCTGGGCCCTTGGGGCCCAGGGGGTTAGGCTTTTAGCGTATGACGGCGTACCCAGTCCTCATCGTGGGCGCGGGGTTCTCCGGGGCCGAGGCCGCCTTTTGGCTCGCGCAAAGGGGGGTGCGGGTGGGCCTCCTCACCCAGAGCCTGGACGCGGTGATGATGCCCTTCCTGCCCCCCAAACCCCCCTTTCCCCCGGGAAGCCTCCTGGAACGGGCCTACGACCCCGAGGACCCAAGGGTCTGGGCCTTCCACGCCCGGGCCAAGTACCTCCTAGAAGGCCTCAAACCCCTTCACCTCTTCCAGGCCACGGCCACGGGGCTTCTCCTGGAGGGCAACCGGGTGGTGGGGGTCAGGACCTGGGAGGGCCCCCCGGCCCGGGCGGAAAGGGTGGTGCTCGCGGTGGGGAGCTTCCTCGGGGCGAGGCTTTTCCTGGGGGAGGTGGTGGAGGAGGCGGGCCGGCTTTCCGAGGCGAGCTACCCCGACCTCCAGGAGGACCTCGAGGCCCTGGGCTTCCGCTTCGTGGAGCGGGAGGGGGAGGTGCCGGAAACCCCCTCCACCCCGGGCTACCGGGTGCGCTACCTGGCCTTCCACCCCGAGGAGTGGGAGGAAGAGACCTTCCGCCTCAAGCGCCTGGAGGGGCTTTACGCCGTGGGCCTATGCGTCCGGGAGGGGGACTACGCCCGCATGAGCGAGGAGGGGAAGCGCCTGGCGGAGCACCTTCTCCATGAGCTTGGGTAGGGGCCTTTTCCAGGGGTCCTCCCCCTCTCCCTCCCAAAGGGCCCCCCGCACCTCCACGAGAAGCCTCCGGTGGGTGAGGGCGTGGCGCACCTCGCCCAGGGGAAAGGAGCGCACCCCGAAGGCCGCCTCCCGCCCGGGAAGCTCCTCAGGGGGGAAGAGGGGGACGCCGTAGAGGCCCTGGAAGCGCCCCTCAAGCCTCTCCAGGTGCACCCCCTTCCGCCCGAGGAGGACGAGGGCGGTGAGGCGCTCCTCCTTCGCCCGGCGCTTCCTGGGCGCGGGGTAGCGCCCTGGGGCCTCCTTCCCCCGGCAGAAGGCCCCCAAGGGGCAGGCCCCGCAACGGGGCCTTTTCGGCAGGCAGACCGTGGCCCCGAGCTCCATGAGGGCCTGGTTCCACACCCCCGGGTCCACGCCCTCGGGAAGGAGGCCCTGGGCGAGGGCGAAAAGCTCCTTCTCCTTGGGGCTTTCCCGGGCGAAGAGGCGGGAGAGGACCCTCCGGACGTTCCCGTCCACCGCCGCCACCCGCTCCCCGAAGGCGATGGAGGCCACCGCCGCCGCGGTGTAGGGCCCGAGGCCGGGGAGCTTCCGCAGCTCGGCGAAGCTCGGGGGAAGCGCCTCCACGCTTCGGGCCAGGCGGTGGAGGTGTTCCGCCCGCCGGTAGTAGCCCGCCCCCTGCCAGACCCTAAGGACCTCTTCCAGGGAGGCCGCGGCCAGGGCCTTCAGGGTGGGAAAGCGCTCCAGGAAGCGGCGGTAGTAGGGAACGGCCTGCTCCACCCGGGTCTGCTGCAGGAGGACCTCGGAGACCAGGACGCGGTAAGGGTCCTTCTCCCCCCGCCAAGGGAGGGGGCGGGCGTTTTCTCGGTACCAGGCGAGGAGGGCTTTCTGCCAGGCCTCCACGGCTAGAGGGGAAGGGGCCCCCGGAAGAGGCGCTTGTGCTCCACCATGAGGCAGCGGTCGGCCACCACGGGGATGCCCGCCTCCTTCAGGGCCTTTTCAAACTCCGGGTGGCGGATCCCGAGCTGGAGCCAGACCAGGCCGGGCCTCAGGGCAAGGACCTCCGGAAGGTGGTCCATGAGGGCGGAAGGGGGACGGAAGACGTCCAGGATGTCCACGGGCTCCTTCAGGTCCAAGAGGCTCGCCACCGCCTCCTCCCCGAAAAGCTCCTCCCCCTGGAACCTAGGGTTCACGGGGAGGACGCGGTAGCCCTGTTCCCGAAGGTATCTGGGCACGTAGTGGGCGGGGCGGGAAGGGTCCTTGTGGGCCCCGAGGACGGCGATGGTCTTGGCCTGCTGCAAGAGGCGCTTGAGCTCTAGATCCTCCATCAGCGCACCCTCCCTTCCAAGAGCTTGGACACCCGCTGGGCCTCGGTAAAGCTCAGGCGCAGGGGGAGGCCCCTGAGGTAGGGCCCCACCTCCTCCGGTGGCAGCACGGGAAGCCGCCCCACCCGGCGCCCCTCCAGGCGCCCGCCCACGAAGACCAAAAGGGGCTCCACCTCCACCCCCAAAAGCTCCCGAAGCTTGTGGGCCTGGCGCCAGGCCTGGCGCACCAGATCGTCCCGGCGCTCCCCCCGGACCCAAAGCCCCTGGGGCGTGGCCCGGATGGGGCCCGTGTAGTTTTTCACCTCCACGTTGAAGACGCCGGCGGGACCCACCACCACGTGGTCGGCGTTCTCCCCGCCCAAGTCCACGTCGTGGAAGACCCGCCAAGGGGAGGGGAGCGCCTCGAGGACCCGGCCCACCCGGGCCTCCCCCAGGTAGCCCCGCGCCTTCGCCACCACCTCGCGCTCCACCTCCTTGTCCTGAAGCAGGCGCACCACGGCCAAGAAGGCCAGGGGAAGGGCCAGGGCCCCCATCCAGGGGGCGAGGAGCTTGACGAGGAGCCAGATGGCGAAGCCGAAACCCAAGAGCACCAGGGCGATTCGTCCCAGCCTTCGGGCGAGGGTCTTCCCCGCGCTTCCCACCTTGCGCGCCATAAGGCCTCCTAAGGGCGGTAGTCCAAGGGCCTCAGGTAGAACTCCCCAATGCCAGTGGAGGAAAGGAGGGCCACCGTGGGCAGGGCCCTTTTCCAGTGGGTGCGGTTCACCCGTTCCTTCACCCGCCTAAGCTCCTCCTCAGTGAAGCCCAGGCCCAGGATGTACCGGTCGGAGTAGCCCTTCAGGTAGTGCTCCAGGATCACGTCGGCCCGGAGGTAGCGCACCCCCAAATCGGCCTCGTCCGTCTGCCCGGGGATGAGGTCGGCGGTGGGGGGCTTCCTCACCACCTCCTCCGGCACGCCGAGGTACTCGGCGAGCCGCCAGACCTGGGTCTTGTAGAGGTCCCCCAGGGGGTTCACGGGGGGCGTGTCGTCCCCGTGCCAGGTGTAGTAGCCGAAAAGCCTTTCCGTCTTGTTCCCCGTGCCCAGGGGGAGGGCCTTGTAGGCCTCGGACTTGTCAAAGAGGACGATCATCCGCGCCCGGGCCATGACGTTTCCCTTGCGGTGGGGGGTGAGGTCCGGGGTGAGGGCGGCGTAGCCCTCCACCATGGGGGTGATGTCCACCTCCTCCAGGGCCACGCCGAAGGTTTCGGCCACCAGGTGGGCGTGCTCCCGGGAGGTGGGGCTACTCTCCCGGTGGGGCAGGAAGAGGGCGTGGACCCTTTCCGCCCCCAGGGCCCGCACCGCCAGGGCCAGGGTGGTGGCCGAGTCCACCCCACCGGAGACGGCCACGATGGCCTTCTCGTAGCCCCGCCAGGAAAGTTCCTCCCGGATAAAACGGGTGAGGAAGTCCGCCACCAGGGGCCAGTTGAGCTCCAGGGTCTCGTGAAGCTTGGGGGCTTCAACGATCCGCATCCCGCCTCCCTAAGACCCTCTGCAGGTCGGAAAGAAGCAGGGGCAGGCCCGCCTCGAGGTCGGAGAGAAGAGGGCTCTCGTAGCGCACCGGAGCGATGCGCCCCCGGTCCAAGGCGAAGAGAAGGGCCGCCTCCTCAAAGAGGGGGGCCTCGGCCAGGACCCGCCCGTCCGGCCCCACCACCAGGCTTCCCCCGCTCATCCCCTTCCCCCCCTCAAACCCCACCAGGCTGGCCACCACCACATATAGCCCGTGCTCCGCCGCCACCGCCTGGGCGAGGGTGCGCCAGCGGGCCACGTTCTCGGGATACCCCCCCTGGAAGCCCCGGGCCGGGCTCGCCGCGGGCACGTAGATCACCTCGGCCCCGTCCAGGGCGGCGAGGGTGGCGGTGATGGAGTGCCAGAAGTCCTCGCAGATGAGAAGGGCCGCCTTCCCGAACCGGGTGGCGAAGGCCTCCACCCGGCTTCCCCGGGCCAGGTAGCGCTCCTCGTCAAAGACCCCGTAGGTGGGGAGGAAGACCTTGCGGTGGACGTGGACCACGCGGTGGGGAAGCTCCAGGTAGGCGGCGCTGTTGTAGTAGGCCCCTTCGTCCCGCTCGTAGAAGCCCACCACCACGTCCAAAACCCCTTCCCACCCCACCTCCTCGTACACGCCCACCAGGAGCTCCAAAAGCTCGTGGCGGGTGAGGGCGAGCTCCCTTACCCCTCCCTGGAGGAAGTAGCCGGTGAGGGCGGCCTCGGGCAGGACCACCACCTGGGGGGCGTGGGGGCGGAGGGCCTCGAGGTGGGCCCTAAGCCGGGCCAGGCTCTCCCCAATCCGGCTCTTCTCGGGGCGGAACTGGAGGATGGCGTGGCGCACCTCTTCCATCAAGCCCCCTCTTGAAGGTAGAGGCGGGGATTGGCCTCGGGGAAGGGGTTGTCCCGCTCCTCCAAGGCCCTAAGCTCCTCGGGGGAGACCCCCTTAAGGAGGTGGAAGAAGGCCCGGGCGTGCTCCTCGTACCGCTCCCGCGCGTAGGCCTCCGCCTGCCCCGTGTCTATGAGGAAGGGCCAGTCGGAGGCCTCGAGGAGCAGGAGCTCGCGCATGGCCTGGCGCAACGCCCCCTCGGGGAGGACCCCCCGGCGCACCGCCTCCCGCATGGCCCCCTCCGCCCGGTAAACCTTTTCCCAGTAGTCCAGGGTCTTCTCGTTGAGCCAGACCCGGTGGTCCCCACCCCGGCCCCAGGAGCCCTCGGGGAGGGCGGTCCGCACCGCGGGCCCCTGCACCGCCTCCCGCGCGGTCACGGGCCGGACCTTGGGGCTTTGGGCGAGAAGCCTCAGGACGGCCTCGAGCCAGGCCACCCCCTCGTACCACCAGTGGCCGAAGAGCTCGGCGTCGTAAGGGGAGAGGATGACCCCCTCGGGGCGCCCCTCGGCGAGGCGCTCCAGGAGGGCTACGAAGTGGCGGGCGTGCTCTTCCGCCTTGGCGAAGGCCGCCTCCGGGTCGTAGGGGGCCTTCTCCGCGAGGTCGGCCTTGCGGTGGGTCACCCGCCAGTGGTGGAGGCCGGAAATGGGGTCCTTGCGGTGGAACTCCCGGTAAAGCCCCTCCCCCGGGTAGCCGTGGTCGGCGCTCCACACCTGGAGGGCGGTCTCCGGGTTGCGGGCGAGGACCCTAAGGCCCGAGGCCAGCTCGTGGACGTGGTAGGTGGCCTCCCCGCTTTCCACGGGGCCCAAGGCGGCCTCCCCGTAAGGGGAGAGGGGCTCACCCCCCTGGACCAGGTGGGCGTCCACGAAGGTGTAGCGGATCCCGGCCCGCATCAAAAGCTCGTCCACCCCGGGCCTCACCCCTTCCGGGGGGCCTTCCACGGGGGGCTTCCAGGGCCCTTTGGGCCGGTAGGCCATCTCCGGGAGCCAGAAGCCCGTGGGGTCTTTGGCGAAGTGGCGGCGGTAGGTGTTGACCCCGGTCTTGATCTGGGCCCAGAGGGCCTCGTCGTAGCCCAGAAGGGGGGAGTAGCCGTGGGTGGCGTTGGAGGTGATGAGCTCCACCTGCCCCCGTTCTTGGGCCCGGCGGAAGGCCGCCAGAAGGTCGCCCCCAAGTTGGTGGAAGTGGTCCAGGGTGAGCTCCCAGAAGGCCACCTGGTGCCGGGCGCTGGCCTCGAGGGCCGTGCCCCGGTAGCGCTGGTAGTCGCCCTGGGCCCTCTCCAGGCGGTCCTTGGCGTAGGCCCAGAACCCCTCCTTGATCCGGGGGTCGGCGAGCTGCTCCGCCAGGATCGGGGTGATCCCCAGGGTGAAGGGGGCCTCCACCCCCTCGGCGCGAAGCCGCTCCAGGACCCGGACGAGGGGGAGGTAGGTCTCGGCCACGGCCTCGTAGAGGGTCTCCTCCCCGAAGGGCCACATCCCGTGGGCCCGCACGTAGGGGAGGTGGGCGTGGAGGACCAGGGCGAAGCGCGCCATGGCCCTAGCGTACCACGGTGCCTTCCCCGGAAAGGGCCCGCCTTATGGGGTTTTCCACCCGGGCGTCGGCGAAGACCACCCGCTTGACCCCGCCCCGCACCGCCTCCACCGCCCCCATGACCTTCCGCTTCATCCTGCCTTGGGCGAGGGCCAGGTACTCCGGGTCCTCCACCCGGTCCACGGGGATCTCCCGCACCAAGGAGGCCTCGTCGGGGTAGCGGGCGAGGAGGCCCGGGACGTTGGAGAGGTAGACCAGGGCCTCGGCCCCGTAGAGGGTGGCGAGGAGGGCGGCGATGCTATCCCCGTCGGTGTTGATGGCCTCGTTCTCGTAGCTTAGGGCGGGCGGGGTGAGGACGGGGAGGTAGCCCGCCCCAAGGAGGAGGTCCAAAAGGGCCTTGTTCACCTCCTCCACCGTCCCGGTGTAGTCCCCGCGGTGGATCTTGACCTTTCCGTCCTCCACGTACTTGACCGCGGTCTTCCTACGGCCCACGAAAAGCCTCCCGTCCAGGCCGGAAAGGCCGATGGCGTTCGCCCCCTCCTTCTGCAAAAGCTCCACCAGGCGCTTGTTCACCAGGCCGCAGTAGACCATCTCAAAGATCTCCAGGGTCCTCCGGTCGGTGAGGCGGCTCACCTGCCCCCCGGGGTGGGTGAGGAAGCGGGGCGGGTGGCCCAAGGCCTCCGCCACCTTGTTGGTCTCGCTGCTTCCCCCGTGGACGAGAAGGAGCTTTACCCCCTCCTTCCACAAGGAGGCCGCGTCCTTGGCCACGGCCTCGTAGTTGATCCCCTCGGCGCCTCCCACCTTGACCACGATCACAAGCCCACCTCCCTGCCCTAAGGGTGGAGTCCAGGGAAGTCCAGGCCCAGGGTCTCGGGCCAGCCCATGCGGACGTTTAAGGCCTGGAGGGCGTGGCCCGCGGTGCCCTTCACCAGGTTGTCAATGGCCGTCATGACCACGAGCCTCCCCGTGTCCTCCTCCAGCTCAAAGCCGATGTCGGCGTAGTTGGTGCCCTGGACGAACCGGGGGTCGGGGTAGCGGTGGACCCCCTTCCTCTGCTTGACGATGCGGATGAAGGGCTCCCCGGCGTAAGCCTCCCGGTAGGCCTGCCAGACGTCCCGTTCGCTCCAGCCGTCCTGGAGGAAGGCCTGGGCGGTCATGAGGATCCCCCGCACCCGGTCGGTGGCGATGGCGGTGAGGTGGACCTCGGGGCGGCCCGGGAGGTTTTCCACCACCTCGGCGGTGTGGCGGTGGCCCGTGGGCTTGTAGACCCGGATGGACCCCGCCCTTTCGGGGTGGTGGCTCGCCGGGCTCGCCTCGGCCCCGGCGGCCGAGGTGGAGATGAGGAGGGTGACGAAGATGGGGGTGGGCTTCAGGACCCCGGCCTTGAGGAGGGGGTAGAGGCCGAGGAGGGTGGCCGTGGCGTTGCACCCGGCCCCGGCGATCCAGTCCGCCCCCTTCAAGGCCTCCCGGTAGAGCTCGGGCACGGCGTAGACGAAGCGGCCAAGGAGGTCCGGCCTCGGGTGCTCCCCGTAGTACCTGCGGTAGAGCTCCGGGTCCTTCAGGCGGAAGTCCGCAGAGAGGTCTATGAGGACGGGGGCGAGGGCGCTGTAGCGGTCAAACTCCCGGGCGAAGACCCCGTGGGGCAGGGCCAGGACCAGGATGTCCACGGGCTCCAGCTTCTCCGGGGGGACGAACTTGAGGTTCGTGCGTCCTCGGAGGTTGGGGTGGACGAAGTGGACGGGCTCGCCCGCGAAGCGCCTCGAGGTCACCTGCTTCACCTCCAGATGGGGGTGGGAAAGGGCAAGCCTTAGGAACTCTCCCCCGGCGTACCCCGAGGCCCCCACGATGGAAAGGGTTTTCTTACCGGTCATGAAGCCACCTCCTAAGCTCCTCCACCAGGGCTTGGGCTTGGGCCAGGGAAAGGGCTTCCCTGGCCTCTTCCGGCCGAACTTTTAAGCCACCTTTTTCCCCGCGCATAGAGGCACCGCCCTTCCCGGAAAATCTCCCGGAGAAGAAGGCTCCCCTCCCCGAGCCTCTGCTCCAAGAGGGCACGGGGGTAGACCAAGAGGTCCAGGGGAAAGCCCCGCCCCCTCAGGGCCCTGTACCCGCGAAGGGCGAGCTCTTTAGGGTCCCCTTCGTAGGGCACCACCACCAGGAGGTCCACGTCCGAGCCCGGCCCGGCCTCCCCCCGGGCCCAAGAGCCGAAGAGCCAGACCTCCTCCGGCGCCAAGGCCGCCACCAACCGCTCCACCGCTTCCCGCAAGGTCATGAGGCCAGGCTCCACGCGTACTTCAGAATTTCCCCCGGGATGTCCACCCCGGTGGTGTGCACGGAGTTCTTGAACTCCATGGTGTGGTTCACCTCGTTGACCAATAGCCCCCGCTCCGACTCCAGGAGGTCCACAGCCACCACCCCGCCCCCCACGGCCTCCGCCGCCCCCACGGCCAGCCGGGCGATCTCCTCCGTGAGGGGGCAGTTCTCCGCCTGCCCGCCCCGGGCGGTGTTGGTGATCCAGTGGGCGCTTCTGCGGTAGATGGCGGCGATGGCCCTCTCCCCCACCACGAAGACCCGGATGTCCCGCCCGGGCTTCTCCACGTACTCCTGGATGTAAAAAAGCTGGTGCTGAAACCCCCCTAAGACCTCCTTGTGCTCAAGGAGGGCCTCCGCCGCGGCCCGGTCCGTGACCTTGGCCAAAAGGCGCCCCCAGCTTCCGATCACGGGCTTCAGCACCACGGGGTAGCCGAAGGCCTCCATGAGCCTAAGGGCCTCCTCCCGGTCCGTGGCCAAGGCGGTCCTGGGCTGGGGAAGGCCCGCCCGGGCCAAGGCCACGCTCGTGGCCCACTTGTCCCCGCAGGCCTCTATGACCTCGGGGCGGTTCACCACGGGGATGCCGAGGGCGGTGAGGTAGCGGGCGGCGGCGAGGCCCCGGCTTTGGCTCACGCACCGCTCCAGGGCCACCGTGACCCCCTCAAGCTCCTCGGGCCTTTCCCCCAGGACCATGGGCAGGGCGGGGACGTAGACCTTCTTGTAGGGGAGGCCCAGGGCCTCCGCCCGCTCAAAGAGCATCCGCTCGTCGGGGCGGATGCGGTCGTAGAGGATGGCCAGCATCTCGCCTCCCGAAGAGGTCCCACGCCGGCCTAAGTGGCTGCACGTTGATTTCGCAACACGGGCCGCCCCAAATAAGGCTTGGGAAGGTCCTTTTGGGGCCCCCACCGCGGCGAGAGCCGCGGTGGGGTACTTAGGCCGGCGTGGGGTGGGATCACTCGCCCCAGTCCTCCGCCTCCTCGGGGGCGGGCTCGAGCCTCAAGGGGTCAAGCCCCACCACCTCAAGCTCCGCGCCGCAGTCCTCGCAGACCACAAGCTCGCCAAGCTCCGGGTTCTCCAGCCGCAGTTCCGCACCGCACTCAGGGCAGGTCGCTACCATTCCTCGTCCTCCTCTACCTCGCTCCAGTCGGGGAGGAAGCGGAAGCCGCACTCGGGGCACTCCGCCTCCTGGCCCTGGTCCTCCTCGGAGAGCTCAAAGGTGTAGCCGCAACGGGGGCAGTCCACGAAGAAACCTTCCAGGCCCTCCTCCGTCACCTCCACCTCCAAGGGGTCCAGGGAGACCACCTCCAGGAAGGCCCCGCAGGCCTCGCACTCCAGCACGTCCCCGACCTCCAGGTCCTCAAGGTCCTCCGCCAGCACCAGGCTGGCCTCGCCGCACACCGGACAGACGATCTCTAGGTCCTCCATGACTAGAGTCTACTCCCCCGGGAAGCGCCCGTGCTTCTTGTAGTAGTCCAGGAGGGACCCCTCCTTGAGCGCCTCCAGGAGGAAGGGGGGCGGGGGGCGGAGGGCAAAGCGCTCCTCCCCTCGGACAAGCACCCCGCTTTCCAGGTCCAGCTCCACCTCGTCGCCGTCCTCTAGCGCATCCACCACCTCCTCCGACTCAAAGGGGACGATCCCCAGGTTCACCAGGTTGCGGAAGAAGATGCGGGCGTAGCTTTTGGCGATGATGGCCCGGACGCCGAGGCGCTTCAGGGCCTCGGGGGCGTACTCGCGGCTAGAGCCGAGCCCCGCGTTCCGCCCAAAGACGAGGATGTCCCCGGGGCGCACCTGCTTGGCGAACTCGGGCCGAAGGTGGGCGAAGGCGTAGAGGTGAAACCGGTCCTCCCCCACCATGAAGGGGGCGTACTTGCCGGGGAGGATGTCGTCGGTGTTGATCTGGTCGCCGAACTTCCAAACCCTAGGCATGGACCTCCTCCAGTTCCTCCGGGGTGGTGAGGTAGCCCGCCACGGCGCTCGCCGCCGCCACGCGGGGGCTCGCCAGGTAGATCTCGGCGTCCGGGGCTCCCATGCGTCCCCGGAAGTTGCGGTTGGAGGTGGAGACGCACACCTCCCCCGGGGCCAAGACCCCCATGTGCCGCCCCATGCAGGGGCCGCACCCCGGGGTGCCGATGGTGGCCCCGGCCTCGAGGAGGGTGAGGAGGGTGCCGTCCCTGGCCGCCTCCTCCAGGACCTGGGAGCTCGCCGGGACCACCAAAAGCCGCACCCAAGGGGCCACCTTCCTCCCCCTTAGCACCTCCGCCGCCGCCCTGAGGTCCTCAATCCGGCCGTTGGTGCAGGTGCCGATGAAGACCTGGTCCACCCGCTTGCCCTTGACCGCGGCCACCTCGTGGACGTTGTCCACGTAGAAGGGCACGGAGACCCTGGGGGTGAGGGCGGAAAGGTCTATCTCCACCTCCTTGGCGTACCGGGCGTCGGGGTCGGGGTAGAGCCAGTCGGGCACCCGGTACATCTCCAGGATCTCCCCACTCGGCACCACAAGCCCCGCCTTGGCCCCCGCCTCCACGGTGAGGTTGGCGAGGGTCATGCGCTCGCCCCGCGTGAGGGCCTCCGCCCCGTCCAGGAGGTGGATCTCCACCGCCATGTAGGTGGCCCCTTCGGCGGTGAGGAGGCGGACCATCTCCAGGGCGGCGTCCTTGGCCGTGACCCCCTTGGGAAGCCTTCCCCGGAAGACCACCTTGACGCTCTCGGGCACCCGAAGCCAGGTGCGCCCGCTCGCCGCCGCCAAGGCGATGTCCGTGGCCCCCATCCCCGTGCCGAAGGCCCCCACCGCCCCGTAGGTGGTGGAGTGGCTGTCCGAGCCCACCACCACCCAGCCCGGCTGGGCCAGGCCCTCCTCTATGAGGACCTGGTGGCACACCCCCCTCCCCACGTCAAAGACCCGGATGCCGTGCCGCTTGCCCCACTCCCTTATCTCCTTCTGGGCCTTGGCCACCTCCAGGTTCGCCGCCGGGGCCACGTGGTCTATCACGATGGAGACCCTTTCCGGGTAGCGGGGGGTGGCCTCCAGGTACTCCAGGCGCTTGAAAAAGCTCCCGGCGATGGAGTCCACCACCATCACCTGGTCCACCTCCACCACCACGAGCTCCCCCGCCCGCACGGGCCTTCCCACCTTGTGGGAGAGGATCTTTTCCGCTAGCGTCTGTCCCACACGCACCTCCTATACTGAGGGTATGCCCAAGTACACCGCCCTCCTCTACCCGGACCCGGAGACCCCAGGGGTCTGGATCGCCGAGTTTCCCGCGGTGCCCCAAGCCCACTCCTTCGGCCAAAGCCCCGAGGAAGCCTTGGCGCGGGCCAAAGAAGCCTTGGAACTCGTCCTGGCCTACTTGAAAACCGAAGGGTGCCCCCTTCCCCAGGACGTGCAAGCGGTAGAGGTGGGCGTGGATGCCGCCTAGGCCGGAGGAGGTGGCCCGGAAGCTCCGCCGCCTCGGGTTCGTGGAGCGCATGGCCAAGGGTGGGCATAGGCTTTACGCGCACCCCGACGGCCGCATCGTGGTGGTGCCCTTCCACAGCGGGGAGCTTCCCAAGGGCACCTTCAAGCGCATCCTGCGCGATGCCGGCCTCACCGAAGAGGAGTTCCATAACCTCTAGCCTCACGCCGTGATCCACTCCCGGAGGATCCGGTCCAGCTCCTCCAGGGTGAGCTGGCCTCGGTCGGCCAGGGCCTTGATGTGCTGGGTGACCCGGTGGAGCTCCTCCTCCCCGTAGTGGAGGCCGAGCTCCTCCGCCCGCGCCTTGATGGCGTGCCGCCCGGTGAGCCTCGAGGCGATGATGAGCTTCCGCTTCACCCCGAAGACCTCGGGCGGGTAGGGCTCGTAGGCCTCGGGGTTGATGTAAATAGCCTTGAGGTGCATCCCCGCCTTGTGGCTGAAGGCCGTCTCCCCGGTGATGTAGTTGTTGAAGGGGATCTCCACCCCCACCATCCGGGCCACCATCCGGTCCAGCTCGGGGAGCATCTCCAGCTTGTACTTCTTGCGCACGTACTCGGGCTGGAGGGTGTACATGCGGGCGAGGAACCCCCCCAAAGGGGTGATCCCGTTCCGCTCCCCGATCCCCAGGATGGTGGTGTCCACGTGGGTGGCCCCGGCCTCAATGGCTTCATAGGCGTTGGCGATGGCGCAACCCGTGTCGTTGTGGCCGTGGAACTCAATGTCCACCCTTGGCCCCACCACCCGCCGCACCTCCCGCACCAGGGCGTAGACCTGCCGGGGCGTGGCGATGCCCACGGTGTCCGCCAGGCCCACCCGGTCCACGTAGGGGGCGATGGCCTCGTAGACGGCGAGGAGGTCCTGCTCCTCGGAGCGGAAGGTGTCCTCGGCGGAGAAGCGCACCTCCACGTGGGGGGCCGCCTCGCGGATGTAGGCGATCACCTCCTTGGCCTCCTCAATGATCCTGGGGATGTCCCGCCCGTGGGCCGCCCGGAGGTACTTGCTCGTGCCGAAGAGGAGGTCAATCCCCTGCACCCCCGTCTCCACCGCCACCTTGGCCGCGTCCAGGCGGCACTGGATGTGGGTCACCACCTTGGCCTTGAGGCCCAAGGAGGCGAGGACCTCGGCGTCCTTGCGGGACTGGGGGGAGGCCACCGGGGTGGTGACCTCAATGTACTCAATGCCGAACGCGTCCAGGGCCTTGGCGATCTCTATCTTGTCCTGGGTGGAGAAGTTGGCCCGCTCAAACTGCTCGCCCTCGCGAAGCGTGGAGTCTATGATCTTCCATTCCCGCATACGCCCCTCCCCAAAAGAAAACCGGCCCGAACTCGGGCCGGGGGATAAGGAACCCTTAGAGGGCTATCCTACCCCCCGGCGGCCGAGTTTTTTCGCGCGGGCCAGCATCTTGCCCGTAAGGGTATACGAAACGCCGCGGGTTGTCAACGCCCAAACCGCCTCTCGCGGGCCTGGTAGCTCCTTAGCGCGCGCAGGAAGTCAATCTTGCGGAACTCGGGCCAGAGGACGTCGGCAAAGTAGAACTCGGAGTAGGCGGACTGCCAGAGGAGGAAGCCGGAAAGCCGGATCTCCCCCGAGGTGCGGATGATGAAGTCGGGGTCGGGAAGCCCGGCGGTGTAGAGGTGGCGGGCGATGTCCTCCGGGGTGAGGGCCTCGGCCACCTCCTTAGGGGTGAGGCCCTGGGCCTCCGCCTCCAGAAGAAGCCGCTTCACGGCGTCCACGATCTCCTCCCGCCCCCCATAGCCCATGGCGATGTTGAGGAACATGCCCCGGTGCCCCTCCGTCCTCCGTTCCAGGCGCTCTATGGCCCGGACCACCTCCGGGGAAAACCCCTCCCGCCTGCCGATGAAGCGCACCCGCACCTGGTTTTCCAGGATCCGGTGGTCCTCCGCCATCCGCTCGGCCTCCCGCAGGAAGAGGTTCATGAGGGTCTCCACCTCTTCCGGGGAGCGCTTGAAGTTGTCGGTGGAGAAGACCCAGACGGTCACGGTCTTGATGCCCATCTCCAGGCACCACTCCAGGACCTCGTAGGCCTTCTGCACCCCGAACTCGTGCCCCTTGGTGGGGGAAAGGCCGAGGGCGCGGGCGTAGCGGCGGTTCCCGTCCAGGATGAGGCCCAGGTGCCGGGGCATGGGGCCCCGCTTGACCTCCCTGAGGAGGCGCCTTTCGTAAAGCCAGTAGAGGGGGCGGGAAAGGGCAAAGAGGCGGCGGACCATACCCTTTCCACCCTAAGGGAGAAGGGCGGGGCGCGCTAGCGGTAGAGCTCTCGGGCGATGACGAGGCGCTGGATCTCCGAGGTGCCCTCGTAGATCTCCGTCACCTTGGCGTCCCGGTAGTACCGCTCCACCCGGTAGTCCCGGTGGTAGCCGTACCCCCCCAGGACCTGGACCGCCTCCCGGGTCACCTCCACCGCCACCTGGCTGGCGAAGAGCTTGGCGGCGCTGGCCTCGAGGGTGAACCGTTCCCCCCGGTCCTTCTTCCGCGCGGCCTCGAGGACCAAGGCGCGGGCGGCGGCGATCTTCACGTGCATGTCGGCGATCTTGAAGGCGATGGCCTGGTGCTCCTTTAGCTTCTTCCCGAACTGCTCCCGCTCCTCGGCGTAGGCCTTGGCGATCTCAAAGGCCCCCCGGGCGATGCCCACCGCCTGGGCCGCCACCCCCACGCGCCCCGAGTCCAGGCCCGCGAGGGCGTAGGCCAGGCCCCGCCCCTCCTCCCCGAGGAGGTTCTCCTCGGGGACGAAGACCTCCTCGAGGCGCACCTCGGCGGTGTGGGCCGCGTGGAGGCCCATCTTCTCCTCGGGGCGGCCGAAGGAAAGCCCCGGGGTGTCCTTCTCCACCAAGAAGGCGCTGATCCCCTTCTCCGTGCGGGCCATGACCACGTAGAGGTGGGCGTGGCCAGCGGAGGTGATCCAGCTCTTGACCCCGTTCAGCACGAACCCGCCCTTGACCCGCCGCGCCTCGGCGCGGAGGCTTTTGGCGTCGGAGCCCGCCTGGGGCTCGGTGAGGCAGAAGGCCCCGATCCACTCCCCCCGGGCCAGGGGCACGAGGTAGCGCCGCTTCTGCGCCTCGCTCCCGAAGCGGAGGAGCATGTACTGGGGAAGGCCGCTGGTCACGGAGACGATAACGGCCACGCTGGGGTCGGCGGCGGCGAGCTCCTCCAGGGCCAAGGCCCAGGTCACGGAGTCCAGACCCACCCCGCCCCACGCCTCCGGGGTGGTCATGCCGAGGAGGCCGAGCTCGGCCAGGGCCTTGAGCTGGGGCCAGGGGTACTCGGCCTTCCGGTCGTACTCGGGGGCGAGGGGGTAGAGGACCTCCCGGGCCACCCGGCGCACCGCGTCCAGAACCAGCCGTTGCTCCTGGGTGAGGGTCATCCTCCCCATCGTAACATCGCAGGTCGGCAAAAAAGCGTCACGTTTCCCCCCACCGGGGGGCGCGCTTCCCGGGAAGCCCCAGGTGGTCCAGGATGCGCTGGGTGACGAAGCCGAGGAGGTCCCTGATCTCCTTGGGGCGGTGGTAGAAGCCGGGGCTCGCCGGGAGGATGGTGGCCCCGGCCTCCGCCGCCTGGACCATGGCCCTCAGGGTGGGGAGGGGCAAAGGGGTCTCCCTCAGGACAAGGACGAGGGGGCGGCGCTCCTTCAGGTGGACGTAGGCCGCCCGGGTGAGGAGGGTGTCGGCCAAGCCCGCGGCCACCTTGGCCAGGGTGGTGGCGGAGCAAGGGACGACCACCATCCCCCGGGTGGGGAAGGAGCCCGAGGCGATGGGGGCGCCCAGGTCCTGGTCCTTGTAGACCCGGTGGGCCAGGGCGTGGAGGTCCTTGGGGCTTAGGCCCATCTCCTCCCAGAGCACCCGCGTGGCCCCCTGGGAGAGGACGAGGTGCACCTCGGCGAGGTCCTTGAGCGCCTCGAGGAGGTCCAGGGCGTAGGGCATGCCGCTCGCCCCGGAAACCCCCACCACCACCCGGAAAGGCGCGTCCACGGCGCCATTCTACCGGCCCAAGGCGGGGCCCGCCCGGCGGGGCACCAGGGCGAGCTCAGGCCAGGCCTCAAAGCTTCGCCGCCAGGGGAAGGCGAGGCCCCGGAGGTCCAGCCAGAACCCGTCCAGCTCCACCCGGGGAAAGCCCTCGGCCACGGCCCGGGCCTCCTCGGGGAGGGGCTCGGGGAAGCGGGCCCGCACCCAGGGCCTGCCCACCTCCCCCCACCAGTACTGGAAGTAGGCCTCGGCGAGGCGCGAAAGCCGCCCCTCCCGGTCCTCGAGGAAAAGCCCCCCCTGGGCCAAGGCGCTCCCCAGGTTGTTCGCCGGCGTGCCCCAGGCGGCGTAGGCGGCGAGGCGGGCGTAGAGGCCCATCCCCTCCAGGTAGGCCATGAGGCGGGGGTCCCCCCGGTTCACCCGGGCGAGGTCGGCCAGGGCCACGGGGTGGCGGGCCATGAGGCGGAGGAGGTCCAGGGCGGCCCTTCTCGGGTCCCCACCCCCGTAGACGTAGAGGACGAGGTCGGGGCCCTCGGCCAAGGGCACCGCCACCGCGCGGGCGCTGGCCAAGACCCCGGCCACGGTCTCTTCCAGGGGAAGCCCCTCGTAGGGGGTGACCCGGGCGCGCAAGGCCTCGTCCTCGTAGACCACGGCCACCCGGAGGCCGGGCCTCAGGGCCCTAAGAAGCAGGACCTGGCCCGCCTCGTCGGCCCCGGGGCGGGCGGGGTAGCCCAGGGCCCGGGCCTCCCGGGGGCCTGGGGAGTTCCTCAGGGCGTCGTCCCAGACCGCCTCCAGGTAGACCCCCCGAAGGCCCCTCCAGGAGGCGAGGGCCTGGAGGACCCGAAGGTTCCGCTCCCGCCTCGAGGCGTCCCACCTCGGGACGACGCCGAAGAGGTAAAGCGCCCCGCCCCCACGGGCCTTCCAGGCGAGGAGGGGGGCGAGGCGGGCCAAGGCGTCCTCCGGGGCGAGGGGGAGGTGGCGGCTTGGCACAAGCCCCCCGTAGGCCAAGGCGTCCAGGCTCGCCACAAGCCCCCACCCGGGGGTGGCGAGGAGCCAGGCCCTCAAGGCCTCGAGGTCGGCCCCCTCCGGCCCCCGGTAGGCCTCCCGGGGCGGACAGAGGACCACCCCCCAGGCGCAGGGGGCGAGGTTGGGGGGACGGTCGTCCAGGGGAAGATAGAGGAGCTGGGCGAGGCCCAGGCCCCAGGCCACGAGAAGCGCCCAAAGGCGCGCCACGTCCGCCTAGCCCTTGACCTTTTCCGCCTCCTCCGCCAGGTAGCGCTCGGCCATCATGGCGGCGCGGGTGCCTGCCCCCACGCTCGTGGTGAGCTGGCGGTAGATGGGGTCGGCCACGTCCCCGGCGGCGAAGATGCCGGGTTCCGAGGTGAAGACCTCGTCCCGCACGGCGATGTACCCGTCGGGCCTGAGCTCCACCACCCCCTTGAGGAAAGCGGTGTTGGGCTCGTGGCCGATGAAGACGAAGACGCCGTCCGTGGGGTAGACGTACTCCTCCCCCGTCTTCAGGTTCTTAAGCCGCACCCCCGTCACCTGGTCCTCTCCCAGGATCTCGGTGACCACGTGGGAGAAGAGGAAGTGCATCTTGGGGTTCTGGAAGGCCCGCTTCTGGGCCACCTTGTTGGCCCTAAGCTCGTCCCGGCGGTGGACCAGGGTCACTTTTCGGGCGAACTTGGTGAGGAAGATCCCCTCCTCCACGGCGGCGTCCCCCCCACCCACCACGACCACCTCCTTGTCGCGGTAGAAGAAGCCGTCGCAGGTGGCGCAGGTGGAAACCCCCCGGCCGTAAAACTTGTCCTCCCCGGGGACCCCAAGCCGCCTCGGGTTCGCCCCCGTGGCCACGATCACCGCCCGGGCGCGGTAGTTCCGCTCGTAGCCCCGGACCAGGTAGCCCCCCTCGGCCTTCTCCAGGCCCAGGACCTCGTCCATGACGATCCGGGCCCCGAACTTCTCCGCCTGCTGCACCATGCGGCCCGCGAGCTCCGGCCCGGAAATGCCCTCGGGGAAGCCCGGGTAGTTCTCCACCTCGTCCGTCTGGGCGATCTGCCCCCCGGGAAGCCCCTTCTCCACGATGACCGTCTTGAGCTGGGCCCGGCCGGCGTAGATCCCGGCGGTAAGCCCCGCGGGCCCCCCGCCGATGATGACCACATCGTAGGTTTCCTCCGAGGTGGGGGTGCTCCCCAGTGCGCTCAGGTTGAACTCCATTCTTTCCCTCCTCCTTGGATGCCAGTTTACCCCCTCACATACCTATAGGGGGTATACCTCGTCCCATTTTGGGGGGTGAGGGGAAGGGTGTCAAGAAAAAACCAACCGAGCCGCGGAAAAAACACCCCCGAAGGGGTGTTTCTGGTGACCCCAGGGGGATTCGAACCCCCGTCTCGGCCTTGAGAGGGCCGTGTCCTAGGCCTCTAGACGATGGGGCCATGCGCGGCTCGGCTGGCTTTGGTGACCCCAGGGGGACTCGAACCCCCGCCGCCGGCTTGAAAGGCCGGTGACCTAACCGCTAGTCGATGGGGCCAAAGTTTGGCTGGGGTGCGTGGATTCGAACCACGACCGGCGGATCCAGAGTCCGCTGTCCTACCCTTAGACGACACCCCAGCGACGGGCGCCCGAAGCCTCGGGCAGTCGTTATGGTACACTCTAAGGGGCGGATTGGCAAGCCCCTCCTATGGAACGCGAGGTCGTAGACATCCTCAGCGAGTACCTTTCCCCGCAAGCGGCCGCCAACCTCCTCGCCCGTGCCAAAGCGCGGCTCGCCCCGACCACCCCCCAGGACTGGGCACGGCTTTTGGAGGGACCGCTTTGGGAGGAGCTACGGGCCATCCTCCCCTTCCGGGAAATGCCCCCCGGGCTTAAGGCCCTCGTTCGGCGGCTCAAGGCGGCTACCCCCCCTCCGCCCGAACCCCAAGGCGAGGCGGCGCCGGAGGCCGCGCCGGCCCTCGAGGCGGTGGACCTGGCCGACCCCGCGGAGCGGGACCGCCTCGCCCGAAGCCTCGCCCGCCTCGAGGGGGTGACGGGGGTGGTGGTGGCCCACCCCTCGGGGAAGGCCGAGCTCCCCGAGGGCTTCCCCATACCCCTGGACACCGCCCACCTCCTCCTCCGCCGCCAGGGGTACGCCCTCTTTTACCTGCGCACCGCCTCGAGGCTCCTCCTCCTCCGTCCCGTGGGCGGAGGCTTCGTGGGCGTGACGGCCCGGGAGGAGGCCAACGTGGGACAGCTCGTGCACAGGCTCAAGCGCCTGGCCCCCAAGGAGGTAAGCGGATGAGAAGAGGTCTGGTCCTGCCCTTCGCCCTCGTCCTTTCCCTGGCCCTGGCCGCGGGCCTCACCGACCTTTACGACGGCCTGGAGGCCGCCTTGGGCCAGGTGCGCCTGGAAAACCCGGCCCAAGCGGTGAACGCCCTCAACCGGGCTCAAAGCCTCCTCCGCGAGGAAGGGGCGCTGCCCCCGGTCCTGCGGGACGCCGCCCTCACCAACCTGCAGGAGGCCCGCCAGTTCCTGGCGCAGCAGAGCGCGGTGGACCTCGAGGCCCGCCTCCTCCTGGTCCGCCACCTCGTGGGCAAGGCCCTCTACGACGCCTTCCTCCAGGCCCAGGGGGAGGAGAAGGCCGCCTTGGGCCAGCGCCTGGCCCGGGCCACGGGCCTTCCCCCCGCCCTGGTGGACCAGGCCCGCTCCGCCCCCCCAGAGGAGGCCCGGAGGCTCCTGGAGGCCCGCTATCTCCAGGCCATGGCGGGGGACCTGGGCCAAGCCCTCGCCGCCCAGAGCCGCCCCCAGGCCTACCTGGCCCTGGCCCGGGCCTACGCCCGCTACCTCATCGTCCAGGACAGCCCCCAAAGCCGCCTCAAGGCCCAGGACTTCGTCCAGGCCCTGGCCCTCGTCTCCTTCGGCCAGCCCTTCCGCCCCGAGGTCCAGAGGCTACTCGGCCAGGTCCAGGCCTGGCGGCAGGACCTCCTGCGCCTGCAAACAGAGCAAGCCCCTTCCCCGGCCGAGGCCACCCCACTCCAGACGCCCGCGCCCGCATCCCAACCCCAGGCCTCCCCGCCCCGTCCCGGAAGCGTGGGCGCTCTCCTCGCAGGGGGGCTTCCGGAGGGACTCGAGGAGGAACTCAGCTTCCTGGCCCTAGAGCCTGAAGCGAAAGCGCGCCTAGGCGAGGCCCTCCAGGGCATGGGCTATGGGAGCGTGCTGGACTGGCTCGCCGTGGCGGACGAGGTGCGGGGGGCCCTCGCCCTGGCCCAGCTCTACGTGCAAAACGGCCTCTTCGCTCAGGCCCGGAGCCAGCTGGACTACGCCCACAGCCGTTTCCGGCTCAAGCTCCTGCCCGTGGCCGAGGCCTACGCCCCGGGCGTGGCCAAGCGGACAGACCTGCTCTTCCAACGCCTGCGGGAGGCGGTGGGGCTCAGGACGCTGGACATCACCGTGCTCCTCGGCGAGCTCCAGGAGTTGGAAGAACGGCTCCTAGGCAACACCCTCGGCCCGTGGCACGCCCTCCAGGTGCAGGCAGAACTCCTCCTCCTAGGCATCCCCCGTTCCGTCTTCTTTATCCTGGCGGCGGTCCTTTCCTTCTTCCCCCTTTACCTCATCCGGATCACCTTCGGCGGGCGGAACGTCTACTGGAACCTCCTTGGGCTGGGCTTTTTCTTCCTCTTCCTACCCATCCTGGCCGAAGGCCTCTCCTACATGGGTTCCATCCTGGCCGAGTACGGGGGACTCCCCGCCTTAGGCGCCCTGGCCAACCTCTCCGTGGCCCAGTCCCTCCTCGCCTACTGGGGCTGGGGGCTTTCCGTCTTCCTCGTGGTGGCCCTGGCCGGGGCGGGCCTCCGGGGCATCGCCGCCCAGTTCGGCCTCCTGCGGGAGCGGGAGCCCGAGGCCTCGAGGCGGGAGACCACCCCCACCCTCACCAGCGAGACCATCGTGGAGTGGGACGAGGAATTCTGAAGGGGCCTAGTTGCGGAACACCACGTCCTCCCGCCCGAAGGCCCACACCGCCAGGCCCAGGGCGGCCCCGGCGTAGACCAGGGTGGAAAGCCAGGTGAGCCCCGCCTGCAAAGGGGTGGCGGTGCCCTTGAGGAGGGCATCCATCAGCAGGGCCACGTTGAAGAGGGGAAGGAGGTGGTGCCAGGCCTCGAGCTGCAGGAAGCCCCGAAACTGCAGGAAGAGGAGGGGGAGAAGGGCCAAAAGCTGCAGGGGGGCCATGTAGCTTTGCGCCTCCTTGAAGCTCCGGGCGTAAAGCCCCAGGGCCACCATCACCGCCCCCATGAAGAGGGCGAGGAGGAAGGCGGTGAGGAAGAGGGCAAGGAAGCTCCCTCCGTCCAGGCTCACCTGTCCGCCCAAGGCCAGGACCTCGCCCCTCTCCGTGAGGATGCCCCCGCCAAGGCGGGCGCTCCAGGCCCCGCCCAGGGCCAGCCCCAAAAGCCCCGCCACCCCTGAGAGCAGGCCCATGGCCACCGTGGCCAAGGCCTTGCCCAGGGCCACCTGGACCAGGGGGATGGGAGCGGCCAAAAGGGCCTCGAGGGTCCCCTTCTCCTTCTCCCCCGCCGTGGCGTCCACCGCCACCACCTGGCCTCCGGAGAGGATAAAGACCACCAGGAAGAAGGGGAGGAGGAACCCCAAAAGCCCCCCGGCCCTTTCCCTGGGCGGGGAGGCGTCCACCACTTCCACCCCGAACGGGGAAAGGACCTCCTGGGGAAGCCCCGCCCGCCGGAGGGCCTCCGCCACCTTGGCCTCCTTAAGGGCCTGCAGGGCCCCCTTGACCTTCTCCACGACCACCTGGCTTTCCGTGAGGCCGGAGGCCAGGCGGCCGTAGACCCGGTACACCCCTTCCCGGAAGGCCACCCCCGCAGGGTAGCGGCCTTCCCGCACCGCCCCTTCGGGGTCCGGATTGTTCACGGGCTTAAGCTGCGCTTCCTCCAGGGCCTTTAGGGCCTCCTCGGGAAGCCCCGCCACCGCCACCTCTTGCACCTTCTCCGCCGCGCCCTGCATGAGCCGGTTTAGGAAGAGGCTGGGCCCGAACATGAAGACCGGCATCAGCAGGACGGGAAGGACCAGGGTGGAGAAGACCAGCTTCCGGTCGCGAAAGACCTGGACGAGCTCCTTTCGGAATATTCTTAAAACGGCTTCCATCACGCCCTCCGCACCTGTCGGACGAAGGCCCGCTCCAGACTCCCGTCCCCCAAGGCCAGGGCCTCGCCCAGGCTCCCCTCGTAGACCAGCCGTCCCCGGTGGAGGAAGCCCACCCGGTCCGCCACCTCCTCGGCCTCGGCCATCACGTGGGTGGAGTAGACGATGGCGTTGCCCAGGTCCCGGTAGGCCTTCACGAAGTCCAGAAGAGCCCTGCGGGCGAAGACGTCCAGGCCCGCCGTGGCCTCGTCCAGGAGGAGGACCTTGGGCCGGTGGAGGATGGCCCGGGCGATGACCACCTTCTGCCGCATCCCGGTGGACATCTCCCCCACTTTCTTGTCCAGGGTCTCCTCCATTCCCAAGAGGTCCACCACCCAGTCCAAGGCCCCGAGAAAGGCCCGCCCTTTGAGGCCGTAGAAGCCCGCGAAGAACTCCAGGACCTCCCGCCCCGTGAGGCGCTCGTAGACCCGCATGCCCCCGTTCACCAAGCCGAGGTTGCGGCGCACCTCGAGGGGCTCCCGCACCACGTCAAAGCCCGCCACCAGAGCCCTCCCGGCGCTCGGGCGGACGAGGGTAGAGAGGAGGCGCAAGGTGGTGGTCTTCCCCGCCCCGTTGGGGCCGAGGAGGGCGTAGACCTCCCCGGGCCCCACCCCAAAGGTCAGGCCCTCCACGGCCACGGCCTCACGGTAGCGCTTGGTAAGGCCCTCTGCCTGGACCATGGCGGGAGCTTACCAAATAATGGGGGCGTGAAGGCCATGACCTTCTGGGTGAAGCCCAAAAGCTCCATAGAGGCCCTGCCCGAGGCCCAGGCCCTGGTCCGGGACCTCTTGGAGCTTTTCTACGAGTACTTCCCGGAGTACGAGGGGTGCTTGGGCTTTTCCCAGTCCCCCAGAAGGCCCCGCTACCTCTTCCTCTACATGGAGGGGCCCTGCGGTGGGCTTCTTCCCGCGGCCACCCGGTTTCTGCGGGAGCTCCTCGAGGCCGCCTTCCCCCAGGCCGAGGTGCGGGTCTACGGCAAGCCCTGGCCTTAGCGGCGCTTCTTCACCAGCCACCCTTCCTCCCTGACCCCTAGCCGGGCGTTCACCACCCGGGCCAGGACGAAGAGGAGGTCGGAAAGCCGGTTCAGGTAGCGGATCACCTCGGGGTTCACGGGCTCCTCCCGGCTCAAGGCCACCACCTTGCGCTCGGCGCGGCGCACCACGGTGCGGGCGAGGTGAAGCGCGGCCGCCGCCGGATGCCCTCCGGGGAGGATGAAGCCCCGGAAGGGGGGGCTTTCCTCCTGGTAGCGGTCAATGGCCTTTTCCAGGGCCTCCACGTCCTCGGCGTCCATGCGGGCGATGTTCTTCTCGTAGGGGCTTCCCATACGGGTCGCCAGGTCCGCCCCCAGATCAAAGAGGGCGTTTTGAACGCGCTCCAGGAGGTCGTGGAGGTCTAGGTGCTCCGCAGGGAGGAGGCTTCGGGCGAGGCCGATGGCGCTGTTGGCCTCGTCCACGGTGCCGTAGGCCTCCACCCGGGGGTGGGCCTTCACCACCCGATCGGACCCGTAAAGGCCGGTCTCCCCGGCGTCCCCCGTCCTGGTGTAGATCTTCATGGCCCCATTCTAGGGGTAAAGCAAAGCCCCCTGGGAGAACCCCAGGGGGCTTCGGCCTTTGGCGGGCCCGGGAGGATTCGAACCCCCGACCTGCTGATCCGTAGTCAGCCGCTCTATCCAGCTGAGCTACGGGCCCAAGCCAACTTCAACCATAGCATGCCGGAAAGCCCCTGTCAATAATGGAAGGCGTGCGGGAAAGGCGCCTGGAAGCCCTCCTCCTCCAGGCCCTGAAAGGGGAGCGCACCCTGGAGGAACTCCACGCCGTCCTCAAACCCCTGCACCCGGGCCTCAGCAAGGCCCGCCTCTTCGCCCTCCTGGTGCGGCTGAAGCGGGAGGGGAAGGTGGCCTTCCAAGGGGGTCGCTTTAGGCTAGCGGGGGAAGACCAGGGTGCGGACCCCTAGGCCGTCCGAGAGCTGGGCCTCAAAGGCCCCGCCCTGGGGGAGTTCCTCCAGGGCGAAGCCTTGCCCGACATAGGCCCGCACAAGGGGTTCTCGGTGGACGCTGGCCCCGTTGTTGTCTTGACCCGGTGGTCCCCCGGGAAAGCGTAGGCGTAGCCTGTACCGCAGGGGCTTAGGCCTAAGTGGCTGCACGTTGATTTCGCAACACGGGTTGCCCGAAATAAGGCTTGGGAAGGCCCTTTTGGGGCCCCCGCTCTGGCGCAAGCCAGAGCGGGGTACTTAGCCCTGTCCCGCCCCCGGCCTCGAGGACGCAGTCCAAGACCTCCCCGTCCGGATCCCCCGCGCTCCAGGAAAAGCGTGCCGTGAGGGGGGCCTCCCCCTCGGGGGGCTGGCCTGGAAGGCGCCGAGGGTTGGGGCTTGGTCTTCCGAGGACCCCGAGCAAGCAACGAGCAAGGCCGCGAAGACCGCAAGGCGCAAGGACCGAAGGTCCATCGCCTTCCACCCTACCAGGGCCCGGGGGCGAGGGGATGAGAGGTGCTATCCTGGGCCTTAATGCGCCCGGGGCTTTCGGCCAAGCGCCTGGTGGTCAAGGTGGGAAGCGCCGTCCTCACAGGGGAAAGGGGCCTGGACCTCGAGGCCATGGCCGAGATCGCCCGCCAGGTGGCCGCCCTAAAGGAGGAGGGCCGGGAGGTGGTCTTGGTCTCCTCGGGGGCGGTGGCGGCGGGGATGCGGCGGCTGGGGCTTGAGGAGCGCCCCAAGGACATGCCCCTGAAGCAGGCCCTCGCCGCCCTCGGCCAGCCCCTCCTCATGGCCCGGTGGCAAGAGGCCTTCGCCCCCTTCGGCCTCCCCGTGGCCCAGGTCCTCCTCACCGCCGAGGACCTCTCCTCCAGGAGCCGCTACCTGAACGCCAAGGCCACCCTGCGGGCCCTTCTGGACCTCGGGGCCCTGCCCGTGATCAACGAGAACGACACCGTGGCCTTTGAGGAGATCCGCTTCGGGGACAACGACCAGCTCTCCGCCCGGGTGGCGGCGTTGGTGGAGGCGGGCCTCCTCGCCCTCCTCTCCGATGTGGACGCCCTCTACGAGGAGGACCCTAAGAAAAACCCCCAGGCCCGCCCCATCGCCGAGGTGGAGTCCGTGGAGGCGGTGTTGGCCCACGCCGGGGAGGAAAACCCCTTGGGAAGCGGGGGGATGAGGAGCAAGCTCCTCGCCGCCCGCATCGCCGGTAGGGTGGGGATCCCCACCCTGCTTCTCCCCGGGAAACGGCCCGGGGTCCTCCTCCAGGCCCTCTCCGGGGCCCCCCTGGGCACCTACTTCCACGCCAAAAGGCGCTACCGGGGGGAAAAGGCCTGGCTCTTTGGCCTCGTCCGCCCCAAGGGGGAGCTCGTCTTGGACCGGGGGGCGGTGCGCGCCCTAAAGGAGCGGGGGGCAAGCCTCCTTCCCGCCGGGGTTAAGGAGGTGCGGGGAAGGTTTGGCCGGGGCGAGGCGGTCCGCCTCCTCTCGGAGGAGGGAGAGGAGGTGGGTGTGGGGCTCGCCAACTACGCCTCGGAGGAGATCGCCCGCATCAAGGGGCGGCGGAGCGCGGAGATTGAGGCCGTCCTGGGCTACCGCTACACCGAGGAGGTGGTCCACCGGGACCACCTCGCCCTGAAGGAGGAGGCATGACGGCAACAAGCCTTTGGGAACTGGCGGAGCGCGCGCGGAAGAGGCTTTCCGAGATCGCCAAGGGGAACCGGGACCGGGCCCTCCTCGCCATGGCGGACCTCCTCGAGGCCCGCTGGGAAGAGGTCCTAAGGGCCAACCGGGAAGACCTGGAGGAGGCGGAAAGAACGGGGCTTCCCAAGGCCAAGCTGGACCGGCTGGCCCTAAAGGAGAAGGACCTCAAGACCCTCACGGAGGGCCTGAGGCAGATCGCCCGCCTCCCCGACCCCCTGGGGCGGATAGAGGGCCTGGCCAAGCGGCCGAACGGCCTGAGGGTGGGCAGGATGCGGGTGCCTTTGGGCCTCATCGGCTTCATCTACGAGGCGCGGCCCGGGGCCACGGTGGAGGCGGTCTCCGTGGCCTTGAAGGCGGGAAACGCCATGCTCCTGAGGGGCGGGAAGGAGGCCTTCCGGTCCAACCGGGCCCTGGTGGCCCTCTGGCACGAGGCCCTGGGAGAGGCGGGCCTTCCCGAGGAGGCCGTGACCCTCGTCCCCACCACGGACCGGGAGGCCGTCTTGGAGATGTGCCGCCTGGAGCTTTTGGACCTCCTCATCCCGAGGGGGGGAGAGGAGCTCATAAGGCTCGTGCAGAAGGAGGCCCGGGTTCCCGTCCTCGCCCACGCCAAGGGGGTGAACCACCTCTACGTGGACGAGAAGGCGGACCTCGCCATGGCCCTCCGCCTCGCCCTAAACGGCAAGACCCAGCGCCCCGCGGTGTGCAACGCCCTCGAGGCCGTCTTAGTCCACGAGAAGGTGGCGGAGGCCTTCCTCCCCAGGCTGGAAAGGGCCATGCGGGAGAAGGGGGTGGAGCTCAGGGCCTGCCCAAGGGCCCTCCCCCTCCTTCAAGAAGCGGTCCCCGCCCGGGAGGACGAGTGGGACCGGGAGTATTTGGACCTCATCCTAAGGGTCAAGGTGGTCTCGGGGCTGGAGGAGGCCCTCGCCCACATCGCCCGCTACGGCTCCCGGCACACCGAGGCCATCTGCACCGAGGATCCCAAGGCGGCCTGGCGCTTCCTGGAGGAGGTGGACGCGAGCCTGGTCCTCTGGAACGCCTCCACCCGCTTTAACGACGGCTTTGAGCTGGGGCTTGGGGCGGAGATCGGCATCAGCACCTCCAAGCTCCACGCCTACGGCCCCATGGGGCCCATGGAGCTCACCACCCTCAAGTGGGTGGCCCTGGGGGAGGGGCAGGAGCGCACGTGAGGCCGGAAGACCCCCTGGCCCGGGCCTGGGCCCTCATGGAGGAAGGTCGCTTCCAGGAGGCGGAAGCCCTCCTCCAGGGGGAACCTTCGCCCGAGGCCCGCTTCGCCCTGGGGTATGCCCTCGCCTTCCAGGGGAGGCACGCGGAGGCCCTGGCCCTCCACCGGGAGCTCTACGAGGCGACGGGAAGCCACCGGGCCCTCCACCAGGTGGGGATGGTCCTCCGCATGGCGGGTAGGCTAAAGGAGGCCCTCGCCGTCTTTGAAGAGGAGGCCCGCCTCCTTCCCCCTGACCCCCTGGCCCGCGCCACCAACCTCTACGAGCGGGGCTACACCTGGCTCCTCCTTGGGGAAAAGGAAGCGAGCCTGTCCTTCCTTCAGGCAAGCCTAGCCGAGGCGGAGGCTTCCTCTGACCCAATGGCCCAAGCCTGTGCCCACCGGGGGCTTTTGGAATGGCACCTCCGCTTCGGCCTCCCCGAGGAAGCCCGGCGGCACAAGGAGGCGGCCATTCGCCTCTTCCTGGAGGCGGGGGACCGAAAGGGCGCGGAAGAGGTGGAAGACCTTGCTTAGGCGCTTCTACCGCCTCTACCAAGAGGCCCACGTCCCCTTCTTCGCCGCGGCCCTCGCCTACTACGCCCTCCTCTCCCTCATGCCCCTCCTCTTCCTCCTGGTGGGCCTCTTCGGCCTCCTCCTCTCGGGAAACCCCGCCCTGAGGACCGAGGTGTTCCAGGCCCTGACTCAGCTCACCCTGGCCCTCTTCCCCGCCCGCCCCGAGATGGCCCAAAGCCTCCTGGACTTCCTCACCCGGGGCGCCTTCCCCCTGACCTTGGGAAGCGGCCTCCTCCTCCTCTGGTCGGGAAGCAACTTCTTCGCCGCCCTGAGCTACGCCCTGGGCCTGATCTTCGGCCGCCCGCCCGGGGTGCGAAGCCGCCTCCTCGCCCTGGTCACGCCCTTTCTCCTGGGCTTAGGCCTCATCCTCCTCGCCCTCCTCGGCCTCGCCCTGGGGTTTCTCGCCCGCTTCCTCCCCCGAGGGCTCCAAGGCCTCCTGGGGCCCCTGGAGGAACTCGTCCCCCTGTCCGCCGCCTTCCTCCTCTTCCTCCTCACCTACGCCCTCCTCCGGGGCGCAGGGCGCCTTAGGGCGCTCCCTCCCCTCGCCGCCGGGGCGGGGGTGGCGACCCTCCTCTTTGAGGGCGTCCGCCTCGGGCTCCCGAGGCTCCTCCCCCGCTCCCAGTACGAGCTCCTCTACGGCCCCTTGGCGGGCTTCGTCCTGGCCCTGCTCGGCCTCTACCTCATCCTCCTCGCCCTCCTCGTGGGCGCCGTGGCGGCGCGGGTCCTGGAAGAGGCCCGCGAGGCGGGCTAGGCCCGCACCGGGGTTTCGCCACCGGGAACCGGGCGCAAGCCGGGCAAGGGAAGGTGCGCAAAACCCCCACCGCGGCCGCGGTGGGGGCGAAGGCGGGTAGGGGCTAAAGGGCCTTTTCCTCCCGCGCCTTCCCGTAAAAGACCCGCATGAGCACGTAGGAAACCAAGAAGGTGAGGAGGGGCCCACCCAGGACCAGGGTCCAGAGGACGGCGTTTTCGCCCAGGATGGAGCCCTGCTGCTGGAAGTCAATCTTGTACCCCGCGAGGCTCGCCATGAGGAAGAAGACCAGCAGGGCCAAGACGGCGCTCGTGCGCACCGGGTGCTCCGAGGGAAGCTCCATGTAGCGCATCTTGTCCTTGCGGGTGTCCACGAAGGGGAGAAGGAGGGCCACCAGGCCGAGGATCCCAGGGACCAGGACGCCCCCGATGAACTCCGGCCCGATGGTGGCCCCGAAGAGGCGGAACACCCAGCTGGAGGGGATGATCTGGAGCAGGCCGTAGAGCCAGAGGAAGTACCAGTCGGGCTTCACCGCCGGAGTGTTGGGGGTGGGCGGGCCAAAGGCCTCCACGGGGTGGGCCAGGAAGGCCCCGGCGATGATGGTCAGGATGCCCACGTAGAGGGCGAAGAGGATGAGCATCATGACCATCTGCTGGGGGTACATGGGCACGCCCAGGATCTTCCCCGGGGCCACGCGCTCGGCGTAGCGGGGCTGGGTGTGCTTCTGCTTGACCATGATGGCGAGGTGGAGCCCGATGAGGGCCATGAGCCCGAGGGGAAGCCAGAGGACGTGGAGGCTAAAAAGCCTAGGGATGGACCTCTCCGAGCCCGGGAACTCCCCGGCGAACATCAGGTCGGCCAGGGCACCCCCGATCCACGGGATGGAGTGGGCGATGCCGTAGCCGATGCGGGTGGCGGTCACGGCGTAGTTGTCGTAAGGCAGGGCGTACCCGGTGAAGGCGGTGACCACGGTAAGGCCCAGAAGGCCAAGGCCCACCAGGTAGTTGAGCTCCCGGGGCTTCTTGTAGGCCCCGGAGAGGAGGATCCGGAGCATGTGGAGGAAGGCCGCGGCGATCATCACGTGGGCCGACCAGTGGTGGAGGCTCCGGATCACGGCGCCGAAGGGGAGGCTGTCTATGTAAAGGACGCTGGCGTAGGCCGCGGGCACGGTGCGCCCGTCGGCAAGCCGCACCTCCCGGATGGAAGGCTCGTAGTTCAGCGTGAGGAAGACCCCGGTGAGGACCAGGACCACGAAGGCGAAGAGGGTGATCTCGCCGAGGAAGAAGGTGTGGTGGACGGGGAAGGCCTTGCGCAGGACCTTGTGGTAGAGGCCCCTGAGGTCTAAGCGCTCGTCAAGCCACCGGTACATGCTTCCCTCCTAGACCCTCCAAGTGCAGGCCCCGGCGCTCGCCTGGACCCCCACCGGACCCAAAAACTCCCCGGCCGCCACCAAGACGCCGTCCTCCACCCGCACGGGAAGCTGGGGGAGGGGCCTGGGCGGGGGCCCGGCGACGACCTGGGCGCCTTGCTTGAGGTCGTACACCCCTCCGTGGCAGGGGCAGAGGCCGGCCCCCTTGTCCGCCACCCACTGGCTCACGATGCACCCCAGGTGGGTGCAGACGGCGGAGTAGGCCACCACGCCCTCCGCGGCGTGCTGGGCCACCTCGGGGGCAAGCTCCGCGGGATCAAAGCGGGCCACCAGGACGGTGTTCTTGGCCTCGCCGCTTTTGACCACCTTGGTCTTGGGGTCCATGGGGTAGGCGAGGACGAAGGGGTCCCCGGGCTTAAGCTCCTCGAGGCGGATGGGCTTGGGCTCCCCGCCCCCCTGGGCGTAGACCAGGATGTCCCCGGGCTTTAAAGGCTCCTTCTCCGGCGTGACCTCGGCCTTGGGGCGGAGGCTTGCCCCCACGTAGAAGGCCGAGACCAAGGAGAGGCCGATGCCGGTGCCGATGACCGTCTTTAGGAAAAGCCGCCTACGGGATTGGCGCAAGCGGACCTCGCGCTCGTCCATGCTTCACCTCACCAGGGGAACTCGCTCTTCTCCTCCTCGGTGATCACCTCTTCCCGGCCGAAGAAGCGGCGGTAGATCCCGAAGAGGGCCGCCACCACCAGGCTGATGGACCCGAAGATGAGGCCCTGGAGCCAGGTGGGGTTGTGCCCGGTCTGGGCGGAGTAGGCGAGGAGCCGCACGAAGAAGCCGGAAAGGGCGGTGAGGAGGAGGACCAAAATGACGCCCGCGGCCACGGGGGCGGTGGAGGGGGTGGGAAAGTGGCGGCCTGGGCGGAGTTCTACACCTTCAAGCCAGTAGGAGACCAAGCCCATGAGCCCGTAGAGAAGCAGGACCGCCCCGAAGGCCATAAGCCCGATCTGACCCACGGAAAGCTCCTCGGGGACGTGGCCCAGGAGGCGGGCGATGTGGCGGCCATCCAGGTAGGCGGCGTAGAAGAGGCCAGCCGCCAGGATCAGGGCAAAGGTGGGCAGGATGGGGTCGTTGCGGTACATCTTCCCTCCTTTACTCCACGGGGCCGAAGCTGTTGCCGAAGCTGTTGCGGATGTAGGTGGCCACGGCCTTGAGCTCCTCCTCGCTGAAGTTGGCCCCCACGGCGGGCATGGCCCCGCGGCCGTTCTTGACGACGTTAAGGATCATCTGGGCGTCCTGGAGGTTGGGGTTGCCCGCCAGGGCGGGGAAGGCTGGGGGTAGGCCCTGGCCGTTCGCCTGGTGGCAGGCGGCGCAGTTCGCCTCGTAGATGGCCTTGCCCTTCTCCATGAGGGCGGGGTCCACCCCCGCGGGCGCCACCGCCTCCTGGCCACCCCCGTGGGCCTGGGCCTCCTGGGCGGGCGGGGCCACCTCCTCCACGATCCGCTCCGCGGCCGGGGAGAGGGCGAAGTAGCTCCAGATGCCGCCCAGCAACACCACGGCGGCCACGGCGTACCAGAGGGGGTTGAAGCGGGGGGTCTCCACGGGAAGCTCCGGCTCGCCCACGTGCATGCGGAGCTCCACCTCCCCCGCCACCTCGCCCCCCTCGTCCACGCCGAGGACGAGAACGTCGGGGTAGTTGTTGACGGTGAAGGGAATGATCCGGATCTCCTGGCCTCCGCCGCGAAAGTGGGTCACCACCCGGAGGGTGTGCTCCCCGTCGGGGAGGTTCCGGGTGTCCAGCTTCCACCGATAGGGGGGCTCTTTTAGCACGGCGACGGGCTCCGTCCCCTGGTCCAGGTAGACTTCAATGCGGTCTACGATCATCTCGCCTCCCTCTCGTGAAAAGGGGCGCAAGACCCCACCCCACCACTATACGACCTGAGCTCTCATCACTTTCCTCCCCCCAGTTCCTGAAGCAACCTGACCAGCTCCTCCACCACTGCTTCCCTCCAAGGCGGGGGCCCCTGGGCCAGGGCGATCCGGCCCAGACGGAAGAGGCTTTGCCGCTCGGGATGGGCCAGAAGCCGGGGAAGCCATTCCCTGCCCTGCAAGCGCGCCCCCAGAAGGACCAAGAGCGCCATCCCCAAGGCCAGAAGCCATAACCACCCCCTGAGGCTCGCCCCCGTCCGCAGCCGATGGCGGTCCAGCCCAAACCCCTGCCCCTTCAGGTCCCTAAACCCCTCTTCAATCCACATCCGCCACCCATAGGGCGGCTCCCCCCCAAAAGGGCCCGAATAGGCCAGATACCAGGGATCCCGACCCCCTGGGTACACCAGGAGGGTGACTTCTACCCCCTCCCCACCGTGTCCGAAAAGGCGGACCTCCTCCCGCAGGGGGTGGACCACACGCTGGTAGCCCTCCTTCAGGGGAAGGCGCTTCCCCCCTTGGGGTTCCACCTCCCGGTTCTGCCGCAGGCGGATGAGGAAGCCCATGCCCCACCCCTGGAGCTTTCGCATCAGGGAGACCCGGTCAAAGCCGCGGTCCAGGAGGAAGAGGGGGGTATATCCCAGGTCCTGGACGGCGCGGCCCAGGCGGTGGAGGAACTCCTCCTCCACCCGGTTTTGACTGGGGAAAGGGGAGAGGGGGTGAAGAGCGAAGGCCACCACCAGGGCCCTTCCCTTGAGGGGAAGGGCGGCCACCAGGGCTTGGTGCCTACCGTCCTCTGTGAAGGTCCAGTCCACGATGAGGGGGAGGGGGCGGTCTTTGGGGAAACGAGGGACGAGGAGGGGGAGGAGGGCTTCGGTGAGGGCCCAGGGGTCTTGCAGGGTGGGGTGATGGAGGAAGCGCCAGAGGCGATTGAGGCGGCTTTGGGCCAGGGTGGGGAGGGGGGTTCTGCGGGCGAGGTCGGAGAGGGTGGGGTCCAGGGGGGTAGTGAGGAGGGTGGACAGGAAGAGGGCGAGGTTGGAGCGGATGGTTTTCCTGAGGGAGGCGAAGACCTTATGGACCCAGAGGGTGATAACTTGGGAAAGGGGGGTGGTGGGCGGCACACCTTACTTACCCCCCTCTTCTCTTCCCTTGTCAAGCCCCAGCCCTCAAAGTGATGAGAGCTCAGCTATACGACCCCTTGACTAAGGACAGATGTCCCGTCACGGGGCGAGGAGGGCGGTAAGCCGCTCCACGCTCCGCCGCACCCCCTCGAGGCCGCCCACCACCTCCAAGGCGGCCGTGCCGGAAAACCCCCGGAGGAAGGAGGCAAGCCCCTCCCAGGGGACGCGCCCCGAGCCCACGGGGAGGTGGTCGTCCCGCCGCCCGTGGTTGTCGTGGAGGTGAAGGTGGAGAAGCCGGTCCCCCAGGGCCTCGAGGTAGCGGAAAGGCCCCTTGGGGCCAAGCTCCACCAGGGCGTGCCCCACGTCCAGGCAGAACCCAAGGTGGGGGTGGCGCTCCAGAAGGCGGCGGAGCTCCTCCGGGCCCCGGACGAGGTCGTGCTCCCAAAGGGCCAGGTTCTCCAGGGCCACGGGGATGGGCGGGTCGTGGAGGAGGGCGAGGGTCTCCTCCAGGGCCTCCCAGGCAAGCCGCTCCGCCACGGGGTGGCGCACGGGGATGAGGCCCGTGTGCAGCACCCCCACCTTCGCCCCCAAGGCCTCCCCGAACTCCAGGGCCCGGAGAAGCCGCTCCTGGGAGAGCTTGCGGACGCTCGGGATGAGGCTTGCCGGGTTCAGCTCCACGAAGGGGAGGTGGAGGGTGAAGCCCACCCCCAAGGCCTCCCCCGTGGCCCTAAGCTCCCGCGCCCCCGGGAGGGGAAAGGCCTCGTGCAGGTCGTAGGCCACCTCCAGGTCCAGCCCGAGCTCCGCCGCCAGGGGGAAGGCAGCCTCGTAGTCCAGCTCCGCGTTGAAGGGGCTGAAGCCTAGGCGCATGGCCCCCATCCTACCGGATGGCCTCCGCCTTCCTCTGGGCCTCTTCCAGGGCCTTTTGCGGGGGGATGTTCCCCTTGAGGCTTTTCTCCAGGGCCTCGGCCAAAAGGCCCGCCCAGGTGGAGAACTGGGGGACTCGAGGCCGCTCCTGGGCGTAGGCGATCTGCTCAAAGGCCACCTTGCGGAAGGGGTTTTCCCGGTAGAAGCCCTCCAGGAGGGGGAGGGCCGACTTGCGCACGGGCACGTAGTAGCTCGCCTCCACCCAGCGGGCCACGTTCCTGGGCTCCATGAGGTACTTCCAGAACTCCAAGGCCCCCCGGATCTGGGCCTCCTTGGACCCCTGGAGCACCACAAGCTGCGCGCCCCCCATGGGCACCTTCCCCCCCTCCTCCCGGGGCACGGGGGCCACCCCCAGGGTGAAGGCGAAGGAGAAGTTCTCCGCGGCGGGCCAGTTGGCGATGGAGGCCATGACCATCATTCCCTTGGTGCGCACGAAGTCCAGCTGGGCGAAGGTGGCCTCGGCCAGGCTCCGGGCGGAAAGCGCCCCCGCCCGGTTCAAGCGGTGAAGGGTCTCCAGGGCGTCCAGGGCCTCCTTGGAGGTGAAGTTGGGCCTCCCGTCCTTCACCAGGTTGCCCCCCCGGCTCGTCACCATGGCCTCAAAGAGCCAGGCCTGGGGGTCGGTGACGAAGATGAACCCCTTGGCCTGGCGGGTGGTGAGGGCCCTGGCCATCTCCTCAAACTCCTTCCAGTTCCTCGGGGCCTTGAGCCCCTTGGCCCGGAAGGCGTCCAGGTTGTAGAAGAGGACCGGGGTGGAGGTGTTGAAGGGGAGGCCAAAGCGCCTCCCCTCCACCACCCCGTAGTTCCAGGCGGGCTCAAAGAGGTCCTCCACAAAGGCCCGGTCCAGGGCCAGGTAGGGGTCTAGGGCCACCGCCTTCCCCTCGGCCACCAGGCGGGGGAAGAAGGAGAGCTCCGCCTGGAAAAGCACCGGTCCCCCTCCCGTGCGCAGGGCGGCCACCAGCTTGGTCTCCGCGTCCCGGTAGTTCCCCACGTACTGGGGCAGGACCCGGTACTGGCCCTGCCTGCCGTTGAACTCCTGGGCGAAGGCGGCGATGAGCCTCCCCGCCGGGCCGTCCATGGCGTGCCAGAAGGGCACGTCCACCTGGGCGAAGGCGGAAAGGCCCAGAAGCGCCAAGGGAAGAAGCTTCCGCATGGCCCGGATTTTACTCCCCTTCTCGGCTACAATGGGAGGGTATGGCCGCCTCCCACGCCCTCAAGCCCATCCTGGAGCTTCTCCCCGAGGAGCTTCCCGGCGAGGGCTACCGCAAGGCCCAGATCGCCCACTGGCTCTACGCCAAAGGGGCGCGGGACTTCTCGGAGATGACCGACCTGCCCAAGGCCTTGCGGGAGGCCTTGGCGCGGGAGTGGCGCCTCTCCGAGTTCAGCCTGGTCCAGGCCTTCCCGAGCCAAGACGGAAGCGTCAAGTACCTCTTCACCCTTCTGGACGGCAAGAAAACCGAGGCCGTCTACATGCCCTACGAGAACCGGAAGACCGTCTGCCTCTCCACCATGGTGGGGTGTCCGGCGGGGTGCACCTTCTGCGCCACCGGGGCCCTCGGCTTCGGGCGGAACCTCACCGCGGCGGAGATCCTGGACCAGCTCCTCACCATCGCCTACCACCAGGGCCTCTCCCCCAGGGAGATCCGGAACGTGGTCCTGATGGGGATGGGGGAGCCCCTCCTCAACCTGAGGAACGTCCTCAAAGCGGTCCGGATCATGCTGCACAAGAAGGCCCTCGCCCTAAGCCCCAGGCGCGTCACCCTCTCCACCGTGGGCATCCCCAAGGGGATCTACCGCCTCGCCGAGGAAGACCTCGGGGTGCGGCTCGCCCTCTCCCTCCACGCCCCGGACGACGAAACCCGGAGGAAGATCATCCCCACCGCCCACCGCTACCCCATCGCCGAGATCCTGGAGGCGGTGCGCCACTACTACGCCAAGACCAAGCGGCGGGTCACCTTTGAGTACACCCTCCTCAAGGGGGTGAACGACCACCTCTGGCAGGCGAGGCTCCTCGCCAAGCTCCTCAAGGGCCTAAGCGCCCACGTGAACCTCATCCCCTTCAACCCCTGGGAAGGGGCCCCGGTGGAGGGGACGCCCAAGGCGGGCATCCTGGCCTTCGCCGAGGAGCTAAAGCGCCTCGGCGTCCCCACCTCCATAAGGTGGAGCCGGGGGCAGGACGTGGGGGCGGCCTGCGGCCAGCTCGCCCTGAAGGTCCCCCGGCCCCTGACCTTCACACCGCTTCCAGAAGGCGCCGGGCGATGATGAGCTTCAGGATCTCGCTCGTTCCCTCGCCGATGCGGGTCAGGCGGGCGTCCCGCCAGTAGCGCTCCACGGGGTAGTCCTTGACGTAGCCGTAGCCCCCCAGGATCTGGATGGCCTCGTCGCAGGCCTTCACCGCCACCTCGCTGGCGAAGAGCTTGGCCTGGGCGGCCTCGAGGGCGAAAGGCCTCCCCGCGTCCTTGAGCTCCGCCGCCTTGAGGTAGAGAAGCCGCGCCGCCTCCAGCTCCGTGGCCGCCTCCGCCAGCTTGAAGGAAACCCCCTCAAACTCGGCGATGGGCCGGCCGAAGGCCTCCCGCCCCTTGGCGTAGCGGAGGGCGTAGTCCAAGGCGGCCCGGCCCAGGCCCACGGCCATGGCGGCGATGCCGATCCTGCCCCCGTCCAGCACCCTTAAGACGTCGTAGAAGCCCTTCCCCCGCTCGCCCAAAAGGGCCTCCTCGGGCACGAAGAGGTCCTCCAGGATTAGCTGCGCCGTATCCGAGGCGCTTAGGCCAAGCTTCTCCTCCTTCCGGCCTACCCTTAGCCCCCGCTCAGGGCGGAAGAAGGCGAAGGCGGAGATGCCCTGGTGCTTCCGCTCGGGGCTTGGAGGGGGGTCGGTGCGGGCCATGACCACGTAGACCCCGGCCACGCTCCCCTGGGTGATGAACTGCTTGGTGCCGTTGAGCCGCCACCCCCCCTCCACCTTCTCCGCCTTGGTCTTGAGGGCGGCGGCGTCCGAGCCGGAGCCGGGCTCCGTGAGGCCCCAGGCCCCCAGGGCCTCCCCCGAGGCAAGCTTGGGAAGAAAGGCCTCCTTCTGGGCCTCGTTCCCCGCGAGGAGGATGTGCGCCGTGGCCAGGGAGTTGTGGCTCGCCACGGTGAGGGCAAGGGCGCCGTCGTAGTACGCGATGGCCTCCACCATGCGGGCGAAAAGCCTCGTGGAAAGCCCCGCGCCCCCGTAGGCCTCGGGCACCACCGCCCCGAAGACGCCGAACTCGGCGAGCTTCCGCACCAGGTCCCAGGGGAAGGCCCCGGTGCGGTCCCGCTCCGCCGCCCCCGGGGCCACCTCCGCCTTTAGGAACTCGCGAAGAGGCCCCAGGACCTGCCGCTCCTCCGCGCTTTCCTCAAACCAGAGGCCCATGGGGGCATTATATAACTCCTAGGCGACCACCTGTAAAAAAGCGTCAGGTTTAAGGCCTCCGCCCCCGCTTCCCGGCCCATGGGGCCCCGCCGCGGTGGGGTCCCTAGACCACGACCCCCGGGGCGTGCCAGCCGGCGTAGGCGTAAAACCGGCCCCGCTCCCCCCGCAGGTAGGCCCGCAGGGGCTCGAGGAGGGGAAGGTGCCCCTTGAGCCTCTCCTCCACCTCCTCCAGGGTGAAGAAGCGGGCCTCCACGATGTGCCCGTCGGGGTCCCTGGGGTTCAAGAGCCCCTCGTAGGTGGCCCGGAAGGCCATGGCCAGGGTGCGCTCGTTCTTGCGGCGGTCCTCCACCTGGATCACGTAGGCCAGGTGCTCCACGGACCGGACCCAAAGCCCCGTCTCCTCCCGCACTTCCCGCACCAGGGCCTCTAGGGCCGTCTCCCCGGGCTCCACCGTCCCCCCGGGAAGGGTGTAGCGCACCCGGCCCCGGCGGCCCCAGTCGTTGCCCACGAGGAGGACCCGGCCCCGGCTGTCCAGGAGGATGGCCGCCGCCACCAGGATCTCCCGGCGCATCACCCTTCCGCCAGCGCCGCGAGCTGGCGCTCCTGGTCGGCCCGCTTGAGCGCCTCCAGGATGGGGGTCAGGTGGCCGGAGAGGACGCCCTCGAGGTCATGGGTGGTGAACCCGATGCGGTGGTCCGTGACCCGGGACTGGGGGAAGTTGTAGGTGCGGATCTTCTCCGAGCGCTCCCCGGTGCCGATCTGGGCGAGGCGGGTCTTCCGGAGCCTTTCCGCCTCCTCCGCCCGCTTCATCTCCAGGAGGCGGCTTCTTAGGATCATGAGGGCCTTCTCCCGGTTCTTGATCTGGCTGCGGGAGTCCTGGCAGGTGACCATGATCCCCGTGGGCAGGTGGACCACCCGCACCGCCGAGTCGGTGGTGTTCACCCCCTGCCCCCCGGGCCCCGAAGCCCGCATCACGTCAATGCGGATCTCGTCCATGTTCAGCTGGAAGTCCTCCTCCTCCGCCTTGGGAAGGACGGCCACCGTGGCCGTGGAGGTGTGGATCCGCCCCTGGGTCTCGGTGACGGGCACCCGCTGCACCCGGTGGACCCCGCTCTCGTACTTGAAGGTGCCGTAGGCCCCCGGGCCCCGGACCTCAAAGACCACCTTGGAGAAGCCCCCGAGGTCCGTGGGGTGGGAGTCCAGGACCTCGGTCTCAAAGCCCATCGCCTCAGCGAAGCGGAGGTACATGTTGAAAAGGTCGCGGGCGAAGAGGGCGGCCTCCTCCCCTCCCGTCCCCGCCCGGATCTCCACGATGGCGTCCCTTTCGTCCATGGGATCCTTGGGCAGGAGGTGGCGCTCCAGCTCCTTCTCCAAGGCCTCCTTGCGGGCGAGGAGGGCCTCCCGCTCCGCCTTGGCCATCTCCTTGAGCTCGGGGTCGTCAAGGAGGCTTTCCGCCTCCTCGAGGTCCTGGAGGACCTTCCGGTACTCCCGGATGAGGCCGATCACCTCCCCCATCTCGGCGTAGCGGCGGGAGAGGCTCTGGTAGCGCCCCTTATCCTTCAGCACCTCCGGGTCGGAGAGGAGCGCCTCCAGCTCCCGGTACTCTTCCTCTAGGCGGTCAAGCTTGTCCAGCATACCTGTTTTCAGGATAGCGCACCCGGCCCTTGACCCCGATTTTAGGTTTGCCTAAACTCGTGGGCATGGAGCCCTTCCTCCTCTACGCCCTGTTGGGCGGCCTCTTCACCTGGGGCCTCACGGCGGTGGGGGCGGCGAGCGTCTTCTTCGCCAGGGAGCCGAGCCGCAAGCTTCTGGACGCCATGCTGGGCTTCGCCGCCGGGGTGATGCTCGCGGCGAGCGTCTTCTCCCTCCTCATCCCCGGGATGGAGATGGCGGAGGCCCAAGGGAACAACCCCATTTTCCCGGCGGTGGTGGGGTTTCTCCTGGGCGGGGGGCTTATCCGGCTTTTGGACCGCTACCTGCCCCACCTCCACTTGGGCCCCAAGGAGGCCCCCGAGGGGCTCAAGACCCTCTGGCGCCGCACCACCCTCCTTATCCTCGCCATCACCCTGCACAACTTCCCCGAGGGCCTGGCCGTGGGGGTGGCCTTCGGGGCCGCGGGGCTGGACGCCACCGGGACGGCCACCCTGGGCGGGGCCGTCGCCCTCGCCTTGGGCATCGGCCTCCAGAACCTCCCCGAGGGGCTCGCCATCGCCTGGCCCTTGCGGCGGGTGGGGATCGGGGCGGGCCTTGCCTGGTTCTACGGGCAACTCTCCGCCATCGTGGAGCCCCTGGGCGCGGTGCTCGGGGCCCTCCTCGTGGCCCAGATGATGGCCCTCCTCCCCTACCTCATGGCTTTGGCCGCGGGGGCCATGGTCTTTGTGGTGGTGGAGGAGGTGATCCCGGAAAGCCAGGCGGAGGGGAACGGGGACACCGCCACCTTCGGGGTCATGACGGGCTTCGCCCTGATGATGGCCCTGGACGTGGCCTTGGGCTAGGGGTCTACGGGGGAGGGCCCTAACCCTCCTTCTTCCCTAGGCGCTCCTGCAGGAGGCGGGCGGCCTCTTCGGCTTTGGCCTTGGCGGTTTCCGCCGCCTTCTTGGCGGCCTCGGAGAGCCCTTTTAGCGTGTCGGGGAGGCCGTCTTTGTCCTGGTCCAGCTGGGCCAGCTTGGCCTTGGCCTCCTCCAGGGCCTTTTCCGCTTCCTTCAGGGCCTTTTCCAGGACGTCGGGCCGGCCGTCCTTGTCCTGGTCCAGCTTTTCCTTGAGCTCCCGGAGCTTGCCTTCCACCTCTTTCGCCGCGGAGCGGGCGAGTTCCTTGGTCCTTTCCAGAAGGTCTTTGAAGTCCATGCTCCAGGTTACAACAAGGCCAAAAGGTCCGCCACCACCTTTTCCGTGGCCTCCGCCTTGTCCGGGCTATAGAGGAGGACAAGCCTCCCCTCCTTCACCACGAAGGTGGTGGCGGTGTGGTCCACCAGGTACTCCCCCGGGCCCCGGTACTGGCTCTTCTGGTAGAAGACCCCGAAGGTCTGGGCCGCCTCCCGCACCGCCTCCGGGCTTCCCGAAAGCCCGAGGAAGCTTGGGTGGAAGGCCTTGGCGTAGCGGTCGGCGACCTCCGGGGGGTCCCGCTCGGGGTCCACGCTCACGAAGATCACCTGGACCCCTTCCTGGGCCTTCGGGGGAAGCTTCTCGTAGGCCCGCTTGAGGGCGATGAGGGTGGTGGGGCAGACGTCGGGGCAGCGGGTGAAACCGAAGAAGAGGAGGACCACCTTGTCCTGGAACTGGGAGAGGCGCACGGGGCCTTGGGGGCCTTCCAGGGCGAAGTCCACGGGCTTGGGGTTAAGAAGCCTCGTGCCGTAGAAGGTGTGCCCCCGGGGAAGGAGGAGGTAGGCCAGGGCCAAGAGGGCGAGGAGGGCAAGGAGGACGGGCAGAAGCCTCTTCATCGCGCCTCCACGGGAAGGACCACCTTAAGGACCTTCCCGTCGGCGAAGAGGAGGTCAAGCTCCACCCCCTCCCCTGCCTTTAGGGGCCGCTTCAGGCCGAGGAGCATGAAGTGGTACCCCCCGGGTTTGAGCTCCACCCGGCCCTTGGGCGGGACCTCGAGGAAGGCCACGGGGCGCATCCCCATCACCTTCTTCCCCTCCACCTCTCGGACGTAGGTCTCGTGGAGCTCCACCCGCTCGGCCACGGGCGTCCTCGCCCCCACGAGGCGGAGGGGGAGGTCCCCGGGGTTCTCCAGGGTGAGGTACGCCGCGGCGTTGGGGCCAGGGGAGAAGCGGACCCAGCCCTCCCGGACCACCTGGGCCGAGGCCAAGGCCAGCAGGAAGAGGAGTCCAATCCAGCGCCTCATGCCCCCACTATAGGGAAGGCCCCCGGGACAAACGTACCTCCCGGGGAGTGCAAGTAGGATGGGGGTTATGGAGATCCTGGTGTCCGCCCTCGAGGCCGTCCCCGGGTACCGGGTCGCCCAGGTCCTGGGCGGAGTGAAGGGGAGCACGGTGCGCTCCAAGCACCTGGGCAAGGACCTCCTGGCGGGCCTCCGCACCTTGGTGGGCGGGGAGCTCCCCGAGTACACGGAGATGCTCCAGGAGGCCCGGGAGGTGGCTGAGGCCCGGATGCCGGAGGAGGCGAGGAGGCTTGGGGCCCACGCCGTCCTCGGCGTGCGCTACGCCGCCGCGAGCGTCATGCAAGGGGCGGCGGAGGTCCCGGACTACGGGACGGCGGTCCGGCTGGAGCCCGCCCGGGAGCGGTGATGCGCCGCGCCGCCCCCTTCTTCATCCTCCCCTTCTTCCTCCAGCTTTTGGGCCTGGGGGACACCCCCTTGGGCGGGGGGCTTTGCGGGGAGGTCTTCCGGGCGCAAGACCCCGCCCTCGCCCTGAAGACCCCGGGCTTCTGGTACGGCCTCCTCTTCATGGTCCTCCTGGCCTTGGAGCTGGGTTACGGCCTCTCCCTCCTCCTCCTTCCCCTTTTGGAGGTGCGCCCGGGAAAAGGATGGGTGAGGGCGGGGCGCTACCTGGTGGGAACGCTCCTTCTCCTCTTCCTCCTCACCCGCACCACCGGCCTCCCCACGCCGGGCCCCGGGGGCTGGACCCTGGAGCCCGCCCCCCTGGACCCCCTCTCCCTCCTCCTCGTGGGGCTTTCCCTGGCGGGGGGGCTTCTTCTAAGGGAGAATGGAGGGCATGGAGCGGCTTCTTGAGGTGATGCGCCGCCTGCGGGGGCCCGGGGGGTGCCCCTGGGACCGGGCCCAGACCCACGAAAGCCTCGTCCCCTACCTCCTGGAGGAGGCGAGCGAGGCGGCGGACGCCCTCCTTAAGGGCGACCCCCAGGAGATGGCCGAGGAGCTCGGGGACGTCCTCCTGCAGGTGGCCTTCCACAGCGTCATCGCCGAGGAGGAGGGCCGCTTCACCTACGGGGACGTGGAGCGGGCCATCGTGGAGAAGCTCATCCGCCGCCACCCCCACGTCTTCAACGTACGCTCGGGCGTGACTGGGGAGGCCACCGCCAAGACCCCGGAGGAGGTGAAGGCCCGCTGGGAGGACCTGAAGGCCCAAGAGGGCAAGAAGGAGGACCCCTGCGGCCTGCCCAAGGGGCTTCCCACCCTGCTCCGGGCCTACGAGCTCCAGCGGAAGGGGATGGACCCGGGGAGCGAGGAAGGCCTGAGGAAGGCCCTGGAAGAGGGCGACCTGGAGGAAGCGCTTTGGCACCTGGTGGGGCTTTTCGCCAAGAAGGGGATGGACCCCGAGAGCGCCTTAAGGCGGCGCTCCCTCAGGGCCTGCCGGGAGGGCTAGAGCCCCCGCCCGGCTTCCGCCTGGCCGCGGTGGCCGTGCCCCTTCTGGGGGAGCACCTCCTCTTCACCCTAAGAAGCCCCCACCTCCCCACCCACGCCGGCCAGGTGAGCTTCCCCGGGGGGGTGGTGGAGCCGGGGGAGGGCGTGGTGGAGGCCGCCCTGAGGGAGGCCGAGGAGGAGGTGGGGCTAAGGGGGGTGGAGCCTTTGGGCTTCCTCCCCCCCACCCTTTCTCCCCAGGGCTTTCTGGTCCAGCCCGTGGTGGTCTTCCGGGAGGACCTGCCCCTCCTTAGGCCCAACCCCGAGGAGGTGGCGGAGGTCCTCCTCGCTCCCCTGGGGGAGCTATTGGCGGTGGAGCCCTGGAGCGAGGTGCGCCTAAACCGCACCGTCTGGCACTTTCCCTGGCGGGGGGTGGACATCTGGGGGGTGACGGGGAACATCCTCAAGGAGTTCCTAGAGGTGTGGCGTGAAGCGCACCGGGGTCCTCCTCGCGGACCTCTTTGACGAGCGGGGGTTCCTCTACCCCTACCACCGGGTGCGGGAAGCGGGGTACGCCCCCACGGTCCTCGGCCTCGAGGCCCGGGAGTACCGGGCCAAGTCGGGCTTCGCTTCCTGGGGCCTTGCGGCGAAGCCTCGAGGTCCTCGCCCTGGCGCGGGAGGGGAAGCCCGTGGGGGTCATGGGCTTTACCGGGAAAGGGGGTGGACGGCAACCTGGTCACCGCCCAAGGACCTCCCCACCTTCATGCGGGCCTTCTTGGGCCTCTTCAAAGGGTGAAGCGGGTCCCCGCCTCCCCGGCGAGCACCCGGGCCAAAACCCCCCTCTCCCCCTTGGCGATGGCCGCCCAGGGGGCCCCGGCCCGGAGGGCGGAGAGGGCCGCCTCCACCTTGGGGATCATCCCCCCCTGGAGGACGCCCGCCTCCCTCAGGGCCGCCACCTCCTCCGGGGTGAGGTGGGGGAGGCGGCTTTGGGGGTCCTTGGGGTCCCGGTAGACCCCCTCCACGTCGGTGAGGAAGACGGCGGGCCACCCCAAGGCCCCGGCCACGGCCCCCGCGGCGGTGTCGGCGTTGACGTTGAGGGGACCTTCCTCGTCCAAGGCGATGGGGGCGAGGAGGGGGGTGTAGCCCTTCGCCAAAAGGTCCAGGAGGAGCCCCACCTCCACCCCCACCACCTCCCCCACCCGGCCGAGGCCGGGAAGGGCCCTCCCCTTCAGGCAGAGGGCGTCCCGCCCCGAGAGGGCCAAAGCCTTCCGCCCCCTTCGGGAAAGCCCCTCCGCCAGGCGCTTTCCCGTGAGGTAAAGGGCCATCTCCACCACCTCGAGCTGCTCCGGGGGCGTCACCCGAAGCCCCCCCACGAAGCGGCTCTCGTACCCCAGGCGGCCAAGCCAGGCCCCGATCTCGGGCCCGCCCCCGTGGACGAGGACGAGGGGGCCGGGGTAGGCGGCGAGCTCGGAAAGTAGGGCTTCCGCCCCCCTAAGGCTTCCTCCCACCTTCACCAAAAGGGCCTCACTCAAGGTAGACCACCTCCTCGGGCAGGCCCTCCTCCTCCTCGGCCTCCAGGAGGTCGGCGAAGCCCAGAAGGGCGTGGTCCGGATGGAGGCCGAAGCGGGCGGCGAGGGCCCGGACCGCGTGCTCCGGCGGGAGGGCCTGGGCCCTCGTCAGGAGGGGGGCAAGGTCGGCCGGGGCCTTCAGGGCCGCCCCAAGCTCCGGACCCGCGCGCAGCTCCGCCTTCACCTCCCCCCCCTCGGCCAGGAGGAAGAGGAGGTCCTCCTCGCTGAGGACCAGGAAGGCCAAGGCCTGCCCTAGGCGGGAAAGCTCCCGCAGGAAGGCCCGGATGGCCTCCGGGTCCTCCTCCGCCTCGAGGGCCTCGTGGTAGAGGCTCGTCCAGGGAGGGTCGGGCACCAGGTAGACCCCGGCCCCCCCCGTGCGCCCCTCGGCCCAGGCCGCCACCGCCTCCAGGGAGGCCTGCACGTGCAAGGAAAGGAAGCTCCGCACCACGCCCTATACTAGCCCTTGTGAGCGCCCTCTACCGCCGCTTCCGCCCCCTCACCTTCCAGGAGGTGGTGGGGCAGGAGCACGTGAAGGAGCCCCTTCTCAAGGCCATCCGGGAGGGGAGGCTCGCCCAGGCCTACCTCTTCTCCGGGCCCCGGGGGGTGGGCAAGACCACCACGGCGAGGCTCCTCGCCATGGCGGTGGGGTGCCAGGGGGAAGACCCCCCTTGCGGGGTCTGCCCCCACTGCCAGGCGGTGCAGAGGGGCGCCCACCCGGACGTGGTGGAGATTGACGCCGCCAGCAACAACTCCGTGGAGGACGTGCGGGAGCTAAAGGAGAGGATCCACCTCGCCCCCCTCTCCGCCCCCAGGAAGGTCTTCATCCTGGACGAGGCCCACATGCTCTCCAAAAGCGCCTTCAACGCCCTCCTCAAGACCCTGGAGGAACCCCCGCCCCACGTCCTCTTCGTCTTCGCCACCACCGAGCCCGAGAGGATGCCTCCCACCATCCTCTCCCGCACCCAGCACTTCCGCTTCCGCCGCCTCACGGAGGAGGAGATCGCCTCTAAGCTCCGGCGCATCTTGGAGGCCGTGGGGCGGGAGGCGGAGGAGGAGGCCCTCCTCCTCCTCGCGCGCCTGGCGGACGGGGCCCTGAGGGACGCGGAAAGCCTCCTGGAGCGCTTCCTCCTCCTGGAAGGCCCCCTCACCCGGAAGGAGGTGGAGCGCGCCCTAGGCCTCCCCCCCAAGGAGGCCCTGGCCCAGATCGCCGCCTCCCTCGCAAGGGGGAAAACGGCGGAGGCCCTGGGCCTCGCCCGGCGCCTCTACGGGGAAGGGTACGCCCCGAGGAGCCTGGTCTCGGGCCTTTTGGAGGTGTTCCGGGAGGGCCTTTACGCCGCCTTCGGCCTCGGGGAAACACCCCTTCCCGCCCCGCCCCAGGCCCTGATCGCCGCCATGACCGCCCTGGACGAGGCCATGGAACGCCTCGCCCGCCGCTCCGACGCCTTAAGCCTGGAGGTGGCCCTCCTGGAAGCGGGAAGGGCCCTGGCCGCCGAGGCCCTGCCCCAGCCCACGGGCGCCCCCTCCCCGGAGGCCGGCCCCAAGCCGGAAACCCCCCCGGCCCAGGAGGCGGCCCCGGAACCCCCTAGGCCCGAGGAGGCCCCCGACCTGCGGGAACGGTGGCGGGCCTTCCTCGAGGCCCTCAGGCCCACCCTCCGGGCCTTCGTGCGGGAAGCCCGCCCGGAGGTCCGGGAAGGCCAGCTCCGCCTCGCCTTCCCCGAGGACAAGGCCTTCCACTACCGCAAGGCCTTAGAACAGAAGGCGAGGCTCCTCCCCCTGGCCCAGGCCCACTTCGGGGCGGAGGAGGTCGTCCTCGTCCTGGAGGGAGAAAAAAAAAGCCTGAGCCCAAGGCCCCGCCCGGCCCCCCCTCCTGAAGCGCCCGCGCCCCCAAGCCCTCCCGAGGCGGAGGTAGAGGCGGAGGTAAAGGTGGAAGAGGAGGCCCCAGAGGAGGCCTTGAGGCGGGTGGTCCGCCTCCTGGGGGGGCGGGTGCTCTGGGTGCGGCGGCCCAGGACCCGGGAGGCGCCGGAGGAGGAACCCCTGAGCCAAGACGAGATAGGGGGTACTGGTATATAATGGGGGCATGACGCGGACCACCGACCTCGGACAAGAGACCGTGGACAACATCCTCAAGCGCCTCCGCCGTATAGAGGGCCAGGTGCGGGGGCTCCAGAAGATGGTGGCCGAAGGCCGCCCCTGCGACGAGGTCCTCACCCAGATGACCGCCACCAAGAAGGCCATGGAGGCGGCGGCCACCCTAATCCTCCACGAGTTCCTAAACGTCTGCGCCGCCGAGGTCTCCGAGGGCAAGGTGAACCCCAAGAAGCCCGAGGAGATCGCCACCATGCTGAAGAAGTTCATCTAGATGGGTCGGCTTCGGGGGCGCCTCCGGCGCCTCCTCCGGGCCCTTTTCGCCCAGGAGGTGCCGGACGATGCCTTTGCCCTGCGCTTCCTGGAGGGGGAGGAACGGGCGCTCTACCTCGCCATGGACCCCCGGGACCGGGCCCACGGGGTGCGGGTGGCCCAAAGGCTCCTTAAGGCCCACCCCGAGGCCCCGGGCTACGCGGTGCGGGCCGCCCTCCTCCACGACGCGGGGAAGGCGGTAAGGCCCTACCGGACCTTGGAGCGGGTCCTCGCCGGGCTTTTCGCCCCGCCCCTCCCCCCCTACCCCCTACGGCGGGGCCTCCTCGGGGCCTTCCAGGTGCGCCGCCACCACCCCCTCTACGCCGCCCAGAGGATCCGGGACCCCAGGGTGCGGGCTCTGGTCCTCGAGCACCACGCCCCCAAAAGCCTCTGGGGGCGGAGGCTTCACGAGGCGGACCGGGAGGAATAGCCCTAGCCAGGCCGCCCCCTTTGGGGTAGGGTAAGCCCAAAGGGGGGAAGATGCAGGAGTTCACCTGGCGCGTGGGCGGCCCCCAAGGCGGGGGCATAGAGACGGCGGCCACCCTCTTCGCCCGGGCGGTGGGCAAGGGGGGGTGGTGGGTGGCCACCAGGCGGGAGTACCACTCCAACATCATGGGGCGGCACTCCTATCTGGACGTGCGCCTCGCGCGAAAACCGGTCCAGGCCTTCCGGGAAAGGGTGGACTTCCTGGTGGCCCTGGACGGGGAGACCCTGGCCCGGCACCTGGGGGAGGTGCGGGAAGGGGGGGTGGTGCTCTACGACCCCAGGGTCCTGGAGCTCACCCTGCACAAGCTCCCCATGCTGGACCACCGGGCGGCGGAGGACCTGGCCAAGCGCCTGGGCCAGGCCGACCCGTCCCTTAAGGAGGTGCTTCAGGCCTACGCCGAGGCCGGGGTCCAGCCCCTGCCCTACCCCTTTGAGGCGGTGGCGGACCGGATCGGGGAGGCCCTGGGGGTGCCCTCCCTCAAGGCCCGGCGCACACTGAACACCATCGCCGTGGCGGCGAGCCTCCACCTCCTGGGCTACCCCCTAGAACCCCTCCTCCAGGCCCTCGCCCTCCAGTTCCGGGGGGAGGTGCTGGAGCTCAACCGCAAGGTGGCCGAGGCCGTGTACCGGGAGGAGGTGCCCAGGCTTCCCTTCCGCCTCGAGGTCCTGGGCCCCGCGCCCGGCCGGGTCTACCTCACCGGGGCCCAGGCCGCCGCTTTGGGCAAGCTCGCCGGAGGCCTCCGCTTCCAGACCTACTACCCCATAAGCCCCGCCACGGACGAAAGCGTTTTCCTCGAGGCCCACACCCACCTCCCTGGGGCGGACGTGGCCGTGGTCCAGACGGAGGACGAGATCGCCGCGGTGAACATGGCGGTGGGGGCCGCCCTCACGGGGGCCAAGGCGGCCACGGCCACGAGCGGCCCCGGCTTCAGCCTCATGGCCGAGGGCCTGGGCTTCGCCGGGATGATTGAGGCGCCCTTGGTGGTGACCCTCTACCAGCGGGGCGGGCCCAGCACGGGGATGCCCACCCGCACCGAACAGGGGGACCTGATGTTCGCCATCAGGGGAGGGCACGGGGAGTACCCTAGGCTCGTCCTCGCCTCCGGGGACCTCCTGGACACCTTCCTGGACGCCCAGAAGGCCCTCGCCTGGGCCTGGCGCTACCAGACGGTGGTGGTCCACCTCCTGGACAAGTTTCTGGCGAGCACCGGCCAGGTCCTCCCCAAGGAGGCCCTCCGCGTCCTCCCTCCGGGCGAGGAAAAGCGCCTCGCCCCTAAGGCGGGCAAGCCCACCCCCTACGCCCGCTACGCCCCCGCGAAGGACGGCGTCTCCCCCTTCGCCCCCCTGGGCACCCAAGGGGTCTTCTACTGGATGACCTCGGACGAGCACGACTTCCTGGGCCACATCACCGAAGACCCTGTCCTCCGGGAGGCGCAGATGGAAAAGCGCATGCAAAAGCTCCAGACCGCCCGGGAGGAGATCCCCAAGGAGGACCAGTACACCCTCTACCGGGACGGGGAAGTCCTGGTCCTGGGTTTCGGCTCGGTGAAGGGGACCCTCCTCGAGGCCCTGGACCACCTGGAGGGGGTAGGGTACCTGCACCTCAGGCTCCTCTGGCCCTTCCCCGAGATCGCTCCCCTCCTCGAGGGGAAGACCCTGGTCACGGTGGAGCACAACTACTCGGGGCAGCTCGCCGACCTCGTCCAGCAGGAAACCCTGAAGCAGGTCCACCACCGGGTGGTGAAGTACAACGGCCGGCCCATCACCCTGGACGAGGCCGTGGCGGCCCTTAAGGCGGTGAAGGAGGGACGGGCCCCAAAGAGGCTCGTGCTCAGGAAAGGAGTCTAGTATGGTGGAGTTCAAGCTTGCGGACTACAAGGCGGACAAACACCCGGACTGGTGCCCGGGGTGCGGGGACTACGGCGTCCTCTCCGCGCTGCAGATGGCCCTCTTTGAGCTCAGGCTGGACCCGAGCCGGACCGTGGTCTTCTCGGGGATCGGCTGCTCGGCCAAGACCCCCCACTACCTCAACGTCTACGGGGTCCACACCCTCCACGGCCGGGTCCTGCCCATCGCCCAGGGGGCCAAGCTCGCCAACCCCCACCTCACCGTGGTGGCCGTGGGCGGGGACGGGGACGGGCTCGGCATCGGTGCCGGGCACTTCGTGGCCGCAGGCCGCCGGAACGTGGACCTCCTCTACATCCTCTACGATAACGAGGTCTACGGGCTCACCAAGGGCCAGGCCGGGCCCACGCTGGGCCTCGGGGAAAAGCCCAAAAGCCTTCCCAGGCCCAACCCCCAGGGGAAGGTCAACCCCCTCCTCCTCGCCTTCGCCTCCGGGTACACCTGGATCGCCCGGGGCTACGCCTACGACGTCAAGGGGCTCAAGGAGCTCATCAAGGAGGGGATTGCGCACAGGGGCCTCGCCTTCCTCCACGTCCTCCAGCCCTGCCCTACCTACAACGACCTCCACACCAAGGAGTGGTTCGCCCCCAGGCTCTACCGGCTGGAGGAGGAAGGCTACGACCCCCTCGTCCCCCCAGGCCTTTCCCCGGAGGCCCTCGAGGCCCGGATGGCCCGCTTCCAGCAAAAGGCCCTAGAGTGGGGGGAGAGGATCCCCGTGGGCGTCTTCTGGAAGGCCGACCTGCCCACCTTTGAAGCGCGGCTGAAGGCCTACCTCCCCCGCTACCCCGAGGCCTACCCGGCCCAGGGTCCGGAGGCCCCCTTGGACCTGGAGGGCCTCCTCCAGGAGTTCGCCCTCTAGAGCTGGAACCGGGCCGCCCCTTCCTTCGGACGGTAAGCCGGGTCCAGGAAGCGCCCGGGGGCGAAGGCCCAGGCCCAGGCGGGAACCCCTTCCCCCAGGGCCCAGGCCGCCAGGGCGTTCCCCGCCCCCAGGGCGGCCATCACCCCATACCCCGACAAGGCCCCGAGAACCCACACCCCCTCCTCCAGGGGCCCGAGGAGGGGGCGGTTCTCGGGGGTGCGGACGTAGTACCCCCCGTCCACCCGGGGCCGGACCCCAAGCAGGGCCCTAAGCCCGGGAAGGAGGGGGAAAAGCCCCCGCAGGGCCACCTCCCCGGCGAAGGGGGGCGGGGAGGGCAGGCACCCCGAAGGGGCGGCCTCCTCCCGGGGCAAGGGGTTGTAGAGGGCGAGGAACCCCTCCCCCTCAGGCCGGCCGTGGGCCCCCGGGGGAAGGGGGCCAAGGAGGGGGGTGAGCTCGGCCTCCCCTTCCAGAAGGGCCCGCTCCTCGGGAGCGAAGATTTCCTGAGGCTCGTTCCAGATGAGGAGAGGCGCCTCCCGGGGGAAGCGCCCTTCGGGATCGGGAAACCAGGCCTTGAAGTGGGGCTCCGCCGTCACGGGGAGGGAGTAGCCCAGGGCCTGAAGGGCCCGGGGCAGGCCCGGCCCCGGGGCCAGGACCAAAAGGCCGAAGGACCACGCCTCCTCCCGCCCCTCCCGCCGCACCCGGGCGGACCGGGCCCGCCCCCCTTCCCGCTCCACCCCCAGGAACTCCCCGGACACGAGCCGCCCCCCGAGGGCCCTGAGCCTCTCCAGGAGGGCCATGCCGAGACCCTGGGCGGAAAGCCACCCCGCGGGGCGCACGTGGAGGCCGCCCAGGCCCCGGAGGTGGCCCAGGTAGGGGAAGACCTCCACCAGGGCGCCGGGGAGGAGGAGGTCCAGGCCGCTCGCCGCCTCCTTGGGGTAGGTGGCCGCCTCCCGGTGGACCCGGAGGGGCCCGGCGTGGGGGGCCTCGAGGGCCATGGCCTCCAGGCCCTCGAGGCGGCCCACGTACAGGTAGCCCCGCCGGTTGGGGCGGGCTACCTCGGCGAAGGAGGGGAGGAGGTCCAGGCTCTCCCGGACCAGGGCGGCCAGGTCCTCGTCCCCGGGCCAGAAGAGGCGGTAGGCCTCCGTGGACTTGTCGCTGGTGCAGGAAAGGGGGGCCTCCCGCTCCAGCACCCAGGGCCTGAGCCCCCTCCGCGCCAAAAAGTAGGCCGCGGAAAGGCCGGCAAGCCCCCCGCCCACCACCAAAGCCTCCACGCGCCGCTCCATGCCCAAAGCCTCCTTCCGGGTTCGCGCCCATCGTACACCGAGGCGGTATCCTCTTGGGAAGAGGGGTGCCATGCTGGAAGAAGCCTTGGCCGCCATCCAAAACGCCCGGGACCTGGAGGAGCTCAAAGCCCTCAAGGCCCGCTACCTGGGGAAGAAGGGCCTCTTGACCCAGGAGATGAAGGGCCTTTCGGCCCTTCCCCTGGAGGAACGCCGGAAACGGGGCCAGGAGCTGAACGCCCTCAAGGCCGCCCTCGAGGCGGCCCTGGAGGCGCGGGAAAAGGCCCTGGAGGAGGCGGCCCTCAAGGAGGCCTTGGAGCGGGAGCAGGTGGACGTGAGCCTTCCCGGGGCGCGCCTCTTCTCCGGGGGACTTCACCCCATCACCCTCATGGAGCGGGAGCTCGTGGAGATCTTCCGCGCCCTGGGCTACCAGGCGGTGGAGGGCCCCGAGGTGGAGAGCGAGTTCTTCAACTTTGACGCCCTGAACATCCCCGAACACCACCCGGCGCGGGACATGTGGGACACCTTCTGGCTCACTGGGGAGGGCTTCAGGCTGGAAGGCCCCCTGGGGGAGGAGGTGGAGGGGCGGCTCCTCCTCAGGACCCACACCTCCCCCATGCAGGTGCGGTACATGGTGGCCCACACCCCCCCTTTCCGCATCGTGGTCCCGGGCCGGGTCTTCCGCTTTGAGCAGACGGACGCCACCCACGAGGCCGTCTTCCACCAGCTGGAGGGCCTGGTGGTGGGCGAGGGGATCACCATGGCCCACCTCAAGGGGGCGATCTACGAGCTCGCCCAGGCCCTCTTCGGCCCAGGCTCCAAGGTGCGCTTCCAGCCCGTCTACTTCCCCTTCGTGGAGCCCGGGGCCCAGTTCGCCCTTTGGTGGCCCGAGGGAGGAAAGTGGCTGGAGCTGGGCGGGGCCGGGATGGTCCACCCCAAGGTCTTCCAGGCGGTGGACGCCTACCGGGAAAGGCTCGGCCTGCCCCCGGCCTACCGGGGGGTCACGGGCTTCGCCTTCGGGCTTGGGGTGGAGCGCCTCGCCATGCTCCGCTACGGCATCCCCGACATCCGCTACTTCTTCGGGGGCAGGCTCAAGTTCCTGGAGCAGTTCAAGGGGGTTCTATGAGGGTGCCCTTCTCCTGGCTCAAGCAGTACGTGCCCGAGCTGGAAAGCCCCGAGGTCCTGGAGGAGCGCCTCGCGGGCTTGGGCTTTGAGACGGACCGGATGGAGCGCCTCTTCCGGATCCCCCAAGGGGTGGTCTTCGCCCGGGTCCTCGAGGCCCACCCCATCCCCGGCACCCGGCTTAAGCGCCTGGTCCTGGAGGCGGAAAGCGTGGTGGAGGTGGTCTCGGGGGCGGAAAACGCCCGAAAAGGGATCGGAGTGGCCCTGGCCTTGCCGGGGACGGAGCTTCCTGGCCTGGGCCAAAGGGTGGGGGAGAGGGGGATCCAGGGGGTGCGCTCCTTCGGCATGGCCCTCTCCCCCAAGGAGCTCGGGGTGGGGGAGTACGGCGGGGGGCTTCTGGAGTTCCCCGAGGACGCCCTTCCCCCCGGCACCCCCCTGGCCGAGGCCTGGCCGGAGGAGGTGGTGCTGGACCTCGAGGTCACCCCGAACCGCCCAGACGCCCTAGGCCTTTTGGGCCTCGCCCGGGACCTCCACGCCCTGGGCTACGCCCTGGTGGAGCCCGAGGCGGCCCTAAGGGCGGAGGCCCTTCCCCTCCCCTTCGCCCTCAAGGTGGAAGACCCCGAGGGCGCTCCCCACTTCACCCTGGCCTACGCCTTCGGGCTGAAGGTGGGGCCAAGCCCCCTCTGGATGCAGCGGGCCCTCTTCGCCGCGGGCATGCGGCCCATCAGCAACGTGGTGGACGTGACCAACTACGTCATGCTGGAAAGGGCCCAGCCCATGCACGCCTTTGACCTGCGCTTCCTCGGGGAGGGGATCCTGGTGCGCCGGGCAAGGCCCGGGGAGCGGCTTAGGACCTTAGACGGGGTGGAAAGGACCCTCTCCCCTGAGGACCTGGTGATCGCCGGATGGCGGGGGGAGGAGAGCTTCCCCCTGGGCCTCGCCGGGGTCATGGGCGGGGCGGAAAGCGAGGTCCGGGAGGACACGGAGGCCATCGCCCTGGAGGTGGCCTGCTTTGACCCCGTGTCCATCCGCAAAACCGCCCGCCGCCACGGCCTGCGCACGGAGGCGAGCCACCGCTTTGAGCGGGGGGTGGACCCCCTGGGCCAGCTCCCCGCCCAGAGGCGGGCCCTAAGCCTCCTCCAGGCCCTGGCGGGGGCCCGGGTGGCCCAGGAGATCCTGGAGGAAGGCCGCCCCAAGCCCCCGGAGGCCATCCCCTTCCGTCCCCACTACGCCAACCGCCTCCTGGGCACGGCCTACCCCGAGGCGGAGCAAGTCGCCATCCTCAAGCGGCTCGGGTGCCGGGTGGAAGGGGAAGGCCCCGCCTATTGGGTCACCCCGCCCAGCCACCGCCTGGACCTGAGGCTGGAGGAGGACCTGGTGGAGGAGGTGGCCCGCATCCAGGGCTACGAGACCATCCCCTTGGCCCTCCCCGCCTTCTTCCCCGCCCCGGACAACCGGGGGGTGGAGGGGCCTTACCGCCGGGAGCGGGCCCTGAAGGAGCTTTTGGCGGGGCTCGGCTTCCAGGAGGTCTACACCTACAGCTTCATGGACCCCGAGGACGCCCGCCGCTTCCGCCTGGACCCCCCCCGCCTCCTCCTCCTCAACCCCCTGGCCCCGGAAAAGGCGGCCCTCCGGACCCACCTCTTCCCCGGCCTGGTGCGGGTGCTGAAGGAGAACTTGGACCTGGACCGGCCCGAGCGGGCCCTCCTCTTTGAGGTGGGCCGGGTCTTCCGGGAGCGGGAGGAGACCCACCTCGCGGGCCTCCTCTTCGGCGAGGGGGTGGGCCTCCCCTGGGCCAAGGAGCGGCTTTCCGGCTACTTCCTCCTCAAGGGGTACCTCGAGGCCCTCTTCGCCCGGCTCGGCCTGGCCTTCCGGGTGGAGGCCCAGGCCTTCCCCTTCCTCCACCCCGGGGTCTCGGGACGGGTCCTGGTGGAGGGAGAGGAGGTGGGCTTCCTCGGCGCCCTCCACCCCGAGATCGCCCGGGAGCTGGAGCTTCCCCCCGTCCACCTCTTTGAGCTCCGCCTGCCCCTCCCGGAGAAGCCCCTCGCCTTCCAAGACCCCTCCCGCCACCCCGCCGCCTTCCGCGACCTGGCCGTGGTGGTCCCCGCCCCCACCCCCTACGGCGAGGTGGAGGCTTTGGTGCGCGAGGCCGCAGGCCCCTATCTGGAAAGCCTCGCCCTCTTTGACCTCTACCAAGGCCCGCCCCTGCCCGAAGGCCACAAGAGCCTCGCCTTCCACCTCCGCTTCCGCCACCCCAAGCGCACCCTGCGGGACGAGGAGGTGGAGGAGGCCGTCTCCCGGGTGGCGGAGGTTCTTAGGGCCAGGGGGTTCGGCCTGCGCGGCTTGGACACCCCGTAACGCCACCCCATGCCGGCGCAAGCCAGGGCCCCGGCCAAAGGCCCCCGGTTGGCCGGGCGAAGGAACCCGGGGGAAAGGGGTATAAGCTTAGGGCATGCTCACCTGGGTGGACCTCCTGGCCCTCATGGTTCTGGCCCTCTCCCTGGCCCTGGGGTACCGGGGGGGGCTTGTCCTCGCCTGGGCCGGGCTCCTGGGCCTTCCCCTCTACGCGGCCGCCCTGGCCCTCGGCCTCCCCGCCCCCTGGACCGCCCTTGCCCTGGGGCTCGTCCTCGGGGCCTTGGCCAAAAGCCTCCCCCTCTTCCTCTCCGAGGCGGCGGAAAGGGGCCTCGGGCTTCTCGGGGGCGGCCTCCTCGGCCTCTTCCTCGCGGCGGCCATCTGGGCGGGCTTCCCCAGCGAGCCCGCCCCTTCCGGGGGGATCCGCTACCCCTCCCTCCGCCTGCCCACCCCCATCTACCAGGGGGTGGCGCAAAGCCCCTTCGCCCGCCGGGTCTTCGCCTGGGCTTGGGGAACGCCCTGGGCGCGGAAGGCCCTGGGCCTAGAGGGCCAGCACCTGCGATAGGCGCAAGAGGGCCCGGTTGATGTCCTTCCTGCGCTCCACCGCTTCCTTCAGGGGGGTGAGGTTCACCTCGCCCTCCACCTCCCCCACCATGACCCCGCTCGCCCCGCCCACCAGGGCCTCCACCGCGGCCGCCCCCAGGCGGCTCGCCAGGATCCGGTCCTTGGCCGTGGGGCTCCCGCCCCGCTGGATGTGACCGAGGACGGTGACCCGGGCCTCCACCTGGAGGTGCTCCTGGATGGCGGCGAGAAGCCCCGCGGCCCCGCCGGGGTAGGCCCCCTCGGCCACCACCACGATGGAGCTCTTCTTCCCCCGCCGCTGGGAGGCCTCCAGCACCTCGGCCACGGCCTTGGGGTCCACGGGCTCCTCGGGGACGGCGATGACCTCCGCCCCTCCGGCAAGGCCCACGTCCAGGGCGATGAACCCCGCGTGCCGCCCCATGACCTCTATGAAGAAGACCCGCTCGTGGCTCGCCGCGGTGTCCCGGATCCGGTCTATGGCCTCGAGGGCCGTGTTCACCGCGGTGTCAAAGCCGATGGTGTAGTCCGTGCCGTAGAGGTCGTTGTCTATGGTGCCCGGGACCCCCACCACCGGCATCCCGTGCTCCTCCACGAGGCAAAGGGCCCCGCGAAAGGTCCCGTCGCCGCCGATGGCCACCAGGCCCTCAATCCCCGCCGCCCGCAGCTTGGCGTAGGCCTTGGCCCGCCCCTCCTCCGTGAGGAACTCCTGGCTCCTCGCCGTGAGGAGGACCGTCCCGCCCCGCTGGAGGATGTTGGCCACGTCCCGCACCCCCAAGGGCACCATCTCCCCCTGGATCATGCCGGCGTAGCCGCGGCGGATCCCGATGACCTCCACCCCAAGGGCGTGGGCCTGGCGCACCACCGCCCGGATGGCCGCGTTCATCCCCGGCGCGTCGCCGCCGCTCGTGAACACCCCGATGCGTTTCATCCCTCTTCCTCCTCCAAGGCCAGTCGGTACGCCTCGTTCCGGGAAAGGCCCAAGGCCACGAGGGCCCGGACCAAGGCCCTCCCCGAAAGCCCCTCCTCCTTCAGCCTCCGGGCCAGGGCCTCGCCGTCTGGGGCCTCCAGGGCCTTGGGTCCCAGGACGAGGACGAACTCCCCCCGGGGCTCCTGGAAATACTCCAAGGCTCCCCGGAGGCTTCCGCGAAAGATCTCCTCGTGGAGCTTGCTGAGCTCCCGGGCCACCGCTACCGGGTGATCCGGCCCGTAGACCTCGAGGAGGTCCTCCAGGGTCTTGCGCAGGCGGTGGGGGCTCTCGTAGAGCACGGCCGTCCTCCCCTCCCGGGCCAAGGCCAGGATCCGCTCCCTCCGCTCCCTTCCCCCCTTGGGCAGGAACCCCTCAAAGGTGAAGCGGTGGGTGGGCAGGCCGGAGGCCACCAGGGCGGGGATCAAGGCCGTGGGGCCAGGAAGCGCTTCCACCCGCCAGCCCCACCCCAGGGCCAGGCGCACGAGCTCGGCCCCCGGGTCCGAGATCCCCGGGGTGCCCGCGTCCGTGGCGTAGGCCACGTAGCGGTAAGGCGCGAGGAGCTCCCGCGCCCGCCCTACCGTGTGCTGGTCTAAGCGGAGGGTGGGGGTGGGGATGCCGTAGTGCTTGAGGAGGAGCCCGGTGCGGCGGGTGTCCTCGCAGGCCACCACCTCCACCTCCTTGAGGACGCGGAGGGCCCTCAAGGTGATGTCCTCCAGGTTGCCGATGGGGGTGGGGACCAAGACCAGCCGCACGTCAACCCACCACGGGGCGAAGAAGGGCCAGGGCTTCCCGGAAGGGGAACTCGTAGAGGGAGCCCGAGGGCAGGGTGAACTCCAGAAGGTCCGGCGCCCCTCTGTAGACGATGCGCCGGAGCACCAAAGGCCCGGGCTCGGCCTCCACGTGGACGGTCAGGTAGTCGGGCTCCCGGTTGGGCTCGTCCTCGGCCTCCTCGGGGGCCTCGTCCCCCACCCCCTCCTCCAGGCGGCGCAAGGCCTCGGCCAGCTCCACCTTGGCCACGCGCACCTCCTCCTCCAGGGTCCCTTCGGAGAAGCGGAGGACGGCCTCCTCCCCGTCCCCATAGGCCTCGAGGCCCCAGAGGGGCTCCTTCTCCCCCCCCGGAGGCACCGCCACCTCCAGGCCCCCGTCAGAGAGGAGGCGGAGGACCGCCCCGCAGGCCTCGCAGTCCACGAGGTCCCCCACCTCGTACCCTTCCAGCTCCAGCGCCTCGCCACAGACCGGGCAGACCATGCGCACCCCCTGGATTCTAATGGGGCCGGGGCGTCCCCGGCTCGGAAAGGGCCTTTCCAAACCTAAGTGGCTGCACGTTGATTTCGCGACACGGGTTGCCCGAAATAAGTCTTGGAAAGGTCCTTTTGGGGCCCCAACCGCGGCTTTCGCCGCGGTGGGGTACTTAGCCCTTGTAGCGGGCAATGCAGGCCCGGACCTCCTCCAAGGCCGCCCTCCGGTCCCGCCAGCCCGTGACCTTGACCCACTTCCCCTTCTTGGCCTCCAGGGCCTTGTAGGTCTCAAAGAAGTGCTGGATCTCCTGCTTCACCCCCTCGGGGACGTCCCCGATGTCCTGGATGTGGTCCAGGCGCTGGTCCTCGGCCACCACCCCGATGACCTTGGCGTCCCCGCCCTTCTCGTCCTCCATGAGGAGGAGGCCCACTACCCGGACCTCCACCACCACCCCGGGGAGGAGGGGGTAGGTGGAGAGGACGAGGCCGTCCAAGGGGTCCCCGTCCTCGGCCAGGGTGGAGGGGATGAAGCCGTAGTCCCCGGGGTAGAACTGGGCTCCCGGCAGGACCCGGTCCAGCTTGATCGCCCCGAGGTCCGGGTCGTACTCGTACTTGTTGCCCGAGCCGCGGGGGACCTCAATGACCATGTGGACCACCTCGGGTGCCTTGTCGCCCACGGGAAGGCTCTTCAGGTTCGCCATACCGCCCCCATTATGCCGTATAGAATGGGGCCATGGGCAAGTATGAAGCCGAGCTCGCCCGTCTCGGGGAGCGCCCCCTCGCCCAACTGGAGGGCCCGGCGGGGCTTCTCGCGGTCACGGAAACGGCGCTCCTCTTTCTGAGCGACCAGGGGGTGCAACGCCTGGAGCTCGCCCGGATCCGGCGGGTGACCCGGGGGGAAGGGGGGACGGTCCTGGTCCAGGGCGACGTGGAGGCCCTCTCCATCCCCCTGAAGGCCTTCCCCTTGGAGGAACTCAAGGCCTTCCTCGAGGGGCTCAAGCCCCACGTGGCCCGGGCCAAGAAGGCCACCGCCGCCCCCAGGCCCGAGCCTCCAAAGCCCCCCGCCCAGGAGGCCAAGGCCCCCGTCTGGGAGGAGGAACCCCCGGCCAAAACCCCCTCGGTGGAGCTCGCCCCGGAGGAGCCCCCCCCCACCCCTACGCCTCCTCCCGCCCCTACCCCTACGCCTCCTCCCCCGGCCCAGGGAACCCGCAACCCTTTGGCCCTACCCCTGCGGCTCCTCGCCCTCCTCACCCTGGCCTACGCGGTGGGCTTCGCGGCCACCCACCCGGACGCCGACCCCTGGGTCCTCGGGGGGGTGGTCCTGGGCGGCCTCACCCTGGCCTTGACGGCCTGGTCCTCGGCTACCTCCTCGCGGTAGCCCTCCTCGGCCTCCTCGCCCTCTGGCCCAAGCTCGCCCCCGCCCCGCTTCCGGTGCGGGTGGAAGCCCTGGGAAAGGTTGCCCCTTTGCCCCAAGCGCAAACCCCCGTGAGCCTGAACGAGGCGAGCCTGGAAGAGCTCATGGCCCTGCCCGGCATCGGCCCCGTCCTGGCCCAGCGCATCGTGGAGGGCAGGCCCTACGCCCGGGTGGAGGACCTCCTCAAGGTGAAGGGGATCGGCCCCGCCACCCTAGAGCGCCTCCGCCCCTACCTCCGGCCATGAGGCCCTCTTGGACCTGGGGGGTAGGGCTTGGGGCGGGGGCTTTGGTGGCCGCCTGGGGGCTTTTCGCGCCCTGGGCCTTCCTCGGCCTTGGCCTCCTTCCCTTTCTCCGCCTTCCCTTCGCCCTGGGCTTTGGCCTCGTCTTGGCCCGGGCCCTCCTCTTCCCCTTGCCCGAGCCCCCGTGGGGCGCCGCCGTGGAGGGGGTCTTCGCCGTGAGGGGCGGGTTCACGCGGGCGGAGGGCCACCTCCTTTGGGTGAGCCACCACCCCCCTTTACCGGACGGCCGCTACCGCCTCCGGGGGCGCATCGTCCCGCCCCAAGGCCGGGCCAACCCCGGGGGATTTGACCAACGGGCCTGGCTCCTGAGCCGGGGGGCCAAGGGGGTTTTCCGGGCCGAAAGCGCCGAACCCTTAGGGCCCCTGCCCGACTGGAGGGAGGGGTTCCGGGAGCGCCTAGGGGCGGGCCTGGGCCTCGAGGCCCGGGAGGTGGTGGAGGGCCTGGTCCTCGGGGACAAGGGGGGCCTAGAGGCGGCCTACCCCCTCTTCCAGCGGGCGGGCCTCGCCCACCTCCTGGCGCTTTCCGGCCTACATGTGGGGGTGCTCGTGGGCTTCGCCGTCCTCGGACTCTACCCCTTGGGGCGGTGGCGCTACCTCCTGGCCCTCGCCCTCCTCCCCTTCTACCTCCTCCTCGCCGGGCCGAGCCCCTCCCTGGTGCGGGCGAGCCTCATGGCGGGCCTGTCCCTCCTCGGCCTCTTCCTGGGCCTTGGGGGGGCCGGGGTGGTCCAGGCCCTGGGGCTCGCCCTCTTCCTCCAGCTCCTCCTGCGCCCCGAGGCCCTCCTCGGCCTCGGGCTCCAACTTTCCTACCTGGCGGTCCTGGGCCTGGCCCTGGTCCTGCCCGCCCTGAGGCTTCCCACGGGCCCCAGGGGCTACCTCCTCGGGGGCGTGGCCGCAAGCCTGGCCGTCCAGGCCTTCCTCCTCCCCCTCCTCCTCCACCGCTTCGGCTTCGCCCCCCTCCTCGCCCCCCTCGCCAACCTCCTCGCCCTCCCCCTGGTGGCCCTCCTCGTGCCCCTCGGCTTCCTCAAGCTCTTCCTCGGCGCCCTCCTCGCCCCCCTGGTGGAGCCCCTCGCCCGGGGACTCCTCCTCCTGGCGGTACTTGCGGCCCAAGGGCCCCTCCTCCGCTGGGGGGAGATCGCCCCCCCAGGATTTGCCCTCTACTACCTGGGCCTTCTCCCCCTCCTTTTCGCCCTCCACCGCAGGCTTCCCTGGCGGCGCGCCCTCCTCCTCGCCACGCTTCCCGCCCTGGCGAGCCTCCTCGCCGCCCGGCCCAAGCCCCTGGACCTCTGGATGCTGGACGTGGGCCAGGGGGACGCCCTCCTCGCCCGCATGGGGGGCGGGGAGGTCCTGGTGGACGGGGGACGGGTGGAGAAGGGGGAGGCGGTGGTCCGGGCCCTCCGCGCCCTCGGGGTGGAGGCCCTGGAGCTTTTGGTGGCCACCCACCCCGACGCGGACCACTACGGGGGGCTCCTCCGGGTGGTGGAGGAGGTCCCCGTGGGCCTCGCCCTCCTCGCCCCCGGCTTCCCCGAGGACCACCCCCTGGCCGAGGCCCTAAGGGCGCGGGACGTTCCCGTCGTCCGGGCCGGGGCGGGGACCCGCCTTAAGGTGGGCCGGGGCGAGGTCCGGGTGCTCTGGCCCGAGGCCCTCTCCGGGGACGACAACCAAGACGGCCTCGCCCTCCTCCTGGACTTCGGCCGGGGACGGGCCCTCCTCCTCGCCGACCTGCCCCGGGAGGCGGAGGCCAGGCTTCCCGTGGGGGAGGTGGAGGCGCTCAAGGTGAGCCACCACGGCTCCCAAAGCGGCACCTCCGAAGCCCTCCTGGAAAGGACGAGGCCCCGGGTGGCCCTCATCGGGGTGGGGCCCAACCCCTTCGGCCACCCCCACCCCGAGGTCCTGGAGCGCCTTAAGCGCCACGGCGTGGAGGTGCGCCGCACCGACCGGGACGGGGCGGTGCGCGTCCTCTTCGGCTACGCCTGGTAGCCGAGGCGCCGCAGAAGGGCCTCCAGCTCCTCCAAGGAGCGGTACTGGATCACCACCTTGCCCTTCTTCCCGCCCACCACCCTCACGGGCAGGCCCAGGTGGCGGGAGAGCTCCAGGGAAAGGGGCGAGGGCTCGGGAGGGCGCCTGGAGGCCATGGCCAGGCGCTCCCTAAGGGCCTCCGCCTGCCGCACGGAAAGCCCCTTCTCCAGGATCTCCTTGAGCCCCCAAAGCCGGTCCTCGGGCTCCAGCATGAGGAGGGCCCGGGCGTGGCCCGGGGTGATCTCCCCCCGCTCCAGGGCCTCGAGGGCCTCGGGGGGAAGCTGGAGGAGCCTAAGGGCGTTGGCCACGGTGGAGCGGGCCTTGCCCACCCGCCGGGCCACCTCCTCCTGGGTGAGGCCCATTTCCAAAAGGGCTTGGTAGCCCCGGGCCTCCTCCACGGGAGAGAGGTCCTCCCGCTGAAGGTTCTCCACCAGGGCAAGCTCCAAGGCCTCCCGGTCCGTGAGGTCCTTGACCACGGCAGGAACCTCCTGAAGCCCCGCCATGAGGGCGGCCCGGTAGCGCCTTTCCCCCGCCACGAGCTCGTACCCGTCCCCCTGGGGCCGGACGAGGAGGGGCTGGAGGAGGCCCTTTTCCCGGATGGAGTCGGCGAGCTCCTTGAGGCTCTCTTCGGCGAACCGCTTCCGCGGCTGGCGGGGGTTGGGGCGGATGCTGGCGAGGGGCAGGCGGACCACCCCCGCCCCCGTCTTGGGGAGCAGGGCCTCGAGGCCCCGCCCGAGACCGCTAGGCTTCCTGGACACGAGCCATCACCTCCTCGGCCAGGCGGCGGTAGGCGTGGGCCCCGGGGGAGGTGGGGGCGTGCTGGGCGATGGTCTTGCCGAAGCTCGGGGCCTCCGCCAGGCGGACGTTCCTGGGGATGACCGTCCAAAACACCCTCTCCCCGAAGTGGGCGCGGAGCTGGGCCTCCACCTGCTGGGCAAGCAGGGTGCGGCCGTCGTACATGGTCACCAGGATGCCGAGGAGGCGGAGCCTGGGGTTGAGGCCCGCCCGCACCTCCTCCAGGGTGGCGAGGAGGCCCGCCACCCCCTCCAGGGCGTAATACTCGGCCTGGACCGGGACCACCACCCCTTCCGCCGCGGCCAGGGCGTTGAGGGTGAGGGGGGAAAGGCTCGGGGGCGCATCCAGGAGGACGAGGTCGTAGCCCTCGTCCCGCAGGGCCTCCCGCAGGGCGGTGGGGGCCCCGGCCAACTCCACCGTGGCCCCCACCAGGTCCGGGGTGGCGGGCAGGAGGTGGAAGCCGTCCACGGGGTGCACGAGCCCCTCCAGGGGCTCCCCCTGGAGGAGGTGGTACACCCCCCGCTCCGCCCGCACCCCGAGGCCGCTCGTGGCGTTCCCCTGGGGGTCCAGGTCCACCAGGAGCACCCGCTTGCCCAGGCGGGCCAGGTAGGCCGCGAGGTTGACGGCCGTGGTGGTCTTGCCCACCCCGCCCTTCTGGTTGGCCAAGGCGATGCGCCGCACCTTGGCCCTTAGCATAACGGATGCCGCTCGGGAACCCCAGGGCGCCGGGGGTAGGCGGGGGGGGTGGGGGCGGCCTTCTCCAACACCACCAGGTGGCGCGCCTCCCCGGAGAGGGGAAGCCGGAGGGCGAGGACCTCGCCGAGCCGCCCGCCGAGCCGCTCCAGGACAGGGGGCAGGGGGGCAAGCTCCTCCTCCACCCGGGGCCCCTTCATGGCCACCGCCGCCCCGCCCACCTCGAGGAAGGGCAAAAGGAGCTCGGAGAGGACGCAGAGAGGGGCCACGGCCCGGGCCACCGCCCGGGCGTAGGCCTCGCGGTGGCCCGCCTCCCGGGCGAGGACCTCCGCCCGGCCCCAGAGGGCCCGGGCCCCCTTGAGCCCCAGGGCCTCTATGGCCCGCTCCACGAAGGCCACCTTCTTCCGGGTGGCGTCCACGAGGACGAGCTCCAGCTCGGGGCGGACGATCTTCAGGGGAAGGCCGGGAAACCCCGCCCCTGTCCCCAGGTCCAGGACCCGTAGGGGCCCTTGCCAAAGGGGAAGCCTTAGGAGGGTGAGGGAGTCCAGGAAGTGCTTCAGCACCACCTCCTCCTCGCCGCGGAGGGCGGTGAGGTTGACCTTGCGGTTCGCCTCCTGGAGGAGGGCGTAAAGGCGGGAGAAGGCCTCCAGGTGGGGCTTTAGGTCCAGGCCCAAGGCCTTTCCCCCCTCCAAGAGCAGGGCCCGGCCCCTTTCGCTCAGGCCCTCCGGGTGTTTCCCGTGAAACATCAGGCGCCCCGCCGCAGGTGGACGGCCAGGGCCGTGAGGTCCGAGTCCCGCACCCCGGGGATCCGGGCCGCCTCGGCGAGGCTTTTGGGCCGGTGGCGGGAGAGCTTCTCCGCCGCCTCCCGGGAAAGCCCCGGCACCTTGGGGAAGTCCAGCCCCTCGGGGATGCGGAAGGCCTCGAGGTCCTTCATCTTCTCCCGCAGGCGCTCCTGCCGCTCAATGTAGCCCGCGTACTTGGCCCGCACCTCCACCTGGTAGGCCTCCTCGGGGGAAAGGGGCTCGGGCGGGGGGAAGCGCTCCGCCAGGGCCCGGTAGGTGTTCTCCGGCCGCCTAAGCCACTGGAGGCCGGAGACCCCCTCCACCCGAAGGGCCTGAAGGCGCCTAAGCTCCTCCGCCACCCTGCGGTACTTGGCCTCCACCCGCTTTAGGTCCTCCTTGGGCCTCAGGCCCCAGGCCACGGCCAAGGGGACGAGGCGCTCGTCGGCGTTGTCCGCCCGGCAGAGGAGGCGGAGCTCCACCCGGGAGGTCATCATCCGGTAGGGCTCGTCCGTGCCCCGGCCCACGAGGTCGTCCACCAGGACCCCGATGTAGCCGCTTTCCCGGGGGAGGTGGACCTCGGGAAGCCCCAGGGCGAACCGGGCGGCGTTGAGCCCGGCCAGCACCCCTTGGGCCGCCGCCTCCTCGTAGCCCGAGGTGCCGTTCACCTGCCCGGCGCTGAAAAGCCCGGGGAGAAAGCGGGACTGGAGGCCCCGGGTGAGCTCCGTGGGGTCTAGGCTGTCGTACTCCACGGCGTAGGCGTAGCGCTGGATCACCGCCCGCTCAAACCCAGGGAGGGAGCGCACCATCTCCTCCTGGAGCTCGGGAGGGAGGCTTGAGGAGAAGCCCTGGAGGTAGACCTCGGTGGTGGAGAGCCCGTCCGGCTCCACGAAGAGGAGGTGGCTCTCCTTGTCGGCGAAGCGCACCACCTTGTCCTCAATGGAGGGGCAGTACCGGGGGCCGATGCCCTGGATGTCCCCGGCGTAGAGGGGGGAGAGGTGGAGGTTTTCCAGGATGAGGCGGTGGGTCCGCGCCGTGGTGCGGGTCTGCCAGGTGGGGAGCCTGGCGGCGTGGGGCCCAGGGTTTCCCGTGAAACTCCCGGGCGGCATCTCGGGCGGGACCACCTCGAGGCGGCCGAAGTCCACGCTGTCCGCGCGGATCCTGGGCGGGGTTCCCGTCTTGAAGCGGCGAAGGGTGTGGCCCACCGCCTTGAGGCTCTGGGAGAGGAAGCGGGCCGGGGGCTCCCCCTGGCGCCCGGCGGGGCGGCTCCTCCTCCCGTACCAGACCACGCCGGAGAGGAAGGTCCCCCCCGCCACCACCACCGCCTTGGCGGGGAGGGCCCGCCCGTCCACGGTGCGGACGCCGAGAAGCCTCCCCCCCTCCACCCAGAGGGCCGCCACCTCGCCCCGAAGCACCTCCACGGGCCTCTCCGCCAGGATCTCCTGGGCCTTTAGGGCGTAGAGGTCCCGGTCCACCTGGACCCTGAGGCTTTGCACCGCGGGGCCCTTGGAGCGGTTCAGGACCCGGGTGTGGATGGCGGCGGCGTCCGCCGCCCGGCCCATGAGCCCGCCCAGGGCCACCACCTCCGCCACGAGCTGGCTCTTCCCCGGCCCCCCCACGGCGGGGTTGCAGGGCATCATGCCGATCCGGTCGGGGTTCACCGTCACCAGGGCCACCCGAACCCCCAGGGCGGCCGCCGCCCAGGCCGCCTCGAGGCCCGC